>NZ_JBVVAJ010000032.1:0-56300 GCF_055792805.1 Microvirga sp. HS2
TGCCTCGAAGCGGATCAGCCTGTCGGACCGCCTGCTCCGGCGCCTGCCCCTGGCCTCGGCCGGCCTCGTGGGTGTCCTCGGCACGGTCATGCTGATCCAGGGCCTGGTGGACCTCGCGGCACCGGTGACGCCCCTCTCCTAAACCAAGGCGCCTTATCGGATCGTCGTCCGCGTCCACGCGGGTGGATCGCTCGCCGGGAAGGACTCCTCATCCGCCTCCTGGACAATATCTGGGGAATCTCCCAGGGCGGTGACCAGTTCGCTGTGCCCGAAGCCCTTGGAATAGTCGAGAACGGAGATGACGGTGGGCGTCACGCGGAAGATGCGCACCTCCTCCGGACCCGGCATCGGTCCCGGGAGCGCCGCCTGCTCCGGATACTTGCGCACAAGCATCTGCATCACCTTGCGCATCTCGGCCACGTCGGTCACCGCCTGCGCATGTCCTGCCATGGACAGGCCGGTGATCGCCATGATGTCCGGCGTATCGTGGTCGATCGTCAGGGACACCCGGTCATCCTGCGCCAGGTTTGTCGCCTTCTGGCTGTTCGGGCCACACAGGAAGTAGAGAGCGAGGCCCTCGTTGGCGTATCCGACGGTCGTCGCCTGCGGCCACCCGTCGGGCCTGAGAGTGGCGACCGTCATGATCCGATGCTGATCCAACAGCGTCAGGATCTTCTGCCTCATATCCTCGTCCATCCGCCGCCTCCATTCCGTCTGTCGCAGGCGTTTGCATGTGTCTGAATGAGCCGGACGGCATATTGCGCGATGCGCCCTATGGCGTGATCGCCACTTTCAGAACCCCGTCCCGCTGGTGGGCGAACAGGTCATATGCCTCCTCGATCTGGTCTAGCTTGAACCGGTGCGTCACGAGCGGGCGCGTATCGACCCGCCCCGAGGCAACCGCTCCGATGAGACGCCGCATGCGCTCCTTCCCACCCGGGCATAGCGTCGTGCGGATGGTGTGGTCGCCCAGCCCTGCGAGGAACCCGTCGAGCGGGATTCTGAGATCGCTGGAATAGACGCCCAGAGACGACAGCGTTCCGCCGGGACGGAGCACGCGCAAAGCGGCTTCGAAGGTCTCCTGGCGCCCGAGAGCCTCGATCGAGACATCGACCCCTCGCCCATCGGTGAGACGCCTGATCTCCTCGACGGGATCGGCCTTCGTGAAGTCGATCACGTGATCGGCGCCCATCCGGCGCGCCACCTCCATGCGCGCGGGCACGCTTTCGACGGCGAAGATCGTCGTCGCCCCCATCAGCCGGGCGCCCGCGGTGGCGCACAGCCCGATCGGGCCTTGAGCGAACACGGCCACCACATCGCCGATGCGGATACGGCCGCTCTCGGCGCCCGAGAAGCCGGTGGACAGGATGTCCGGGCACATGAGCACCTGCTCGTCGGTCAGCCCGTCCGGCACGGGGGCCAGGTTCGCCATGGCATCGGGAACCCGCACGTACTCGGCCTGACATCCGTCGATGGTGTTGCCGAACTTCCAGCCGCCCATCGGCTTCCAGCCGTGCTTCGTGCCCGCCCCGTCCTGCGAATGGCAGCCGCACAGGCAGGCCTCGCTGTGTCCGCTCGGGGTGATCGCGCCGGCGATGACGCGCTGACCCTCGCGGTAGCCCTGCACGGCCGATCCCAGCTTCTCGATCACGCCGACCGGCTCGTGGCCGATGGTGAGGCCCCGGGCGACCGGGTACTCACCCTTGAGAATGTGCACGTCAGTGCCGCAGATCGTCGTGGTGGTGATCCGGACAAGGGCGTCGAGCGGCCCCACATCGGGAATCGGCTTCTCGTCGAGAACGATGCGTCCGGGCTCGACGAACATGGCGACCTTCATCTTGGGCATGACACAATCTCCCCATGCCGTCCGTTCCGCCTATTCTGGGGCGTGCCGACACACCGGCTCCGTGCGCCCTATCCAGAAATGGAGCGCCGGAACCTTCTGGGCACCGCCCTCAGCCCGATTTTGTGTCCTGAGACTGATCCGCTCCGGCCGTTGGCCTTTTTTCCGTCCCTCCGCCGGCTGCGACCTGACCGGCCGCACCCCGTCCTTGAACCTGGATTCGCCGGGAGCGCTCCTGCCGCTCGGTCTTCGGGACCGTGACGGTGAGGACGCCATTCTCGAAGCTTGCTTGCACCTGCTCCGGCTTGACTGGATAGGGCAGACGCAACGAGCGCTGAAACGTGCCGTAGGAGCGCTCGATGAAGTGGAAATTTTCCTTGTCGTCCTTGCGCTCGAACTTTTTCTCGCCCCGGATGGTGAGCACGTCGTCGTCGAGGCTCACGTCGATATCCTGTTCGTTGACGCCCGGCAGTTCGGCGGTGACACGGATTTCCTTGTCGGTTTCCGACACGTTCATTGTGGCATTGACGAAGTTGCCGACATCGCCCTGCCCACCGGTCGGGGCGGGAAGGCCGGTGCCGCGGAAGACGTCGTCGAAGAGGCGATTCATCTCGCGATGCAGCGACAGAAAGGGATCGGCTGGGAGCATTCCGCCGCCAGGACGGAACGGGGTCATCGGATTGCGGGCCATTGTGCGTTCCTCCATCTTCAGCCGGAGATCCGCCGGGATATCGTCCCGCCCGGAAGGGCAATGCAACGCGGACCGGCTGATCGCGAACCCGGCGCTTCCGCACGGTGCTCCACTCGCGTGAAGAGCGCATCGTCGCGAACGGAGAACCGGGTCAGCTTTTTCCGCGTGATGCGCCAGCGAGCGAAAGCGCTGGGTCTTCGGAATGAATCATAATCCTGCGCCGAACCGCGCGGAATGGAGATTAGGTCTACGTGCGACGATCACCCGCAACCCTTCGGGAGAGACGGGCCCGCCCCTTCTCCGCTCCGAAGCCCGTGGACGCGCGCAGCTCACGCTTGCGTGGTGGTCTCGTCGATGACCGACCAGTCGTGAGTGATCTTGGCGACCGCGCCGAGCATGATCGAGGCTGAGCAGTACTTCTCCTTGGAGAGCTGAATGGCCCGCTCGACCTTGGCGGGAGCCAGATTGCGGCCCTTGACCCGGTAATCGATATGGATCGCCGTGAAGACCTTAGGATCGGTCTCGGCCCGCTCGCCGGTGATCTCGACCTCGCAATCGGTCACATCCTCCCGCCCCTTGCGAAGAATCTGCACCACGTCGAAGGCCGTGCATCCGCCCAGCCCGATCAGCAGCATCTCCATAGGCCGGATGCCGAGATTGCGGCCTCCATATTCGGGCGCCCCGTCCATCACGACCGCGTGCCCGCTGCCCGATTCACCGACGAACATCATTCCGTCGACCAGCTTGACCCGTGCCTTCATCGCTTCCGTCTCCCAGTTCGAAAGGCCTTTGATCATCTTTTGTCCTGATTCCCTACTGGAATCGGGCTATGAAGCGCAACGACAACAAGGACCTCCCGGACATGACGCCCTCTCCAGACATCGCACGGCTCCTGGAAATCATGGCGGCCCTGCGCACGCCCAGGACAGGCTGCCCCTGGGATCTCGAGCAGGACTTCGCCTCCATCGCGCCCTACACGCTCGAGGAAGCCTACGAGGTCGTGGACGCCATTGAGCGGGGAGATCTGGCGGATCTCCGGGACGAGCTGGGCGATCTGCTGCTTCAGGTCGTGTTTCATGCGAGGATGGCGGAGGAGCAGGGCGCTTTCGCCTTTCCCGACGTGGTCGAGGCCATCACCCGCAAGCTGATCCGCCGCCATCCCCATGTGTTCGGCGAAGCGAAGGATCTGGCGCCGGAGCAGGTCAAGGCGCTCTGGGACGAGATCAAGCGCGAGGAAAAGAGCGAGCGACGCCTCGCGCGGGAGGCGATGGGGCTCCGGCCCGAGCCCCACGACGCGGGCTTCCTAGGGGGCATTCCAACGGCCCTGCCCGCCTTGACCCGCGCCCAGAAGTTGACGGCGAAGGCGGCCAAGGTCGGGTTCGACTGGCCCGACGCGGGCCAAGTGATCGACAAGATTCACGAGGAGCTGGAGGAGGTTAAGGAAGCCTCCTCAAGCGGCAAGAGAGACCGCATCGAGGATGAGATCGGCGATCTTCTGTTCTCCGTGACCAATCTCGCCCGCCATTTCAGTATCGATCCGGAAACGGCCCTGAGGCGGACGAATGCCAAGTTCGAGCGCCGCTTCGGAGCCGTGGAGGATGCACTGAAACGGCAGGGGCGCCAGTTGAACGAAGCCTCTCTCGAAGAGATGGAAGATCTCTGGGTGCAGGCGAAGCGGTCCGAGCGCGGCGAATAGATCCATTTCGGCGAAATGGATTTGGTTCTCCGGCCCAACAATTCGGCAAGGCCAGGGGAAGAGCCGTTTCCACCCATCGGGAGGCGGCTCTAAAACATAGGACGTGAAATGGTCCTCACGTCCGATGCCTTAGATCACCCGGGCATTGGGAAAGCGGTTCAGGAACCGGGGCTCCTTGCCGGGAACGAGACGCACCTGGAGGAGGGTATGGCCGTTCTCCCGTGTGTCGCGCTTGAGGATCTCGGTGTTCTCATGGAGCCAGGCAAGCCCCTGCCCGTCCTCGGGAGCCACGTCGACCTCATAGGTATGCCGACCCATGGCGAGGTGCTGTTCGATCGTCTCCAGAAGCTCGGGCACGCCTTCTCCGGTGAGCGCCGAAATCAGGATGGGCCGCCGTTCGATCCCCGTGCGATGGGACGCCGTTGCGAGGCGCTCGCGATCCTCAGCCGAAAGAAGATCCGCCTTGTTCCAGACTTCGATGATCCTCCGGGTGTCGTCCGGATCGATCCCGAGTTCCCGCAGGACGACGGCGACGTCGCCCGCCTGAGCCTCTGTCTCCCCATGGGAGACGTCCCGCACGTGCAGGAGGACGTCGGCTTCGACCACGTCTTCGAGGGTTGCCCGGAAGGCTGCGACGAGCATCGTCGGCAGATCCGAGATGAAACCGACCGTGTCGGACAGGATCGCCTTCTCGCCGTGAGGAAGATCGATCGCGCGGGTCGTTGGATCGAGGGTCGCGAACAGCATGTTCTCGGCCAGAACCTCGGCCTGCGTCATGCGATTGAACAGGGTCGATTTGCCGGCATTGGTGTAGCCCACGAGGGCCACGATGGGGTAAGGCACCCTCCTCCGGCTCGTCCTGTGCAGCGAGCGCGTCTTGACCACGCCTTCGAGGTCGCGCTCGATCCGGTTCATCCGCTCCTGGATGAGCCGCCGGTCCGCTTCGATCTGGGTTTCGCCCGGCCCACCGAGAAAGCCGAAGCCGCCGCGCTGCCGCTCCAGGTGGGTCCAGGACCGGACCAGCCGGCCCTTCTGATAGGACAGATGCGCCAGCTCGACCTGAAGGGTTCCCTCTTTCGTACGGGCCCGGCGGCCGAAGATCTCGAGGATCAGGCCCGTTCTGTCGATGACCTTCGCACCCCAGGCCTTTTCCAGATTTCGCTGCTGCACGGGGCTGAGGGCGCAATCCATGACCACGAGGCCGATGTCCTCGGCCCGGATCAGGGCCGCCAGCTCGTCCACCTTGCCGCTTCCGATATAGGTCGCGGGCCGGGGAGAAGAGAGCGGTGCGATCAGCGACTGGACGACGGGAAGGTCGATGGCCAAAGCAAGGCCCGACGCCTCGTCCAAGCGCGCTTCAGGGGGCCGAGGGTTGGTCTCCTCGGCATCTCCATCGGCCGAAAGCGAGCGACGCCTTCTTGTCAGATACGGCCCGACGACGAGCGTTCGGGTGCCGGCCGCCACCTCCTTTTCAGGCTCGGCCAGCTCTGCCAGACGGTGTTCCCCCGGAGTGCGCGGTTCAGTCACCTCAAGCCTTTTCGCCAGCCTCGTCGACCTGATCGAACAATTGGACAGGCTGTCCAGGCATGATGGTGGAAATGGCGTGTTTGTAAACCAGTTGGGAGTGGCCGTCCCTGCGCAGAAGAACGCAGAAATTGTCGAACCATGTGACGACTCCTTGAAGCTTCACGCCGTTCACAAGGAATATCGTCAGAGGAATCTTTTGCTTCCGGACGTAGTTGAGAAACGTGTCCTGCAGATTCTGCGCGCGATCGCCCGCCATTGAAGTTGCCTCGCCAACCCATCGCCGCCGGTCTTGGCTATTGGGCCGCCTGTATATGGTTGTCCGCTATCGTGCGGTCGTTGACCGGCCTGACTATTACAGGGCGAAGTTGACCGTTCGGCAAGAGGGTCTTTATTAATCTACCCCCTCCGGAGCATATTTTCCCGTGGATGAGAGCGGCAGGAGACCGATTGGCTCCTGCAGCGCCGCTCCTTACCGAAGCACTAAGGATCGCTCTAGCTGCCGATTCCCAACGATTTCAGCTTCCGGTGAAGAGCGGAACGCTCCATGCCAATGAATTCCGCCGTGCGAGAAATGTTTCCGCTGAAGCGGGCGATCTGCGCCAGCAGGTATTCCCGCTCGAAGATTTCGCGCGCCTCGCGCAAGGGAAGGCTCATGAGCTTCTCGCCCCCTGCCCCGCCCGGCGTGGTCGGCACAAGCGTTCCGATCTCGGACGGCAGCATGTCCGCCGTCACCTCGGCGTCCGGATCGCCGGAGCTCAGGATCATCAAGCGTTCGACGTTGTTGCGCAGTTGGCGGACGTTGCCGGGCCAGTCGTGGGATTGAAGGACAGCCATGGCGTCCTCCGCGATCCGGCGCCTGGGCAGGCCCGTGGTGGTGGAGATCTGATCCATGAAGAACTCGATCAGCTCCGGCACGTCCTCGCGCCGCTCGGCCAGGGACGGTACGCGGATCGGGATCACGCCCAGCCTGTGGAACAGGTCCTCACGGAAACTCCCGGCGGCGATCTCCGCAGGCAGATCGCGGCTCGATGAGGAGATGATGCGGACATCCACATGCACGCGCGTCGTGCCGCCCACGCGCTGGAAATTCTGGTCCACGAGCACGCGCAGGATCCGATTTTGCGTTTCCCGCGGCATGTCGGCGATCTCGTCGATATAGAGCGTGCCGCCGTGAGCCTCCTCGAGGGCGCCGACCCGGCGGCCGCCGCCTTCCGCACCCTCGTTGCCGAAAAGTTCGGTCTCCATGGTCTCAGGCGTGATGTTCGCCGCCGTCAGGACCACGAACGGGCCGTTGGCGCGCGTGGACATGCCGTGAATCGTCCGCGCCGTCAGCTCCTTGCCCGATCCCGGCGCTCCCGTGATCAGGATGCGCGCGTTAGTGGGGGCAGCCCGCTCGACAGCCTGCCGCAGCTGGTTGATGACGATGGATCTACCCGCGATGCGGTTGGCCTGGATGGAGCGGGAGCGCAGGTCCCGCACCTCACGCTTCAGGCGGGATGCTTCGAGAGCCCGCTCTGCGACGAGTACGAGACGATCCGCCTTGAAGGGCTTTTCGATGAAATCGTAGGCTCCGGCCTTGATAGCCGAAACCGCAGTTTCGATGTTGCCGTGTCCGGAAATCATCACCACGGGCAGATCCGGATGCTGCGCCTTGACGATGTCCAGAACCTGCAGGCCGTCGAGGCGGCTTCCCTGCAGCCAGATGTCGAGGAACACGAGGTGCGGGCGGCGCGCCTCGATGGCGGCGAGCGCCTCGTCCGACGTTCCGGCCGTGCGTGTCCGGTGGCCCTCGTCCTCGAGAATGCCGGCCACCAATTCGCGAATGTCGATTTCGTCGTCGACGACGAGGATATCAGCGCTCATAGACTTGCTCTGCGAGTTTCGTTGCGCTCGGAGGCGGCAGCCACCTCTTCATCGGCAACTTGCTTCGACTTCGGGATCCACATGCGAACCTGTCCACCCCGCCCCGCGGGATTGTCGACAAGGTCCATGCCACCCCCATGATCTTCCAGAATCTTCGCCACGATCGGCAGGCCCAATCCGGTGCCGCCTTCGCGGGTCGTCATATAGGGCTCAAGCAATCGCTGTCGGCCCTCCACCGGAAATCCTTTGCCGGTGTCGGTCACGGCCAGAATCAGAAAATCAGGGTGAGTATCGTCCAGCGTCACCGCGATCTGCGGCTCGCCGCGCTCCTCTTCGGGAACGGCTTCGATCGCTTCGGTGGCGTTCTTGACGATGTTCGTGACCGCCTGAGAGATCAGCCGCCGGTCGAAGGGTGCGATCACCTGTCCCTCGGGAATCTGGTCGACGAAGGCGATCTCGGGATGCGCGATCCGCATCATGAACACCACCTGTCGGATCGTTTCGGCGAGATCCTCCCGCCCGATCTTCGGTTTCGGCATGCGGGCGAAGGACGAGAACTCGTCCACCATGCGCTTGATGTCGTCGACCTGCCGCACGATGGTGTCCGTGCACTGGTCGAAGACCTCCCGGTCGGTGGTGATGACCTTGCCGTATTTCCGGCGGATCCGCTCGGCCGAGAGCTGGATTGGCGTCAGCGGATTCTTGATTTCGTGCGCGATGCGCCGCGCCACGTCCGCCCAGGCGGAGGTGCGCTGCGCCACAACGAGATCCGTGATGTCGTCGAGCGTGATGACGAGCTCGCGCTTGTCGTTCCGGGCCTGCTCGCTCGTGACGCGCACGTTGATGGTCCGTTCTTTTCCTTTGCGCGAAATCTGGATCTGGTCCTGCATCAGGCGCTGGCGTCCTTGGCTCATTTCCAGGACGAGCTGAGCGACCTCCGGCAGGACGTCCGTAATCTGACGGCCGATCAGGCTCTCGCGCGGTGTCTGCAGCAGAGCCTCGGTGGAAGGATTGACGATCGTGATCGCCCCGCGCGAGTTGATGCCGATCACCCCGGCGGATACGCCCGCCAAAACCGCTTCCGTAAAACGCCGCCGGCTGTCGATGAGCTCGCTCGCCGCCGTGAGGCCGTCGTGCTGCCGACGCAGCTCGGAAGTCATCTTGTTGAAGGTCTCGCCCAGGTGTCCCAGGTCGCCTTCGCTGCGCTTGACCGGAACCTGCACGTAGAAGTTTCCGGTCGCCACCTGGTCCGTCGCATGGATCAGGCGACGGATCGGCGCAACGAGCCGGTTGGCGAAATTCAGCCCGAACCAGATCGCCGAGAGAAGCACTGTCAGGGCAATGAGGGTGAACATGGAGGCGAAGGCGAACTGAATGCCCGCCTTCTTCTGGTCGAAGGCCTCGTAATACGCCACGCCGGCCTCGGCGATCGGCGGGAATTCGATGGCTCTCTGGTCGACCTCGCGGGCGATGTAGAGAATGCGCCCGCCATGCGCCTCGAGCCTGAGAACCGACACGACGATGTTCCCGGTGCGCGGGAACAGGCACCACGGCTCCTGGCCGCTGGCGTCTCTCAGATCCGCCGCCTTCGGCTCGGGAATGCCTTCGAGCTTTTTCGACTCGATCTTTTCCACGACGGTGCCGTCCGGCTCCAGGATCATGGCCAACGGGAAGCCGAGCGCCACCGAGCGATAGGTCATGTATTCGCGAAAGAGCCTCCGGTCTGCGTCGTACATGACCTTCGCGCGATTGAGATCGACCGCCATCAGGTTGGTCTCGCGAGCCAGCATCCGGCACTGCGTTTCCCGGTACGCCCGCGCGATTTCGACCGTGTTGTACATGAGCTCCCGGATCTTGCCCGTGAACCAGGGATCGAGACCGCGCTCCAGGGTGACCGTTGCGACGCCGGCCACGAGGATCGCTGGCAGAACGGCCACCAGGCTGAACAAACCGACGATCCTGACGTGCAGGCCCGCCGCCGCGGCCCCTGCCCGGTGATCGCGCACGAGCCTCTTGGCTTGCCAGGCGACGACGCCCAGCAGCAGCGCGATGAGCAGCCCGTTGATGAGGAACATCCCGACGACCACGTTGTTCGTCGGCAGGATCGGGGTTGCGCCGGACAGTACCAGGAACGTCGTCAGGGCAGATCCCAGGGCCGCGAGCACGGCACCGTAGCCCAGCCAGCCAAGGCTGCCCTGGGCCGGTTCCGCCACATGGCGCGGTTCTTGAATGCTCTGATCGGTCAAGACGTGATGCCCCGCGAAACCGGGCACCTTCGATGCGGCACCCGTTGAAGGGTGATGCACCAACACAACACTGTGGTCAAATTATTACAGAGACCCGCTCAAGAGCGATTGCTCCGCACCACCATCAGTTCCAGATCGCGCACCTTCTTGCGCAAGGTGTTGCGGTTCACGCCCAGGAGTTCGGCGGCGCGGATCTGGTTCCCCCGGGTTGCCGCAAGGGCAGCGCCGATGAGGGGCCCTTCGATTTCCCGCAGGATGCGGTGATAGAGGCCCGGGGGCGGCAGGCTATCGCGGAAACCGGAGAAATACTCCGCCAGGTGACGCTCCACCGCCTCCGAGAGCCCCTCCGTCCCCGATTGCGCCTGCGCGGCAGGCCTGCCGGCCGGCTGCGGCATCGGCAGAGGCTGGGAATCGAGCTCCGCGTCGACGATCGCGCCGGTGATCGTGTCCTGCGGATAGAGCGCGGCCAGGCGACGCACGAGGTTTTCCAGCTCGCGGACGTTTCCGGGCCACCGGTAGCGCTTGAGGCGATCCATCGCCTCCGCGTCGAGCTGCTTGCGTGAGAGCCCCTCCTTCTCCACGAGCGAGAAGAAGTGCCGGGCCAGGTCCGGGATATCCTCCACCCTCTCGCGCAGGGGCGGCAGGCGCAAGGGGACGACGTTGAGGCGGAAATAAAGATCCTCCCGGAATAATCCCTGCTGGATGAGCACCCGCAGGTCCTTGTTCGTCGCCGCGACGATGCGGACATTCGTCTTGATCGGCACCCGCCCGCCGACCGTGGTGTATTCCCCTTGCTGGAGGACGCGCAGGAGCCGCGTCTGCGCCTCCATGGGCATGTCCCCGATCTCGTCCAGGAAAAGGGTTCCACCCTCCGCCTGCTCGAAGCGACCGGTGTTGCGCGCGGTGGCCCCCGTGAAGGCCCCCTTCTCGTGGCCGAAGAGCTCGGATTCGATGAGCTCGCGCGGAATCGCCGCCATGTTCACGGCGACGAACGGACCCTGACGGCGCTTGCCGTAATCGTGCAGGGCCTTCGCGACGAGTTCCTTGCCGGTTCCGGACTCGCCCGTGATCATCACGGTCAGGTCGGTTGGCATCAGGCGGGCCAGTGCGCGGTAGATCTCCTGCATGGCGTGGGAGCGCCCGACCAGGGGAATATCCTCGTTCTCGACGGGATTGGCGTGCGGGACAGGGGTCCGGGGGCGCGACAGGGCACGCCCCACCACCGCGACCAGTTCCTTGAGATCGAACGGCTTCGGCAGATACTCGTACGCGCCGCGCTCGGAAGCCTTGATCGCCGTCATGAAGGTGTTCTGCGCGCTCATGACGATGATGGGAAGGTCCGGCCGCAGCTTCTTGATCCGCGGAAGCAGGTCGAAGGCGTTCTCATCCGGCATCATCACGTCCGTGATGATGATGTCGCCTTCCCCCTGAGCCACCCAGCGCCAGAGCGTTGCGGCATTGCTGGTGGAGCGGACCTCGTATCCGGCCCTGGACAGGGCCTGGTTCAGCACGGTCCTGATCGCGGCATCGTCGTCGGCAAGAAGAATTTGTCCGCTTGGCATGTCTCGAGCCTCACATATCGATATCGCCGCCAGAGGTCGCGCGGTGCATGGGAAGGAGAATTCGGAAGGTCGTGCGCCGGGGCGCGGGCTCGCACTCGATGATGCCGCCATGATCACCGACGATCTTCGCCACGAGCGCAAGCCCGAGGCCGCTGCCCTGCACCTTGGTGGTGACGAAGGGATCGAAGAGATCGCCCATCAGCTCAGGAGGAATTCCCGGGCCGTTGTCGCTGACGCTCAGCTCGATCGGCAGGCTGACGCGTTCCTGCGATCCCGGCACCTGCAGCCTGACGCCGGTCCGAAAGGCGGTCGACAGGATGATTTCCCCGTCCATCGCGTCGATTCCCACTGCTTCCGCGGCATTCTTCACGAGGTTCAGGATGACCTGGACGAGTTGATCCCTGTTGCCCAACACCGGCGGCAGGGAGGGATCGTAATTCTCGACGAAGCGGATGTGACGCGCGAAGCCGGATTGGGCGAGGCGCTTCACATGGTCGAGGACGCCGTGAATGTTCACGGGGCCGCGTTCGACCGGCCGTTCCTCGCCGAAGAGCTCCATGCGTTCGACGAGCTTCACGATCCTGTCCGTCTCGTCGCAGATCAGACGCGTGAGGAGCCGGTCGTTTTCGTCCGCCGATTGCTCGAGAAGCTGCGCCGCCCCGCGAATCCCCGAAAGCGGGTTCTTGATCTCATGCGCGAGCAGAGCGCCGAGCGCCGTGATCGATCTGGCGGCCCCGCGATGGGTGAGCTGCCGGTTCATCTTGTCGGCGATCGTGCGCTCCTGGAGCATCACGACCACATGGTTGCTGTCGTCGCCCAGCGGCGTTGCGAACACATCCACGATCCGCTCCGGCCCGAGGCGCGGGCTGCCGATGTCAACGCGATGCTCGCTGACGCTCGAACCCCGCTGCCGGACATCCTCTACGAGACTCAGAACCGGAGAGCCGAACGGCAGGAAATCGGTGAGCTTCTGCCGCTGCAACATGCGCAGGCTCACCTCGAAGAATGCCTCGGCCGCCGCATTCGCGTGGACGATGCCGTGTTCCTGGCCGACGGTCAGCACCGGCAACGGCAGCGCGTTCATGATGAGGTCGTTCATCGCCGCCGTCATGCCGCCTCCCGATCTTCGCGAGCGTAGAGGGAGCGCAACAGCGACATCACCACGGCCGGATCGTCCGACGTGACGAGGCCGGTCCGGACATTCTGCGGAACGTGGAAACCGGCCTCCATCGCCGCTTCGGCATAGGCCGCGAGATGTTTGCGCGCGTGACGGATGCCCACTTTGGCTCCGTAAAGGGACAGCAACCCGTCGTAATGCTCCAGGGCGAGGCCGGTCTTCTCGTCCGGACTCGGCTCCGTCCACGCCCTGCCCCGCAAAGCGGCTCCGATCCGCCCGACGATCCATGGACGCCCGACGGCCGAGCGCCCGATCATGACCGCATGGGCCCGTGAGACGGCGAGACACGTGCGGGCATCGTCCAGCGTGCCGATATCCCCGTTGGCGATCACGGGAAGGCTCACGGACTCCAGGACGGGCGCGATGGCGGCCCAATCGGCCTGCCCCTTGTAGAACTGCTGCCGCGTCCGGCCATGGACCGTCACGGCCTTCACCCCGAGAGCCTCCGCTCGCCGGGCGAGTTCCGCGGCGTTCAGGGTGTCGTGGTCCCAGCCGAGCCGCATCTTCACCGTCACCGGGACGGATACGGCCCGGACCGTCGCCTCGATCAAGCGGCAGGCATGGTCCAGGTCGCGCATCAGGGCGGAACCCGCATAGCCGCCGATCACGCGCTTCGCCGGGCAACCCATGTTGATATCGATGATCCGAGCCCCCGCCGCCTCGGCCACCTGTGCGCCTTCCGCCATCCAGCGGGGATCGCATCCGGCCAATTGGACCACGTGGGGCTCGATCCCGGCGCCCTCGGCCCGGAGCTGCGCCTCTTCCGAGCCCCGGACGAGCTCGTCCGACGCGACCATCTCGGACACGACAAGCCCTGCCCCCAGGCGCTTTGCGATGCGCCGGAACACCACATCCGTCACGCCGGACAAAGGCGCAAGGATCGCGGGAACGTCGATCGCGATCGATCCCACCCGCAAGTCTTCGCCTATTTTTTGATCAGCTTCCATTGTGCCTATTTACTAGCCAATACCGTGTGGAGCGCAAGCCCCTGAGGGAGAGATTTGCCTTCTTCCCAACTCACGCTTAGAGCATCGGACCGGAAAGTGGCTTCCACTTTTGTGACCCATTCGATGCTCCCATTCTCGCGGAGCGCATGCCGTGGAGAACCCACATCGATGCCAGTCGCCGCCCTTATCGTCGCTGCAGGACGCGGATCGCGAGCCGGCGAGGGAGTTCCGAAGCAGTACCGGCCTCTGGCCGGAAAGCCTGTGCTGGCCCTGACACTGGATGCGTTCCTGCGCCATCCGAAGATCGACATGACGCTCGTCGTCATTCACCCGGATGACATCGACCCCTACCGCGAGGCCGTCGCGGCCCTTGCCGACGAGAGCGCCGGCCGCCTGTCGCCGGTGGCCTATGGCGGAGAAACACGTCAAGATTCCGTCCGAAAAGGGCTCGAAGCTCTCGCTCCATCGGGTCCTTTGACGGTCCTCATTCATGATGCCGCCCGCCCCTTTGCGAGCGAGGCTCTTATCGGGCGCGCCCTGGAGGCGGCGGAACGGTGGGATGCGGCCGTGCCGGGCATCGCCGTCACGGATACGGTCAAGGTGGTCGGCCCGTCGAACGAAGTCGTTTCGACCCCGGATCGCGCCGCGCTCAGAGCCGTGCAGACGCCCCAGGCCTTCGCTTTCGGGCCGCTGCTCGCCGCCCACCGGAGGGCTGCCGCGGCCGGGATCGGATCTTTCACCGACGACGGGGCTCTGGCCGAGTGGGCCGGCCTCACGGTTCATGTGTTCGAGGGGGATCCCCTCAACACCAAACTGACCCATGCCTCCGACTTTCCTGAGGCCGAGAGGCGCTTGCGAGGATTTGCGATGAGTTATGTCACCCGGCTTGGCACCGGCTTCGACGTCCATGCCTTCAGTGACGGCGATCATGTCTGGCTCGGCGGGATCAAGGTTCCCCACGACAGGGGCGTGATTGCCCATTCGGATGGGGACGTCGTGCTCCATGCCCTCACCGACGCTCTTCTCGGAGCCATCGCGGAGGGCGATATCGGCACCCATTTCCCGCCGAGCGACCCGCAATGGCGTGGGGCGGCCTCCGATCAGTTCCTGGCCCATGCGGCGGCCTTGGTGCGGGGTCGCGGGGGCCTGATCGACCATCTGGATGCGACGCTTCTCTGCGAGAAGCCGCGTCTTGGCCCCTATCGCGAGGCGATGCGCCAGCGGATCGCCGAGATCGTGGGCCTGCGGCTCGACCAGGTCTCCCTGAAAGCCACCACGACGGAGAAGCTCGGCTTCACCGGTCGGGGCGAAGGGATCGCGGCTCAGGCCGCAGCCACCATCCGCCTTCCGGAGGTCTCGTCATGACCCCTGAGCTGAAGCAGCGGGCGGCGGCCCTTCTCAAGGCCTACGAAGAGAGAGGCCTGAAAGTCGCGACGGCGGAATCCTGCACGGGCGGTCTCGTGGCGGCCCTGCTGACCGAGATCGCGGGCTCCTCGGCGGTGGTGGAACGCGGCTTCGTGACCTACTCGAACGAGGCGAAGACCGAACTCATCGGCGTTCCGGCTGATCTCATTGCGGCCCATGGCGCGGTCAGCGAGCCCGTGGCCCGCTCCATGGCCGAGGGAGCCCTGGCTCATTCCCGCGCCGACGTCGCGGTCGGCATCACCGGGATTGCCGGGCCGGGCGGCGGGACCGCGACGAAGCCCGTGGGCCTGGTGCATTTCGGCTTGGCCGGAAAGACGTTCGCCACCGTTCATCTGGAGCGGCGCTACGGCGACCTGGGGCGCGAGGCGGTGCGCCGGAGCGCGGTCGAGGATGCGCTCGGTCTCCTGGAGCGCGCCCTCACGCTTTAAGCCGGTCAGCCGGCGAAAACCGTGTCCGCCCGCTGCTCGAAGGCGTCCGTGAACTTGCGGAAGGCCTTGTCGAACACGCTGCCCATGAGCAGCCCGAGAGCGAAGCTCTTGAACTCGTAATTGATATAGAATTCCACCTCGCAGCCACCCGGCGCGTCGCGGAAGGTCCACCGGTTCTCAAGATACTTGAACGGGCCGTCGATGTACTCGACCCCGATGCGCAGCCGCGGTTCGTCCAGGGTCACGCGAGTGGTGAAGCTCTCCTGGATCGCCTTGTAGCCCACGCTCATGGTGGCGACGAGCGTCTCGACGCCCTCGCCGCTCTGCACGCGGCGGATGATGCGCAAATCCTCGCACAGCGGCAGGAACTCCGGATACCGCTCCACGTCCGCGACGAGGGCGAACATCTGGGCCGGCTTGTGCTTGACGATTCGAGTCATGCGGAAGGTCGGCATGGCTCAGGCGGCCTCCTTGGCGAGAGTGAAACGGGCCTCAAGGGCGGGAATATCGGATCGCGAGCGCAGAACGAAAGCCTGCTGGTCAGGCCGCAGGCGATCGAGCATCCGGGCGGTCTTGGGGCGCATTGTCGTGGGATAGGACCAAATCCAGCGCATGAAGGACAGATCGAATTTCTCGGGGCAATCCGGGCCGAGGTCGGGCCGGGCACGGCCGTAGCTCCTCGCCACGCGCCACAGCACGGAGAGCGCGCAGCGCCACCGCGGCAGATCGAGCCAGACGACGGCGGTCGCGCGCGGCACACGGATGTCGAAGGTCGAGGCGTAGTTCCCGTCCATGACCCAGGCGGGCCGGGCGGCGAGCGCGCTCACCCGCTCGCGCCACTCGGGGCGCGGCGGCATCGTCCAACCGGGTCCGAAATATTCCCGGTCGAGATGGATCAGCGGCAGGTCGAGCCGCTCACTAAGGCGCCGGGCCAGGGTGCTCTTGCCCGCACCCGGGCTGCCGATGACGAGAATGCGATGCATGCCCCCATCCGTTTCCATTATGAAGCGCCGGATCAGATCCCGGAGGTGGAGACCACCTGCGGGCCCGGTGCCTCAGCCGAGCTTGGCGAGACGGGCCGCCTTGAGCTTGGCGAAATCCTCGCCCGCATGATGCGACGAGCGCGTCAGCGGGGTCGAGGAGACGAGGAGGAAACCCTTCGCATAGGCAGTGGTTTCATAGGCCCTGAATTCGTCCGGGGTGACGAAGCGGATGACCGGGTGGTGCTTCTTCGTCGGCTGGAGGTACTGGCCGATGGTCATGAAATCCACATCCGCCGAGCGCAGGTCGTCCATGAGCTGCAGGACCTCGTTCCGCTCCTCCCCGAGGCCGACCATGATGCCGGACTTGGTGAAGATGGTGGGATCGAGCTCCTTCACCTGCTGGAGCAGGCGGATGGAGTGGAAATAGCGCGCGCCGGGGCGGACCTTCAGGTACTTGGACGGCACGGTTTCCAGATTGTGGTTGAACACGTCCGGCTTGGCCGCGACGACCACTTCGAGCGCGCCGGGCTTCCGGAGGAAATCGGGCGTCAGGATCTCGATGGTCGTCTTGGGGCTGCGGGCGCGGATGGCATGAATCACGTCCGCGAAATGCTGCGCGCCGCCGTCGGCGAGGTCGTCGCGGTCCACGGACGTGATGACCACGTGCTCAAGGCCCAGCTTCTCGACCGCCTTGGCCACGTTCTCGGGCTCATGCGGGTCGAGCGCTTGCGGCAGGCCGGTCTTCACGTTGCAGAAGGCGCAGGCTCGGGTGCAGGTATCGCCCATGATCATGAAGGTGGCGTGCTTCTTCTCCCAGCACTCGCCGATATTGGGGCAGCCCGCCTCCTCGCAGACCGTCACGAGCTTGTTCTCGCGCACGATGCGGTTGGTCTCGGCCCATTTGGGCGAACCCGGAGCCTTCACGCGGATCCATTCGGGCTTGCGCTGCTGAACGGGCTGGTCCGGCCGGTGCGCCTTTTCCGGGTGACGGGGACGGTTGTCCTTGTTCAGAAGGTCGAGAACGACGGCCATTGGGGCTGAACCTAGCTTTGAACCTTGGGGCGAAGGGACCCTGCCCCTTCGGATTATGGGCTTGATTTAAGACTTTTGGCGCATCTTCGCAAATGCTCAGATTCCAAGGCTCCCCCGGAAAATCAGCATAGGCGGGGCAAGCCCGGCCATTAGTGCAGGGCATGGCGAGCCTTCTGTCCCTGTCTGCCTAATCCGTCGCCACCGCCGTCTCGATGTCGGACGGATCGATCTGGCGGTCGAGACCGGCCCTGAGCTTCTCGCGGTCGAGCTCGCCCTCCCACCAGGACACGACCACGGCGGCGACGCCGTTGCCGGTGATGTTGGTGAGCGCCCTCACCTCGCTCATGAACTTGTCGATGCCCAGCAGAACCGCCATGCCCGGCACGAGCGCCGGATTCACCACGGCGAGCGTGGCAGCGAGTGTGATGAAACCCGCGCCCGTGACGCCGCTCGCCCCCTTGGAGGTCAGCAGAGCCACCAGCAGGATGGTGAGCTGCTGGCCGAGGGTGAGATCGATATTGAGCGCCTGTGCGATGAACAAGGTCGCGAGCGTCATGTAGATATTCGTGCCGTCGAGGTTGAAGGAGTACCCCGTGGGCACGACGAGGCCGACGACGGATTTCGAGCAGCCGAGCCGCTCCAGCTTCTCCATGAGCTGCGGCAGCGCGCTCTCGGACGAACTGGTGCCGAGCACGATCAGGAGCTCGTCCTTGATGTATCCGACGAACTTGAAGATGGAGAACCCGACGACCCGCGCGACGATGCCCAGCACGACGAAGACGAACAGGGCCGCCGTGGCGTAGAAGGTGACGATCAGCCCGAACAGGTTCCCCAGCGCGGAGGGCCCGTAGCGGCCGATCGTATAGGCCATGGCGCCGAACGCGCCGATCGGGGCCGCCTTCATGACGATGGCGATCACGCCGAACATGGCATGCGCCGCGTCGTCGATGAAGCCGCGCAGCTTGTCGGCCCGGTCGCCCAGGGCAAGCAGTGCGAACCCGAAGAGAATGGCGAATAGCAGCACCTGCAGGATCTCGCCCTGCGCGAAGGCGCCAACCACGCTGTCGGGGATGATGTGCAGGAGGAAATCCACGGGCTTCTGCTCGGCGGCCTGCTTGGTGTAGGTCGCGACGGCGTTCGGGTCCGGCGTCCCGGAAAAGCCTGCGCCCGGTTTCACGAGATTGCCGACGAGCAGGCCGATGATGAGCGCGAAGGTGGAGATGACCTCGAAATAGACCAGGGCCTTGATCCCGACGCGCCCCACCTTCCTGGCATCCTGGATATGGGCGATGCCCGACACCACGGTGCAGAAGATGATGGGGGTGATGATCATCTTGATGAGCTTGATGAAGCCGTCGCCGAGCGCCTTCACCCAGTCATTCTTGGCGATGTCCGGCGCGAGCCAGCCCAGGAGGATACCGAGGAAAATGGCAATCAGAACCTGGATGTAGAGCACCTTGTACCAAGGCTTGCGGCTGCGGGCGGGAAGCGCCGCGCGTTCGGCTGTGGCGGGAATGGTCGTCATGGCGTTCGACCCCGGACCTTGACCGGTCGCGGTCCTGCTCCTCCTCAGGCGGGCTGTCACCGGAGATCCGCTGCGAGCGGACCCGGCAAAGCGGCAGGCATTGCGACCTCATGTCCGTTAACGCAGCAGAGCCGCTTCGGGTCGCATCCGAGCCGAGCAGCGAGGCTGGAGGTCATGTTTCTCTCGTCATGCCCGGCCGTGAGGCGGGGATCCACTCCTTCGGAACCGCGGCGCCTCAAAGACGTGGATGGCCGGACTTGATCCGGCCATGACGAAGAGCAACTGCAATCACAGGAGGCCAGAAGCCCGTCAGGCTCCGTATTGCGCGTCGGTGACGTGCTCCAACCAGTCGACCGCCTTGCCGTCGAGGGCCTCCTGAATGGCGATGTGGGTCATGGCCGTGGTCGGCGCCGCGCCGTGCCAATGCTTCTCGCCCGGCTCGAACCAGACCACGTCGCCCGGGTGGATTTCCTCGATCGGGCCGCCCTCGCGCTGAACCCGGCCGCTGCCGGCCGTGACGATCAGCACCTGGCCGAGCGGATGCGTGTGCCAGGCGGTCCGGGCGCCGGGCTCGAACGTAACCGCGTTGCCCGCAGCCCGTGCTGGAGCGTTTGCGGGAAAGAGCGGGTCGATCCGCACGGTGCCGGTGAACCATTCCGCAGGCCCTCGCCCGGATGGCTGCGAACCGCTTCGCTTGATCTCCATGCTTCTTCTCCTTCGGCCTTGGGCGCTCGGATCTTTCCTAACGCATGAACAGCGGCGGCAGAGCCGGCGCGAGGCGTCAGATGACGAGGAACGCGGCCGCGCTCAGGTCGACCTTGCCGATGATGGCGAACTTGAGCTGCTGCTGCGATCCGGTTCCATCCGGATCGTAATACAACGCTCCGGTGCTCTTGTTGTAGATGATCCTGTCGCTTTCGGCATGGGCCTTGGTTCCGGTCCAGAACTTATCCTGACCGAGGGCCCCCTTGCCACCGATCCCGCTGAACGCGGAACGGCCCAGGCGGATCTGATCCGCCCAGGGATTGAAATCGGTGAGGGTATCGACGTTGTCCCGGCCCAGGGGCGCGTCGAAAACGAAAGCGTCATATCCCTCACCGCTGGCCAGTGTGTCGTTGCCCGCACCGCCGTGGAGAGTATCGTTGCCGGTATCGCCGTAGAGCTTGTCGTCACCGGCATCGCCTTTGAGAAGGTCGTTGCCCCACGAGCCGTACAGCGCGTCGATCCCAGAGCCGCCGTAGAGAAATCCGTCGCCTGCGCCCGCGTAGAGCTTGTCGTTGCCTGCCTGTCCGTAAAGGCGATCCACACCATCGCCGCCATAAAGAGCGTCATTCCCGGCGCCGCCGTAAAGAGTATCGCTTCCCTTGCCGCCATAGAGGGTATCGTTGCCTTCCAGCCCATCCAGGATATTGGCGGCGTCGTTACCCGTGATGGTGTTGTTGACGCTGTTGCCGGTGAGTTCGAGCGCCCTGCCGCCCGTCGCCTTCAGATTCTCGATATAGCTGTCGTCGGGGAGGACGCAGTTCACGCTGATCAGGACGGTGTCGGTGCCGCCTCCCCTCTCCTCGATGATCACGATGCGTGCGGTGTCGACCACATAGGTATCGTTCCCACGGCCGCCCTCCAGCGTATCCGATCCGCCACCGCCCGCGAGGGTATTGGCGCCGTCGTTCCCGATGATGTGATTGGCGTATTTGTTTCCAGTGAGCGCGACGGGTTTGATGCCTGCCGCTGCCTTGAGCACCTCGATGTAGGATTCGGCGGCGAGCGTGTAGGTGGTGCTGGCCACGACCGTGTCGGTCCCGGCCCGGTAATATTCGATCACCCGGTCGCTCTTGTTGTCCACATAGTACGTGTCATTGCCCGTGCCGCCTACCATCGTGTCGATGCCACCGCCGCCATTGAGCGTGTCGTCTCCGGCATAGCCGTCCAGGTACTCGCCCTTGGACGAGCCGCGCAGGTAATCGGCGCCTGCCAGGACGGTGGCCGCCGCGGCCGCGCCGCTGCGCTGGAACGCCGCCAGTCCGTTGCTGTATGTAAAATGTGGAACGCGGTCGCTCGCGCTCCCGAAAACGACCCAGGGCTTGTCGTCGCTGCCGAACATGATCGCCGACACGGAGCCCTGCGTCAGCGAAAGGCTGGCCCCGTAATAGGTGACCGGGATCTTGCTCCAGCCCGCACGAATGCTGAAGGTGGCGATGTTCGGATCGAGACCCTCCGTTATCGAGATCTCTGTCGCCGTCGCGACGAAAAGGTCCTTGAGCCGGAAGCCGGACGGAAGGCTGCTGTAGAACTGAACGTAGGCCATGCAACTTTCCTGTCGGCCGTATCACGCACGGGATGGGTATGCCGCAAGAAGCCATAACGTACAGGAATCTATGCAGCAATCTCAATCGGAAGGAGCGAGAGGTCCATCGGAAAACCTGCCTCGGCCCGAGACGCCTCCCCATATAGTATATCATACGATAGGCTTGCTTGTTCCGGGTAACCGGTAGTGCTGCCATGACACGCTTGGCAGTGATTCCCCTGTTCCCAATGCGCTGAGAGGCAGGATTTCCAGGATGACCACCGGTGCAGTACAGGCGTGAGATCGACGGCTTACGATCCGTCGCTGTTTTGTCCGTTGTCTTGTTTCACGCAGGAGTCGAGAGTTTCGCCGGCGGTTTCGTCGGGGTTGATGTCTTCTTCGTCATCAGCGGCTATCTCATTACATCGCTGATCCTCGGCGAAAAGGCCGTCGGTCGTTTCAGCTTCTTGCGGTTCTACGAGCGGCGGGCCAGACGAATCCTACCCGCGCTGTTTCTCGTTATCGTCGCGACAATTCCTGTCGCCTGGATGTTGCTGCTTCCGGACCCGATGAAGGATTTCGCGCAAAGCGTCGCTTTCGTCTCCTTCTTCTCGTCCAACATCCTGTTCTGGAGAGAGAGTGGATATTTCGACACGGCCGCGGAGCTGAAGCCGCTGCTGCATACCTGGAGCCTGGCAGTCGAGGAACAATACTACCTTGTTTTTCCGCTGATCCTGCTTGCTCTTCTTCGCAACGGCAAACGGTGGGTCGGAATCTTCCTTGCTTCGCTTTGTCTCGCGAGTTTTGTGGCCGCGCAGACCGGCTCAATGAGCAATCCCGTCAAGGCATTCTATCTGCTCCCGACGCGCGGCTGGGAAATGCTGATCGGCGCTTTAATCGCGCTGCATGGTTTCAACCGCGAGATCGCCTGGGGCCCCTCGACCACAGTCACGAGATATATCAACGAGGCTGCAAGCCTGATTGGTCTGGGCATGATCGCCTGGGCGGTCTTCAGCTTCGATGAAAAAACCCCCTTTCCGGGCGTTTACGCCCTCCTGCCGACGATCGGCACGGGACTGATCATCCTGTGCGCAACTCCTGAGACGTCCGTTGGGCGGATCCTGGGCTGGAAACTGCCGGTCGGAATAGGTCTGATCAGCTACAGCCTGTATCTGTGGCACCAGCCCATGTTCGCGCTGGCACGATACGCGAAGCCGGAGATCGAGCTGTACGAACTCCTGCTGTTGGCCAGCCTTGCCGGCGTGATGGCCTATCTGAGCTGGCGCTATGTGGAGCGTCCGTTCAGAGACAAGGCGCGAGTGGGCAGAAAGCAGATTCTGGCCTTCTCGCTCGCCGGCAGCATCCTTCTGGGCCTGTTCGGCTGGGCCGGTCATGCATCGGAAGGATTTGAGGGGCGGTATTCCCTCGTGGACCAGTCCCTGACGACGCCTACCGATCGGCATGCCAATTACGTCTGGCGACGGTTCAACGACCACATTCTCCGGGAATTCAATCCACAAGGTGGGCGTAAAATTCTGATCGTCGGCGACAGCTATTCGGCCGATTTCCTCAATGCCCTGTATGAAGCTGGGCTTCACAGAGGCCTTCAACTCTCGACCTATCGCATCAGCGAGAGCTGTGGCAATCTCTACCTGTCATCGGATCTTCTGCCTAACGTTTCGCCCAAAGATCGTGCGTTCTGCAAGAAACAGAACTGGTACGGGAATAACAAACTGCGCGAATTGATGAAACAGGCGGACGCGATCTGGCTGATTTCGAGCTGGAAGGCATGGCAGGTGAAACTGCTGCCAGACAGCAAACGGAACCTCGAAGGGGACTTTGGTAAGAAGGTGCTCGTTTTTGGACGGAAGGATCTGGGCGAGGTCAATCTGCGCCACATGATCTTCCTGTCGGAGGAGAAGCGCATTGCCCTCCAGGCGAGCATGCGGCCCGCCCACGTGAAGGTCAACGCCTCGATGGCAAAGATGCTCGGAAAGGACTTCGTCGACGTTTCCAAACTCCTCTGCGAGCACCGCACCATGTGCCACCCCTTCACGAAGGAGGGGCGGCTGATCTCCTTTGACGGCGGCCACCTGACGCAAGACGGAGCCAAGTACCTCGGACAGCGCCTTGCAGCGGATTCGGAGACCCTTCAGCTCATGGGCCTCAAGGATTAAAGCACTCTCCGTTTGCTATCGTTGTCACCAGTCGCGCCCAAACCCGAGGCGGCGGCTTTCGAGGTCGTCCTTGATGGACCGTCGAACGCTGGCCGCGACCCCGGCGATCAAAACAGCGTTCTCGCCCCGGAAATCTTTGGTGACCACCGAACCCAGCGAGACGATGCATTGGTCGCCGACACCAGCTCCCGGCGCGAAACGCACGGCAGATCCAATATAGGTGTGCTCACCGATGCCGATGCTGCGCTTTTTTGCGCCCAGGCCATGGGTCCAGAACTGGGAGCCTCGTCCGGCGATCCACGAAGCCCGGCCGATCACGATTGCATCCGACACGTCGAAGAAATGCCCCGATGTGATCAGCACGCCTTCATTGAGCGTGATCTGCCGCTGATAAGTGCTATAATTCTTGCCCAGGAGCCATGTGCCGCAATGAAACTGATTGAGGCTGCCTATCCGGCAATCGTTCGCGACTGTTACTGAGAACGGTCCCTTGAAGAGATTGAAAGGCCCGATGACAGAATTCTCGCCCATAGAGAAGCTCGCGACATCCAGGAGTGTGCCGAATCCGATCCGCGAACCTCGGCCGATCCGATAGCCGAACAGCCATTTGAGCAGGAGGGCGCGCAACCGCCCCGAGGGGGTGAGCGCGACCGCCGCTAGAAATATCGTCCTTGCCCGCAAGATTTGTCTCTAGACTGTGAAGAAGAAAGGCGGAGAGGTGCTCCGCCCTCTCCGTCAGATGTGAATGGCGCGCCCGTAGGCGTCCATGACGGCCTCGTGCATGGTTTCCGAAATCGTCGGATGCGGGAAGACTGCGTGGATCAGCTCTTCTTCCGTCGTTTCGAGATTCATGGCGATCACGAAGCCCTGGATCATTTCGGTCACTTCCGCGCCCACCATGTGCGCGCCGAGCAACTGGCCGGTCTTCTTGTCGAAGATCGTCTTCACCATGCCGTCCGGCTCACCGAGAGCGATGGCCTTGCCGTTGCCCACGAAGGGGAAGCGGCCGACGCGGATGTCGTAGCCCTGCTCCTTCGCCTTGGCCTCGGTGAGGCCCACGGAGGCGACCTGCGGGTTGCAATAGGTGCAGCCCGGGATCTTGCCCTTGTCCATCGCGTGCGTGTGCAGGCCCTTGATGGTCTCGACGCAAGTCACGCCCTCGTGCTCGGCCTTGTGCGCCAGCATGGGTGCGCCCGCCACGTCGCCGATGGCATAGATGCCGGGCACGTTCGTGCGGCCGAGGCCGTCGGTCACGATGACGCCGCGCTCGATCTTCACGCCGAGCTTCTCGAGGCCGAGATTCTCGATATTGCCGACGACGCCGACCGCCGAGATCATTCGCTCGGCCGTGATCGTCTGCGTGCCGCCCTTGCCGTCGTCGATGGTGGCGGTGATGGAATTCGCGCCCTTCTCCACCTTGGTGACCTTCGCGCCGGTGAGGATCTTCATGCCCTGCTTCTCGAAGCGTTTGCGGGCGAGAGCCGCGATCTCAGCGTCCTCGACGGGCATGATCTGCGGCATCACCTCGACCACCGTCACCTCGGCACCCATGGTGCGGTAGAACGAGGCGAACTCGATGCCGATGGCGCCCGAGCCCATGACGAGCAGCGACTTCGGCATGGACGGCGGTACCATGGCCTCGAAATAGGTCCAGATCAGCTTGCCGTCCGGCTCGATGCCGGGCAGAGCGCGCGGGCGGGCGCCGGTGGCCACGATGATGTGTTTCGCGGAATAGGTGCCGGGCTCCAGCACACCTTTCGGGGTCGGGTGCTGCGGCTGCATGGCGGGCTTCTTCGTGGCGCTCACCACGACTTCGCCGGGCTTGGAGATCGTGGCCTCGCCCCAGATCACGTCGACCTTGTTCTTCTTGAGCAGCATGCCCACGCCGCCGTTGAGGCGGCCAGAGACGCCGCGCGAACGCTGCACGATCGCCGCCGCATCGAAGCCGATGCCCTGCGCGGAGAGGCCGTAATCCTTGGCGTGCTCCATGTAATGGTAGATTTCCGCCGAGCGCAGCAGCGCCTTGGTCGGGATGCAGCCCCAGTTGAGGCAGATGCCGCCCAGGTGCTCGCGCTCCACGACGGCGGTCTTGAACCCGAGCTGCGCCGCGCGGATCGCGGCCACGTAGCCCCCCGGCCCGCCGCCGATGACAATGATGTCGTATTGGTTTGCCATGGAATTCCCCCGTCATGCCCGGGCCTGACCCGGGCATCCACGTTTCGTCGTGCCGGGTCTCATTGAAGGAAGGCGTGAATGGCCGGCACGAGGCCGGCCATGACGTTCGGTGCTAAACCAGCATCCCCATCGGGTTCTCGATGAGCTGCTTGAAGGCCGCGAGCAGTTCCGCGCCGAGCGCGCCGTCGACTACGCGGTGATCGCAGGAGAGCGTCACGGTCATGGCCTGCACGACGGCGGGAGCGCCGTTCTTCACCACGACCCGCTGCTCGCCCGCGCCGACGGCGAGAATCGTGCCGTGCGGCGGGTTGATGACGGCCTGAAAGTCCTTGATGCCGTACATGCCGAGATTCGACACCGCCGTCGAACCGCCGGTATACTCCTCCGGCTTCAGGCGGCGGTTGCGGGCGCGGCCCGCCATATCCTTCACCTCGGCGGAAATCGCGGTGAGCGTCTTGGCTTCAGCCTTGCGCACTACGGGCGTGAACAGGCCGCCCTCGATGGCGACGGCGACGCCGACATCCGAATGCTTCATCTTCAGGATGCGGTCCTCGGCCCACACGGCATTGGCGTTCGGCACGCGCTGGAGCGCGATGGCGAGCGCCTTGATGACGAAGTCGTTCACCGAGAGCTTGTAGGCGGGCTTGCCGTCCTTGTCCTTGCCCGCAGCCGCATTGATCTGCTCGCGCAGCGCCATGAGCGCGTCGAGCTCGCAATCCAGCGACAGGTAGAAGTGCGGAACGGTCTGCTTCGATTCCACGAGGCGCTTGGCGATGGTCTTGCGCATGCCGTCGAGCGGCACTTCCTCGTAGGTGCCGGCCTCGAACATGGCCTTGACCTGATCGGCCCCCATGCTCGGCGCGAGCACAGGAGGCTGCGCGGGCTTCGCAGCCGGAGCGCCAGGCGCCGCCGGAGCCGCGGTGGGCTTCGTGCCGCCGCCCTGAAGGGCCGCGCGAACGTCCTTCTCGACGATGCGGCCATGCGGGCCGGAGCCCTGGACCGACGCGATGTCGATGCCGGCCTCGCGGGCGATGCGCTTGGCGAGCGGCGAGGCGAAGATGCGGTTGCCGCCGGCCTGCTGCCCTGCCCCGTTCGGCTTCGCGCTCTGCGCGGGACCGGCGGGAGCCTGGTCGACGCGGGCGTATTCCATGTGAGCCGACTGATCGCCGGGAATGGCATTGGCCTGCGGCGCAGGAGCCGTGGCGGGAGCGGCCGGAGCCTGTGCGGGTGGCGCTTCAACCTTCGCGGGCGCCGGAGCGCCACCGGCCGGCGCAGTGATGCTCTTCGGGTCCTCGCCTTCCCCGGCGATCAGGGCGATCACCTGATTGACGGGGACGTCGGCCGTGCCTTCCGGCACGACGATCTTGGCGAGGACGCCTTCGTCCACCGCCTCCACTTCCATGGTGGCCTTGTCGGTCTCGATCTCGGCGATCACGTCGCCGGACTTCACCGTGTCCCCTTCCTTCTTCAGCCACTTGGCAAGGTTGCCCTTTTCCATGGTGGGAGAGAGAGCGGGCATCAGGATATTGATGGGCATGGCGTTTGGATCCTGATCTTGAATCAGTTGACGGCTTGCGACGAGCCGGGATCGGTGGGGTTGTCCAGCTCGGCTTGAATGCCTGCTACGATCTCCGCCAGGGCCTCTTCTTCCGAGAAGTCGGTTTCCATGGCGTAGACGCGCGCGGCGTGACGGGCGAGATCCACCAGGAGCACGCCCCAGGTGAACGGATCGTCGAAGGCGCGGCGCAGCGCGATGCTGACCGCCCCGTCGACCACCGAAGCCCTCAGGATCTCGACGCCGCCCTTTTCGAGCGCATCAGGCGGCACGTTGAGAGCTTCGAATTTCCGCTCTTTCATGGTCTCACCTGTAGCAGACGGCCTTCACCGCCTGGACCACCTCGGCCACGGACGGGAGCGCCAACTTTTCGAGGTTCGCTGCGTACGGCATGGGCACGTCCTTGCCGGTCACGCGGATCACGGGCGCGTCGAGATAGTCGAACGCGTTCTCCATGATGCGCGCGGCGATCTCCGCGCCGACGCCCGATTGCGGGAAGCCTTCCTCCACCGTGACGCAGCGGCCGGTCTTCATGACCGAGGCGACGATGGTTTCCGTATCCATGGGACGGATCGTCCGCAGGTCGACCACCTCGGCGTCGATGCCTTCCTTCTCCAGCTCCTGCGCCGCCTTCAGCGCATAGGTCATACCCATGGAGAAGGAGACGATGGTGACGTCCTTGCCCTCGCGATGGATCCGCGCCTTGCCGATGGGAAGCGTGAAGTCGTCGAGCTTCGGAACCGGGAAGGATTGTCCGTAGAGAATCTCGTTCTCCAGGAAGATCACCGGGTTCGGATCACGGATCGCGCTCTTGAGCAGGCCCTTCGCGTCGGAGGCGGTGTAGGGCGCGACGACCTTGAGACCCGGAATGGCGGAATACCACGCCGAGAAGTCCTGGCTGTGCTGCGCCGCCACGCGGGCGGCCGCGCCGTTCGGACCGCGGAACACGATGGGCGCGCCGAGCTGGCCGCCGGACATGTAGAGGGTCTTGGCCGCCGAGTTGATGATCTGGTCGATCGCCTGCATGGCGAAGTTGAAGGTCATGAACTCGACGATGGGACGCAGGCCCGTGAAGGCGGCGCCGACACCCACGCCGGCGAAGCCGTGCTCGGTGATGGGCGTGTCGATCACGCGCTTGGCGCCGAATTCCTGGAGCAGGCCCTGCGTGACCTTGTAGGCGCCCTGGTACTCGGCCACCTCTTCGCCCATGACGAAGACGTTTCCGTCCTTGCGCATCTCTTCGGCCATGGCATCGCGGAGCGCCTCGCGGACGGTCATGGTGACCATCTCGGTGCCTTCCGGAATTTCGGCGAAAGCGTCATAGCCCGTGCGGCTCGTGATGGTCGACGGAGCGGCGGGCGCCGAGAGATCCGTCTGCTGCGGACGCTGCGCCGGCGCCGGACGGTCGGCCAGGCCCTCGGCCTGCATGTCCGGAACCGGAGCGGGCTGCGCGGCGGGCGCCGGTGCCGAGGGCTCGTTCGCGGAGACGGAGGAAACATCCTCGCCCTCGCCTGCGAGAATGGCGATGGGGGTGTTCACGGCCACGTTGTCGGTCCCGTCGGACACCAGGATCTTGGCGAGGACGCCCTCGTCGATCGCCTCGACCTCCATGGTCGCCTTGTCGGTCTCGATCTCGGCCAGCACGTCGCCGGGCTTGACCTTGTCGCCTTCTTTTTTCAGCCATTTGGCCAGTTTGCCCTGCTCCATGGTGGGCGAGAGGGCGGGCATGAGAATATCGGTCGCCATGAAAGACTCGTGTTGATTGTCGCTGCGGCGAAAGTTTCGGAGCGGCGCTCTTAGCGCGCCGCCATGAGTCAGTTGAGCCTAGTCTTCAGGACCAGCTCAGAGAAGGATATCAGTGTAGAGCTCGGACGGATCGGGCTCCGGATCGTGCGTGGCGAACTCGGCCGCCTCGTTGACGATCTCGCGCACCTTGCTGTCGAGCGCCTTCAGCTCGTCTTCCGACAGCTTCCAGCTCTCCAGGAGGCGGCGGCGCACCTGCTCGATGGGATCGTGCTCCTCGCGCATGCGGGTCACCTCGTCCTTCGTGCGGTATTTCGCCGGATCGGACATGGAGTGGCCGCGATAGCGGTAGGTCTGCATTTCGAGAATATACGGTCCCTTGCCGGAGCGGGCATGCTCGACGGCACGCTGGCCGGCGGCGTAGACCGCGCGCACGTCCATGCCGTCCACCTGCTCGCCCGGGATGCCGAAAGACACGCCGCGCTTCGAGAAGTCGGTCTGCGCGGAGGCGCGGTTCACGGCTGTGCCCATGGCGTAGCGATTGTTCTCGATCACGTAGACCACGGGCAGCTTCCAGAGCTGCGCCATGTTGAAGCTCTCGTAGACCTGTCCCTGGTTGGCGGCGCCGTCGCCGAAATAGGTCAGGCAGACATTGCCGTTCTCACGGTAATGATTGGCGAAGGCGATGCCGGTGCCCAGCGACACCTGCGCGCCGACGATGCCGTGGCCTCCATAGAAATGCTTCTCCTTGGAGAACATGTGCATGGAGCCGCCCTTGCCTTTGGACAGGCCGCCGCGGCGTCCGGTCAACTCGGCCATGACGCCCTTCGCGTCCATGCCGCAGGCGAGCATGTGCCCGTGATCACGATAACCGGTGATCACCTGATCGCCCTCCTTCGTCGCCATCTGCATGCCGACGACCACGGCCTCCTGGCCGATATAGAGGTGGCAGAAACCGCCGATGAGGCCCATGCCGTACATCTGGCCGGACTTCTCCTCGAAGCGGCGGATCAGCAGCATGTCGTTATAGGCTGCGAGATCCTGATCCTTGTCGAATTGTGGGGTATTGGGGGCAGCTCCGCGCACAGAGCCTTTGCTGGAAGTGGACTTGTTAGCCGCGCCTGCACCGGCACGGCCCGCCTTGCGGGCAGCAACAGCCATCGGTTCCTCCGAAGGGTTTCCTCGACGAAAGTTGTAGCGCAGCCGAAAACGGAAATCGAGAGCCCCAAACGACGTTTTGCGCCGCACAATGAATCGCGCAACGCTTTGAGATAGCTCTCGAATTTTAGATTAACAGAAATTCAGTTAATTCATTCTTTCGGGCTAGTATCAGTTAAGGGCCGGTGATGACGACGAGATCGTTCTTATGGACACGTCCTAACATTACGCGCGCCCGCTCCTCGAGAAGGTCGCGGTCGATCTGATCGCTGCGGAGCAAGGCGATGCGGCGCTCCCAGTGCGTCCGCTCATCCTTGAGCCCGGCGAGCTCCTCGTTCAGCTCGGCCATCTGGGCCTCGTATTTCTGCTGAGCCTCGATTCCGCGCGCGCCGCTGTGGGCGTGATGAACGAAGTATGCCGCGACAACCGCTGAGATGCTGTAGAGCACCAGCGGAATCAAAAAGCGTCTCAATCGTCTGCGGATCACCATGGGGCATTTCTAGACCGGACATGGTTAAAGAGGCGTTTAGAGATAGAGCCACCCTCCTCGCTGCCACCCCTGCCTTTTTGCTTATAATCCTGACAATTTTAGAAACCGAGCCTTTCGGTCGGGGCTGCTATGACGTCGCGAAGCAGGAAGCCAGCCTTTTAAGAAAAGTAGGCGCCTAGCGGTAGCGCTTGCTCAACCGGGATGCAGTTATTTCATTACCCCAACACTATCGGCGCCACCGCAACATGGCCTTTTAGGCTTCGGCTTGCCTGAGGGCTAAGAGATTACCGGCTGCAGACCACATCAAAGCTGCCAAACAGGAGAACCCAACAGCCTGCTTGCCTTAAGCTTAGGACCGTATAACGATATAGCAAAATGTTTGCCTGTAGGGGTAGGTGAGAACCTTGAAGGACCTTGTTTCTAAGCACCCGGATCTAGCACTCAAGCCAGGACTTAGCTCAGAGCAAGTCGAACAATTGCAGCAGGCATCAGGTCACGAAATCCCTCAATGGCTGAAGGATCTTCTGCTTGATACGTCTGGCTTCAGCATTGTTACCCGTTCAGGCGTGTTCGAAGTCCAATTTACGGAGTTCTTGAATGAGTTCCAGAGCATCTTCCCTTACGGCTGCTATCTGCTAGCCCACGATGGCGAAGGGGATTTCTGGTATGCCGACGTAAAGGAATCCGGTGAGTGGGGCGCCATTTTTCATATCGCTCATGACCCACCTGTCATCATTCTTCAGTTCGCCACGATCAGAGCTTTCACTGAACAGGCAGCCACTAATCCTGACCTCGTAGAACAAACGCGTGATGTGGCGGCAGAGATCTGGCGCCGGAGAGTTGCCGGCCTTCCGGTTGCTGAAGCGTTGCGGTCTGACGATCCAATGATTGTCGCTTTTGCGCAGACATTGCCGAGCAATTACAACATTCATGATTTACGAAATCAGCTTGGCAATGGGTTTGCCTGGGGGCGGGGCGCAGCAGATGCAGAGTTGAAGCGATATGGATCCGAGCTTCTATTCGGCCTTGAGGTTAAGCAGTCAAAAATCTCTGCATTCCTAGAAAGAGCATTCGGTTGGAGCAAAGGCTCCAACCGATGATACAACTCTAAACTCTCAGCCGAGAAAAGGCTCAGTAAGAATCGGCTGAGGCAGAAGCTCAGTACTATCCTTACGCCAGCGCCTTCAGCGCCGCACGGCCAGCATACTTGGCCTGAGAGCCTAGCTCCTCCTCGATGCGGATAAGCTGGTTGTACTTCGCCAGCCGGTCGGAGCGGGCGAGCGAGCCGGTCTTGATCTGCCCGCAATTCGTGGCGACTGCGAGATCGGCGATCGTGGAGTCTTCCGTTTCGCCCGAGCGATGCGACATGACGGCGGTGTAGCCGGCGCGCTGGGCCATGTCGACGGCGTTGAGCGTCTCGGTGAGCGAGCCGATCTGGTTCACCTTCACCAGGAGCGAGTTGGCGACGCCCTGCTTGATGCCCTGCGAGAGACGGTTCACGTTGGTGACGAAGAGATCGTCGCCCACGAGCTGGCACTTGGAACCGATCAGGTCGGTCACCGCCTTCCAGCCCTCCCAATCGTCCTCGGACATGCCGTCCTCGATCGTGGCGATGGGATAAGCCCCGACGAGCTTCGCCAGATACTCGGCCTGCTGCTGCGGCGAGAGCGTCTGGCCAGTGCCCTCATAGCGGTAGGCGCCGTCCTTGAAGAATTCGGTGGCGGCGCAATCGAGGCCGATCACCATGTCCTGGCCCGGCTTGTAGCCCGCCTGCTCGATGGACTTCATGATGAAGTCGAGCGCGGCCTCGGCGGAGGGCAGGTTCGGGGCGAAGCCGCCCTCGTCGCCCACATTCGTGTTGTGGCCGGCATCCTTCAGGGCCTTCTTGAGGGTGTGGAACACCTCGGCGCCCATGCGCACCGCTTCCGCCAGGGTCGGCGCGCCGACCGGCATAACCATGAACTCCTGGAAGTCGATGGGATTGTCCGCATGCGCGCCGCCGTTGATGATGTTCATCATCGGCACGGGCAGGATCCGGGCCTGCGTTCCACCCACATAGCGGTAGAGCGGCAGGGTCGAGGCCTCGGCGGCCGCCTTCGCCACGGCGAGGGAAACGCCCAGGATGGCGTTGGCGCCCAGGCGGCTCTTGTTCGGCGTACCGTCGAGCTCGATCATGGTCTCATCGATGGCGACCTGCTCCTCGGCGTCCATTCCGCCGATGGCGTCAAGGATCTCGTTGTTCACGGCGTCGACGGCCTTCAGCACGCCCTTGCCGAGATACTTGGACTTGTCGCCGTCGCGAAGCTCGACCGCCTCATGAGCGCCCGTCGATGCGCCGGAGGGAACGGCCGCACGGCCCATGGAGCCGTCTTCGAGGGTGACATCCACTTCGACCGTGGGATTGCCACGGCTGTCGAGGATCTGGCGGGCGAAAACGTCGATGATCGCAGTCATAAAGCAGACTCCTGGGGCTGAAGGGCGGCCGACGTGCCCGTAACGACGGGTGCGGCCTCGCGTCATGAAAAGGCTTATTGACCGAAACGCCGAAGCGGGCAAGGACGAGAGCACCCCATGACGTCTCGATCCAAGGTGAATTACGATGACGGAAACCCATCTCCAGCTCGGTCAAACGACCGCAACGCCCCTGTCCCCCGAGGAGGCGACGCTCGACCGGGTGCCGAACCCGCACCCCGATACGGATTATCTCGCCCGGTTCACGGTGCCGGAATTCACGTCTCTGTGCCCCGTGACGGGTCAGCCCGACTTCGCGATTCTCGTGATCGATTACGTGCCGGGTCCCTGGCTCGTCGAGTCGAAGTCGCTCAAGCTCTATATGCACAGCTTCCGCAACCACGGCGCCTTCCACGAGGATTGCACGGTGGCGATCGGCAAGCGCCTCGCGGGATTGCTGGAGCCTCGCTTCCTGCGGATCGGCGGTTATTGGTACCCGCGCGGCGGCATCCCGATCGACGTGTTCTGGCAGACGGGCGAGATCCCTAAGAACCTCTGGCTGCCCGACCAGGGCGTCGCGCCCTACCGCGCCCGCTGAGGAGCCGGCCGCCTCAGCACCATCGAGGCGGTCAGGCCGACGCCCAGGATGATCAGAGCGGCCGTCGCGGTCGAGGCGGCCAGCCCGACATGGCGCAGGCCGAAACCCATCAGCACGACGCCGAGCGCCTGCCCGCAGAAGAACGAGAACGCATGGAGCGCGACCGCCGAAGCGCGTGCCTGCGGCGCGACCTCCGTCACCTGGACCTGGAAGGTGTTGTGGAGCATGTAGAAGCCGAGGCCCATGAGCAGCAGGGCGGCGAAATTGAATTTCCAGTCTCCTGCGAAGCCCAGGGCCACGAGCGCCGCCGCCGCACACAGGCCTCCGCCGAGGAGGATCCGGCCGATCCCGAGATTCTTGAGCATCCACGTCACGAGGGCGGAATAGACGAGGCCGCCGATGGCAAAGCCTCCAATGGCAAAGCCCGCCTGCGCCGCCCCGCCTCCGCCCCGCTCTTCGAGCAGGGGAGCGATGTAAGGGACGATGCCGAAGAGCGCGATGGCCTCGATGAAGACGGAGCCGAAGAGAAACAGCGCGCGGGGATTGGACAGGATGTCCCGATAGCGCAGGATCGCCATGCGCGGATCGAACCTGCCACCGCCCACGGCCCCTCGAAAGCCGACCATCGTCGCGGCCAGGGCGCAGGCCATCATGAGGGTGGACAGGCCAAACACTCCGCGCCAGCCGATCCATTCCGCCAGGAGCCCCGCGAGCGACGAGCCCGCGAGCTGGCCGACGATGACGGCCACCAGATAGCGGCTGAGCGCCACCTGGCGCTGCGCCATCTCCACCCGGTCGCCGATGAGCGCGATGGAGAGCGGCACGGCCCCACCCGCTGCCGTGCCTGCAACGATCCGGAGCCCGAACAGCGTCGCGGCGTCGGGCGCGAAGTACGATCCCGCGAGCGCGAGGAAGAGAAGCGACAGGGCCACCTTCATCACGCGCTCCTTGCCGAGCGCATCGCCGATGGGCCCGAGGACCGGCTGGATGAAGGCATAGGGCAGCGCGAAGGCGGCCGAGAGAAGCGCAATGGTCTGCGCCGGCGAGTTCAGATCGCGGGCGATCACCCCGACCATGGGCTCGACCGCGCGGGCGGAGAAGGTGCTGGCGAAGCCGCTGACGGCCAGGATCAGGATGAGGTTGCGCGAGGACATGACGCTCTGAGGAAGAAGGCCGTGAGAGGAGAGCTTTGCTCCATATCACGGCCCTGCCCTTAGAGGAGGCACAGGAATGCAAACCTGCCCCTCCCGTTCGTCATGAGCCCCCGGTTGTCATGGCCAGGCTCGTCCCAGCCGTCTCGGTTTCGAGAGGCGCTACGCCTCTCGTGCCGAGATCACCGGCCCAAGGCCGGTGATGACGTGGTGGAGGATCGTATTAAGAAGTCTGTTAAGACCTTCCCTTGGCCAGCGCGTCGAAGGCCTTCAGCTGGGCGAGCAGACCCTCGAGCTCCTTCAGGGGCACCATGTTGGGACCGTCCGAGGGGGCTTTGTCCGGATCCCGATGCGTCTCGATGAAGACGCCCGCCACGCCCACGGCTACCGCCGCACGGGCCAGAACCGGCACGAATTCCCGCTGCCCGCCGGAGGTCGCGCCCTTGCCGCCGGGCTGCTGCACCGAATGGGTGGCGTCGAAGATCACCGGCGCGCCGGTCTCGGCCATGATCGGCAGGGAGCGCATGTCGGAGACGAGGGTGTTGTAGCCGAACGAGGCGCCGCGCTCGGTGAGCATGACCTTCGGATTTCCGGCCGCCCTCACCTTCTCGGCGACATTCGCCATGTCCCAGGGGGCCAGGAACTGGCCCTTCTTCACGTTCACCACTCTGCCTGTCCGGGCCGCGGCGACCAGAAGATCCGTCTGGCGGCACAGGAAGGCGGGGATCTGGAGGATATCGACCACTTCGCCCACCGGGGCGCATTGGTCGTTCTCGTGCACGTCCGTGATGACGGGAAGGCCGAGCTTCTCCTTCACCTCGGCGAAGATGGAGAGCGCCTTGTCGAGACCGATCCCGCGGGCGCTCGAAATCGAGGTGCGGTTCGCCTTGTCGAAGGACGACTTGTAGACGAGTCCAAGGCCGAGCTTGCCCGTGATTTCCTTGAGGGCCGCCGCCATCTCGAGCGCGTGATCGCGGCTCTCCATGGCGCAGGGCCCGGCAATGATGCTGAGCGGCAGATGATTGCCGAAGCGGACGGAACCGGCTTCGACGATAGCGTGTGTCTGTTTGGTATCGGTCATGATCCCGTCACCTACTCCGTTTCACGCCGGACGGGAAGCGGGCATGTTCCGTCTGCAAACTTCAGAACGTCATCGAAGCCGCGTTGATAATGCCCGCGGACAGGGAGGAGGCGCCGAGGAACAGGGCAGCGGCCATCTCGCCCCCGGCGATCCGCTGAGAGAGATTCGGCATTACGATCCGGACCAGCCAGTAGACGACGATCTGGACCGCGAGGGCTACGAGGCCCCAAACGAGCAGATCGACGATGCCCTGGGCGTGGACGATGGCGCTGCCCAGCGGCAGGGCGAAGCCGACGAGGCTGAACCCGAGAGCCGTCGAGGCCGAGATCACGTTCTGCCGGATCAGGGCGAACTCGTTATGCATCGTCGCCAGGGTATAGATGCCGAGATACAGCGCCACGAGCGCGACGGCGATGACGAAGAAGACCAGGAAGTCGAACAAACCCGCCAGAGTGGAAGTCACAATCAGCCCCTACGATTCATTTTTCATGATCGTTAAGGGGACATGGTTAATTTATTGTGTTGCCTCGAAGGCGATGGCGACGCCGAAGGCGGCGCTGGCGGGCACGACGAGCCGGCTGCCCACGTGCTGATAGGGGACCTCTGCGGCGTCCAGGCGCTTGGACTGGACGAGAATGTCCTCCACCCGGACGGTGAAGGCCACGAAGCAGGGCTGGCCCATCTCCACCTCGACGGACACGTAGCTTTCCGCAGCATCATCCGGCGTCATCACGTCGAGATGGGAATCTGCGAGACGGAACGACAGATCGTGCAAGGCCGGGCTCGTCGGGGTGACGCCCGTGAAATCCGTCAGGAACCTCTTGCAACGGTCCGGGTCCGGCGCAGCCAGGGCGACCGTCGCGAGACCCGTGGCTCCATTCTCGTGGACCTGGAACGCCGGATTCCAGAAATTCTCCGGGAAATGCTGCTGACACACGAAGAAGCCGGCCTTCGGCGCAGACTTGTCCGCCGCGAAAGCCAGCGAGAAGGCCACCTTCGTCTCGGTCCCGTCAGGCTTCTTGCCCGTGCGCTCGAAATGGAACGGCTCGAAGGAGCCGATCCCCTTCTGTGCGAAAGCCGCCGCGTCCGCCTCGGCGTCCCGGCTGTCGAGCACCAGCATGGCGAGGCCCTCGCGGTCTTTCAGATAACCCTGAACGAAGGCCCCGAAGCTGAAGCGCCCCTGCTCATGCGGCGGGATCTGAGCCCCCTCGCCCACCGTGATCAGTTCGAGGAAGGTGCCGGGAAACTGAACGATCCGGTTCTCCGTGCCCCATGCATGCCGGTTGCGCGCGCCGACCTGGAAGCCGAGACGCCGATAGAGGTCAGCGGCCTTGTCGAGGTCGTGAACGGCAATGACGAGGTGGTCGATCCGGCGGGTCATCAAGCTCAGTTCCTGTCCTTCGATGCTTAAAACCTAGGGCAGTGTTCACTCTTGCAATAGGAGCGCAAAACGAAAGCGCCGGCGGGAATGACCCGCCGGCGCCACTGAGGGGATGTCAAACCAACCTGCTCTGCTCCACGGCCGCGTGGATGAAGCTCTTGAAGAGCGGGTGCGGCTCGAAGGGGCGCGACTTCAGCTCAGGATGGTACTGGACGCCGATGAACCAGGGATGGTCCTCGTATTCCACGATCTCGGGCAGAACGCCGTCGGGAGACACGCCGGAGAAGCGCAGGCCCTTGGCCTCCAGGCGCTCGCGATAGGACATGTTGACCTCGTAGCGGTGGCGATGGCGCTCGGAGATTTCCGTGCCACCGTAGATCTCGGCCACCTTGCTGCCGGGCGCGAGCTTCGCCTGATAGGCACCCAGGCGCATGGTGCCGCCGAGATCGCCGCCTGCGGCGCGCTTCTCGAGCTCGTTGCCGCGCAGCCATTCGGTCAGAATGCCGACCACTGGCTCCGGCGTCGGGCCGAACTCGGTCGAATTGGCATCCTTGATTCCGGCCAGGGAGCGGGCGGCCTCGATCACCGCCATCTGCATGCCGAAGCAGATGCCGAAATACGGCACCTTGCGCTCGCGGGCGAAGCGGGCCGCCCGGATCTTGCCTTCCGCGCCGCGCTGGCCGAAGCCGCCCGGCACCATGATGCCGTGAATACCCTCCAGGAACGGGGCCGGGTCCTCGTTTTCGAAGATCTCGCTCTCGATCCAGTGCAGGTTCACCTTCACCTGGTTGGCGATGCCGCCGTGATGCAGCGACTCGATGAGCGACTTGTAGGCGTCCTTGAGGCCCGTGTACTTGCCGACGACGGCGATGTTCACCTCGCCTTCGGGGTTATGGACGCGCTCGGAGATCTTGGTCCAGCGGCTCAGATCGGGGCTCTTGGAGCTGTCCAGCCCGAAAGCGGCCAGCACTTCCCCGTCGAGGCCCGCCTCGTGATAGGCGAGCGGCACGTCGTAGATCGAGCGGGCGTCGCGCGCCTCGATCACCGCCGTCTCGCGCACGTTGCAGAAGAGCGCGAGCTTGCGGCGCTCGTCCTTCGGAATCTCGCGGTCCGTGCGGCAGAGCAGGATGTCGGGCTGGATGCCGATGGAGCGCAGCTCCGCGACCGAGTGCTGCGTCGGCTTGGTCTTCAGCTCACCCGCCGAGGGGATGAACGGCAGCAGGGTCAGGTGGACGTAGATCGCCTGCCCGCGCTCCAGATCGTTGCCGAGCTGGCGGATCGCCTCGAAGAACGGCAGGCCCTCGATGTCGCCGACCGTGCCGCCGATTTCGACGAGCACGAAGTCGAAGCCCTCGTTCCCCGTGAGCACGAAGTCCTTGATGGCGTTGGTGACATGCGGGATCACCTGAATCGTGGCGCCGAGATAATCGCCGCGCCGCTCCTTGGTGATGATGTCGAGATAGATCCGGCCCGTGGTGATGTTGTCGGCCTTGGACGCCGGAACGCCGGTGAAGCGCTCGTAGTGGCCCAGGTCCAGGTCGGTCTCGGCACCGTCGTCGGTCACGAAGACCTCGCCGTGCTGATACGGGCTCATCGTTCCCGGATCGACGTTGAGATATGGGTCGAGCTTGCGAAGCCTGACCTTGTAGCCGCGTGCTTGGAGAAGCGCTCCCAGGGCGGCCGAAGCCAGACCCTTGCCGAGCGAAGACACCACGCCGCCGGTGATAAATACGTACCGCGTCATGGACCCCTATCCATTAATAAGGAGCGCCGATTCGCAATGCGCGAATCGTGCCACTCCGAGACCATCCACAAAAGAAGAGGGCCGGAGTTCCGGCCCTGCTGCTTGGCTTACTGCTGAGGCGCTGCGGGCGCCGGCGCCGGAGCATTGGGCGCTGGAGCCGGGTTCGCCGGCTGTTCGCCCTGGAGACGTTGCAACTGCTCGAGCACGCTGCCGCCCTGCGGCGCCGCGGGAGCAGGCTGACCGGCGGGAGCCGTCGGGGCGGCCCCGTCCAGAATGGAACGCGGCCCGCGACCCGTCGTCGCCATGACGGTCAGCGCAATGCTCGTCACGAAGAACAGACCGGCGAGAATCGCAGTGGCGCGGGTCAGCGCATTGGCCTGGCCGCGACCGGTCATGAAACCGGATACACCGCCGCCGCCGCCACCGCCGAGCCCCATGCCGCCGCCCTCGGAGCGCTGCAGGAGAACCACGCCGATCAGGGCGAGCACGATGATCAGGTGGACAATAATGAGAACTGTTTGCATCGTTCCAAAAACCTCAAGCGGCTGCGCTTGAAAATGCGTCAGCCGCTCGCAATCCGTTCGTTGCGGCGGCCTGTAACACAGGTGGGCGCAGGATCAAAGACCCGCAAGGGCGCTTTTGTTGTTGAAGCGCCCTCCTTTATCCCCTGTCGTCATCCCCTGGCTCGACCCGGAGATACCCGTCTTATGGGCCTGGAGCTTTCCCAAAACGGGGATGGCCGGATCAAGCCCGGCCATGACGGGTTAGAGAGGGTCAGGCTGTGCCTATCCCAGGTAGGCGCCTGCAATGGCAAGGAAATCGGCCGCCACGAGGCTTGCCCCGCCCACCAGAGCGCCATTGACGTTCTCGACGGCCATCAGCTCGGCCGCATTCGAAGGCTTCACGGAGCCGCCGTAGAGAATCCTCACCCGGCCGTGATCCGCCTTGCCCACCAGGCGCTTGAGCTCCTCGCGGATGACGGCGTGCACCTCGGCCACGTCGGCGGCGGTCGGGGTCAGGCCCGTTCCGATGGCCCAGACGGGCTCGTAGGCCACCACGAGGTTGTGGCTGTTGGAATCGACGGGGATCGACCCGCGAAGCTGCTTGCGGACGACGCTAAGCGCCTTGCCCGCCTCGCGTTCCTCGCGGGTCTCGCCCACGCAGACGATGGCGGTCAGGCCCGCCCGATGGGCCGCGACGGCCTTGGCGCAGACGTCGGCATCCTTCTCGCGGTGGTACTGCCGGCGCTCGGAATGGCCGACGATCACATAGGTTGCGCCGGCATCGGCCAGCATCTCAGCCGAAAGATCGCCGGTGAAGGCGCCTGATTCCTTGGCGTGGCAATCCTGGCCGCCGACGGCGACGCGGGAGCCGACGCAGGCGACGGCGAAGCTGTGCACGAGGGTTGCCGGGGGGCAGACGACAAGCTCGACCTTGGCCTTCAGGCCTGGGGTAAAGCCGACCTGAACCTCGCCCAAGACCTCGTGGGAGGCCTTGAGACCGTTCATCTTCCAATTTCCCGCCACCAACGGGCGCGGTCTATCGACGCTCATTCCAGAACTCCTGTCACGCTTGATAACTTGGCAGTAGCAGAGCCTTAAGGCTTCTTTCAACCGACTTGCCCTTTTCCCCGGGCCTTTGATGGGCTATCGGCCTTCTAAACGAGTTTTTTGAGAACGGGTTCACGATGCTTCGGAACATGCGCAAGGCTGGGCAGACCCTGGTCGGCAAAATCATCGCCACCGTCTTTTTCGTCGGGCTGATCATCAGCTTCGCGGTCTGGGGCATTGGCGACATCTTCCGCACGAGACCTGAATCGACGGTCGCCGAGGTGGGCAAGACCCCCATCACGGTCAATCAGGTGCGCAACGCCTATACGAACCAGCTTCAGCAGCTGAGCCGTCAGTTCCGCACCGTGATCAGCCCCGAGCAGGCCCGCCTGTTCGGCCTCGACCAGCAGGTGCTCAACTCGCTCGTCACCGAGGCCGTCATGGCCGAGGAGGCGAAGCGTCTGGGCCTGTCCGTCTCGGACGAGATTGTTGCCCGTTCCATCATGGAGAATCCCGCCTTCAAGGGACCCGACGGCCAGTTCAACCGCGCCCTGTTCGATCAGGCGCTGCGCAATGCCGGACTCTCGGAGCCCGGATTCATTCAGGAGCAGCGCGCCTCCATGGCCCGCGCCCAGCTGGCCGAAGCCCTGGCCGGGGACGTGACCGTTCCGGCAGCGGCGAAGGAGGCCCTGCACCGCTTCGCCGCCGAGCGGCGCACCGCGTCCTATTTCGTGCTGAACGCCGGGATGGCGGGTGACATCCCGGCCCCCACCGACGAGCAGCTCAAAAGCTTCTACGAGGAGCACAAGGCCGGCTACCGCGCCCCGGAATACCGGGCCGTCAACGCCATGGCCCTCGACGCGGCCGCGATCGCCAAGCCCAACGACGTCTCGGATGCCGACGCGCGCCAGTATTACGACCAGCAGAAGGCGAAGTACGGTCAGCCGGAACGCCGCACGATCCAGCAGATTCCCTTCACCTCCATGGACGACGCGCAGGCGGCCTCCGCCAAGATCAAGGAAGGGACGGACTTCGCCACCGTCGCCGCCGAGCGCGGGGTTTCCGCCTCGGGTCTCGAACTCGGCACTTTCTCGAAAGCCGAAATGCTCGATCCCGCCGTGGCCGATGCTGCTTTCAGCCTTCCTGAGGGTGGCGTGAGCGACCCCGTCCAGGGCCGCTTCGGTCCGGTGATCCTGCGCGTGACCCAGATCCAGCCCGAATCCGTCCGTCCCTTCGAGGAGGTCGCATCCGACATTCGCGGTGAAATCGCCCGCGAGCGCGCCCAGGACCAGATCGAGCGGATCCACGACGAGATCGAGGACCTCCGCGCCGGCGCCAAGCCGCTCGCCGACATCGCCAAGGAGAAGGGCCTGACCCTCGTCCAGGTCCCCGCCATGGACGCCCAAGGCCTCGACAAGGCCGGGAAACTGGTGAACGCGCCCGACCGCGACGCCCTCGCCAAGGCGGCCTTCGCCTCGGATATCGGGGTCGACAACGAACCCCTGCGCGTCGCCTCCGGCTACGTCTGGTACGACGTGACGGGGATCGAACCCTCCCGCGAGAAGACCCTCGACGAGGTGCGCGACCAGGTTGCCGCGCAGTGGCGCGAGGACCAGGTCAGCCAGCGGCTCGCCGAGAAGGCCACTCAGCTCACCGAACGTCTCGACAAGGGCGAGGCCATCGAGGCCGTGGCCCAGGACGCGAGCGCAGACGTGAAATCCGCCGCCGATCTCGCCCGCAACGCCGCCAAGGACGACCTCTCGGCTGATGCCGTGAACCGCATCTTCGCGACTCCCGTCGGCAAGGTGGGCAACACGGCGAACGGGTCCGATGCACGCGTCGTCTTCAAGGTCACGGCAGCCACCGTGCCGCCCATGGTCACCACGACCCAGGAAGCGCAGAATGTCGAAAACCAGCTGCGAAACGGCATGAGCGACGATCTGATCAATCAGTACATCGCCCAGGCCCGCCAGGATCTCGGCGTCACCGTCAACTCGCGCGCCTTGCAGCAGGCGACCGGCAGCGGCGAACTCTGAGCCATGAGCATCGCGCCCGATTTCGAGACCTTTGCGCAGGCCTACGGGGATGGCGAGGCGGGTGTCCTGCGCGCCACCCTCGTCGGCGACCTGCTGACCCCTGTCGCAGCCTTCATCAAGCTGCGGCACCACCGGAAAGGCTCCGCCTTTCTGCTGGAATCCGTCGAGGGCGGCGCCACCCGCGGCCGCTTCTCGATGATCGGTCTCGATCCGGATCTCATGTGGCGATGCCAGGACGGCGTGGCCTCCATCGACCGGAATGCGCTCGCCCGCGACAGGCAGTTCGTCACCGACGAGCGCCCTGCCCTGGACAGCCTCCGCGCGCTCATCAAGGAAAGCGCCCTGCCGCTCTCCGACGATCTTCCGCCCATGGCGGCAGGTCTCTTCGGCTACCTGGGCTACGACATGGTGCGCCAGATGGAGCGCCTCCCCGAGCCCAGCGCAGATGTTCTGCAAGTGCCGGACGCCATCCTCGTCCGCCCCACGGTGATGGTGGTATTCGACGCGGTGAAGGACGAGATTTCCCTCATCACGCCTGTGCGCCCGCAACCCGGCGTTTCGGCGAAAGCCGCGTACGAGGCCGCCCTGTCCCGGCTCGACGCTGTGACGCACGCCCTCGAGCAGCCGCTCCCCATGGAGGATCGCAGCGATCCGGCCGCCATCCACTTCGACCCGCCGGTTTCGAATACGACGCCGGACGAGTTCGAGGCCATGGTCGCCAGGGCGAAGGAATACATCCGCGCGGGCGACATCTTCCAGGTGGTGCTGTCGCAGCGCTTCGAGGCGGCGTTCCCCCTGCCCGCTTTCGCGCTCTACCGGTCCCTGCGCCGGGTCAATCCTGCTCCCTTCCTCTGCTATCTCGACTTCGAGGATTTCCAGATCGTCTGCTCCTCGCCTGAAATCCTGGTACGGATGCGCGACGGCAAGGTCACGATCAGGCCGATCGCCGGCACGCGCCCGCGCGGCAAGACCGCCGCCGAGGATCGGGCCCATGCGGAGAGCCTGCTCGCCGACCAGAAGGAGCGCGCCGAGCATCTCATGCTGCTCGACCTCGGCCGCAACGATGTGGGCCGCGTGGCGGAAATGGGGACCGTGCAGGTCACGGATTCTTTCTTCCTCGAATATTACAGCCAGGTCATGCACATCGTCTCGAACGTGGAAGGCCGCCTCGATCCCTCGTTCGACGCCCTCGACGCCCTCGTGGCGGGCTTCCCGGCGGGCACAGTCTCGGGCGCGCCGAAGGTGCGCGCCATGCAGATCATCGACGAGTTGGAAAAGGACAAGCGCGGGCCCTACGCCGGCTGCATCGGCTATTTCGGCGCCAATGGCGAAATGGATACCTGCATCGTGCTGCGCACAGCCGTGGTGAAGGACGGGCGCATGGCCGTCCAGGCCGGCGCCGGCATCGTCTACGATTCCGATCCGGCCTCCGAGCAGCAGGAATGCATCAACAAGGCGAAGGCCCTGTTCCGGGCGGCGGAAGAGGCCGTGCGGTTCGCCAGCCAGGCGAGGATCGGCCAATGACCATCGTAGCGGCAATGCTTCCCTTGACCGGGCCCGCCGCATACGCGAACGTCGGTGCGCCATGACCCGCGTTCTCGTGATCGACAATTACGACAGCTTCACCTGGAATCTGGTGCATCTGCTCGGCCCTCTCGCAACCTCCGTGGAGGTGGTGCGCAACGACGCCATCACCACCGACGAGGTGCTGGCCTCGCAACCTGACGCCATCGTTCTGTCGCCCGGGCCCTGCACGCCGAACGAAGCCGGCATATGCCTTGATGTCGTGAAGCGGGCCTCACCCGAGATCCCGACCTTCGGAGTCTGCCTCGGTCTTCAGACCATCGGCCAGGTGTTCGGCGGAACGGTGTCCCGCGCCCCCCTTCCCATGCACGGCAAGGTCTCGGAGGTGGAGCATCGTGGGGAAGCGGTCTTCCGAGGCATCAACGGCCCCTTCAAGGCGACCCGCTATCATTCGTTGATCGTGGACCGAGAGACATGCCCGGAGGAGCTTTCGGTCACGGCCGAAACGGCCGACGGCCTCGTCATGGGCCTGTCACACCGCTCGCTTCCCATCCATGGCGTGCAGTTTCACCCCGAGAGCATCCTGTCCGAGCACGGGGTGACGATCATGCGCAATTTCTTCGACCTGGCGGCTGCCTGGAATGCCAAGCAGCGCCGGACCGGCGCAAGTCCTGCTTGAACCCCAAGTCCGGCTTGACCCGCCGCTCAACCCCAAGGCAATGAACCGATGGAATCCTTCAAATCCTATCTCGCTAAAGTCGCAACCGGCGCTGCTCTGACCCGGGACGAGGCGCGATGGGCATTTGACGACCTGCTGTCCGGCGAGGTGACGCCGGCGCAGGGCGGGGCCTTCCTGATGGCGCTGCGGGTTCGCGGCGAGTCCCTCGACGAGATCGTCGGCGCGGTCACCGCCATGCGCGGCCGCATGCTGCCGGTGAAAGCGCCGGACAATGCCATCGACATCGTCGGCACGGGCGGCGACCATTCCGGAAGTTACAACATTTCGACGCTTGCTTCGATCATCGTCGCGTCCTGCGGCGTTCCTGTCGCGAAGCACGGAAACCGAGCCGCGTCGTCGAAATCCGGCACGGCGGACGTACTCTCCTCGCTCGGCGTAAAGCTCGGACTCACCCCGACAGAACTGGAGCGCTGCGTGAACGAGGCAGGCCTGTGCTTCATGTTCGCCCAGACGCACCATGCTGCGATGCGTCACGTGGCTCCCGTCCGCGTGGAGCTCGGCACGCGCACGATCTTCAATCTGCTCGGGCCTCTCGCCAATCCGGCCGGCGCCAAGAACCAGCTTCTCGGCGTCTTTTCGGAGGCCTGGCTCGAGCCCCTCACCCAGGTTCTGAAAGAGCTCGGCTCCCGGCGCGTGTGGACCGTGCACGGCTCCGACGGTCTCGACGAAATGACCACCACCGGCCCGACCTTCGTCGCTGCGCTCGAAAACGGCGCCATCCGCCGCTTCACCGTGACGCCCGATGAAGTGGGGCTGCCGACTGCGAAGCTGGAAGACTTGAAGGGGGGCGACCCCGAACACAACGCGAAGGCTCTGCGCGCCGTGCTCGACGGTGCGCGCAACGCCTATCGCGACGTGGCGCTGCTCAATGCCGCCGCGGCTCTCGTGATCGCCGACGCGGCAGCGAACCTGCGCGAGGGGCTGGAGCGCGCCTCGCAGGCTCTCGACAGCGGCGCCTCCAAGGGCACGCTCGAGCGCCTCGTCAAAGTCTCGAATGCATGAGGCGTCGCAATGACCGATGTTCTGAGCAGGATAGAAGCCTATAAGCGCCAGGAGATCGCAGCCGCGAAGGCGGCCGTTTCCATGGAGGAGATGAAGCGTCGAGCGCTGCAAGCCGCGCCTCCGCGCGGCTTCGCGAAGGCTATCGAGCGGCATCTCTCTCAAGGACGCCCCGCGCTGATCGCCGAGGTCAAGAAGGCGAGCCCCTCCAAGGGACTCATCCGCGCGGATTTCGACCCGCCGAGCCTCGCCAGGGCTTATGCGGAGGGCGGTGCGACCTGCCTCTCTGTTCTGACCGACGAGCCCTCGTTCCAGGGCAGACCCGAATATCTGAGCCAGGCGCGCGAGGCCTCCGGGCTTCCGGCGCTGCGCAAGGATTTTCTTTTCGAGCCCTATCAGGTCTACGAGGCCCGCGCCTGGGGGGCAGATTGCATCCTCGTCATCATGGCGAGCGTCTCGGACGCGGAGGCGCGCGCGCTGATCGACACCGCACATGAACTCGGCATGGACGTGCTGGTCGAAGTGCACGACCGTGCCGAGCTGGAACGCGCGATCCCGCTCGGCACGAAGCTGATCGGCATCAACAACCGCAATCTGCGCACCTTCGAGGTGTCGCTCACCGTGAGCGAGGCCTTGGCCCCGCTCATCCCGTCCGACCGCATCATCGTCGGCGAGAGCGGGATCTTCACGATCGAGGACATCGAGCGCCTCACGAAGGTGAATATCCGCACGTTCCTGGTAGGCGAGAGCCTGATGCGCCAGGCGGATGTCGCGGCGGCCACGAAACGTCTCCTGTTCGGCGAGGCGGCATGACGAAGCTCACGCACCTGGATGCGAGCGGCGAAGCCAACATGGTGGACGTGTCCGAGAAGGACGTGACCAGCCGCACCGCCATCGCGGAGGGATGCGTGGTGATGCAGCCGGAAACCCTCGCGCTGATCCGCCAAGGAGACGCCAAGAAGGGCGACGTGCTCGGCACCGCGCGGCTTGCGGGCATCATGGCCTCGAAGCGCACCCACGAACTGGTCCCTCTCTGCCATCCGCTCCTCATCTCCAAAGTGAAGGTGGATTGCACCTTGGACGACGCGCTTCCCGGCGTGCGCGTGACGGCGGAGGTGAAGGTGTCGGGTCAGACCGGCGTAGAGATGGAAGCGCTCACCGCCGTCTCGGTTGCGTGCCTCACGATCTACGACATGGTTAAAGCCGCCGACAAAGGCATGCGCATCGAGAACGTGCGGCTTCGCATGAAGAGCGGCGGACGCTCCGGAGTGTTCGAGGCGCCATAATCGACGAGGCTGTTTGATCAGAATGCGTTCCCCTCGTATGTCTTTTCTTGGTCGCGTGATCCTACCGGTGAACCGGTTCTCCCTTCACCGGATCATGCTTTGAGAGGCGCCATGAGCCTGATTTCGGTCGAGGATGCCCTGTCCCGTGTGCTGGCAAGCGTGGAGCGACCTGTCTCCATCGAGCATGTGCCGCTGTCGTCCTGCGCGGGCCGCGCCTTGGCGGAAGACGTGAGCGCTCGGCGCGACCAGCCGCCCTTCCCTGCCTCGGCCATGGACGGCTATGCCCTGCGCAGCGCCGATGCGGCGCAGGTTCCCGCGACATTTCAGGTGATCGGCGCGAGTGCGGCGGGGCAGCGATTTTCCGGGACAGTCGGGCCGCACCAGGCCGTGCGCATCTTCACCGGCGCGCCCCTCCCCGATGGCGCGGACACAATTGTAATCCAGGAGGACACCGAGGCCGCGGGCGATCGGGTGATTGTAAAGGAGGCCCCGCGTCGGGGGCAGCATATCCGCAAAGCCGGCCTCGATTTCGCGGCGGGCGACGTGCTGCTGCAGGCCGGGCTTCGCCTCGATTCCCGCCATATCGCCCTGGCCGCCGCCATGGGGCATGGAACCCTCCCCGTGCGGAGGAAACCCCGCGTCGCCATTCTGGCGACAGGCGACGAGCTTGTGCGTGCCGGTGAACAGGTGGGCCCCGACCAGATCACGGCATCGAGCCTACCCGCGACGGCGCTGATGGCGGAGAAGGCAGGAGCCGAGGCCATCGACCTCGGCATCGCGCGCGACACGCTCGAATCCTTGGAAGAACGGATCCAGGCTGCGCGCGATGCTGGCGCCGATATTCTCGTGACGCTCGGCGGCGCCTCCGTGGGCGAGCACGATCTCGTTCAGAAGGCGCTGCAGCGCCAGGGCATGGAACTCGGCTTCTGGCGCGTGGCCCTGCGCCCCGGCAAGCCGCTGATGCACGGCAAGCTCGGGGACATGCTCCTGCTAGGGCTTCCCGGCAATCCGGTCTCCACCCTCGTGTGCACCGTCCTCTTCCTCATTCCGGCCGTTCGCGCCCTGCTTGGCGATGCCCAGCCGGATGCGGACCCAGCGGAGGACGCGATCCTCGGCGCGGATCTGCCTGCCAACGGCCCACGCCAGGATTACATGCGCGCGTCGCTCGCCTGCGAGGAGTTCGAGATTTCCCTTTCCCAAGGCCCGGGGCGCATGGTTCTGCCGGTGGCAACGCCGCACATGATGCAGGATTCATCCATGCTGAGCATTCTCGAACGCTCGCAGACCCTCCTCGTCAGGCCGCCCCATGCACCGCCCGCACAGGCTGGCGAGCCTTGCCGGATCATCCGGCTGGAACGCTTCTGCTGAAAGGAACGAGCCGCTTCGGCTTGCAGCCGGGCGACAGGGAGCGGGGTTCAAAGACGAGCGTCAACGCAGAGCGCAAGCCCACAGCCGGCGACCGGATCGCGCAGGGAGGAACGGAGCGCTTCCGCGCTTGAGGTTGGGCCCAGCGCAGGAGAATCCTTCACGATCGCGATGCCGGTGTAACGACGGCCGCGCGGTCGCGCCCTGCCCTGTCCCACTCGCTGGACCGTGTCAGCGCCTTTACCTTCCAAGGCATCAGAAGATGCAGTTGCCCCATGTCAGGTGCTATCAGCTTCTGATTGTCGAGCCTCTTTCGGTGCGAAACCGATACGGTTTTCGCGTTCGATGCCACGACACACGCTCGCCCTGGGTCGCCCTGCGATGCCCATGCAGATGAATGGTCCGATCCTATCAAGCAGTGAAGGTGTGATGGGGTCGGCGTGATTGTGCCGATCGACAGGCCCTTAGGCTCGTGAACATGCTCAAACAAAAAGCCCCGGCAGGCTGGCTGCCGGGGCGCGCGATTGGAGAGACCTCATCCTCAGATGACGAAGAAATCCTTCTCGGTGAGGTTCAGGTTCTTGGCCAGGGTGGCGAACGCCACCGCCTTGGCAGAACCGGATCCGTCCTTGTCGAAGTACAGAATGCCGTTCTTGCTGTCGTAGATGATGTAATCGTTGCCATCCAACGCCTTGTCACCTTTGACGAAAAGTCCTTCTTCAGCTTCCCGGGCCGCGCCATCGTCCCGCTGCCGATCTTGGTGAAGATCTTGTTCTCGAGCCAGATCGAGTCGTTGGGCACCGAGAAGTCCAGGATCTTGTCGATGTTCTTGGTCGCGTTCAGTTTGGTGTTGAAGATGAAGATGTCCCTGCCGGCTCCGCCCTTCAACATATCGTTCCCCGCGCCGCCGTTAAGCTTGTCATTGCCGGCGCCACCATAGAGCGTGTCCTTGCCTGCCCCGCCGACGAAGTAGTCGTTGGCGGCAGAGCCATTCGTGCGCTCGGCGGTCCAGTCGGCCACGTTGATAGTGACATCCTGCAGGAACGAGAGGTTGTTGGTCGGGTCGTTGTCGCCGTCCGCAACCGTGACCTTCAGCTTGAGCTTGTGGCTTCTCGCCTGCTCGTAATCCAAAAGGAAGCCGTTGGCCACCTCGACGGACTTGCCGTCGGCGCCGATCTTGAAGCGCCCATCGGTATTCGTCACCGTGCCGTCAGCGAGCACGATCTGATACGAGAAGGCGTGCTGCTTCGTGTCCTCGGCCGTGAGATCGCCGACTTTGGTGCCAGGGGCCGTGCTGAGCTCCCGAGGCGCAATGAAGGTCGTAAACCCGGCCTTGGCGGCGATCGAGTCGATCCGGATGGTCTCCGTCGTGCCGTCCGTACCATGCTGACCGTCCGTGACCTTCACCGTCAGGACCGTGCTCTCCACCGAGCCGATCACAGCGTTTGTACGCGTGGCGGCATCGAACTTCAGGAGATCCATCACGACCCGGAGCTCGGCGGCAGTCCCTGTAAAGCGATAGATGATGTCCCCACCGGCTGTCCGCGTGACCTGCGCAGGATTGAAGAAGTCACCCAAACCGTCCGGAACAACGAGCGTTCCGTTGGCCTCATGGAACTTGATCTCAACCGTGAGGTCGTCACTATCGACGAAGGTCAAGCCCTTCAGAGCGAACATGCCGCTTTGGGTATCGAGGACCGTCCACGATCCGGTGCCGTTGTCCACATTGATCACCGGGAAGGCATTGCCGCTCACACTCGTGACAACCTTCACCTCGGTATTGGTGACGGTATTCATGCCGTCGCTGACCTTGAGTTCGAAGACAGTGTTAAGGTCCTGGCCAACGTTAGGGTAACCGTCGCGTGGGTTGAATTTCAGGCCACGGAGGATCGCGTTCAGCTGCTCCGCGGTTCCGGTGAAAGTATAAGTCACCACTTCGAAGGGATCGGGGCCACTCACACTCGTCGCCATATCGGCGTTCTCCAGCGCACCATTGGTGCTGAGGAACGAAACCCTCAACGTCAAGTTCGTGCTGTCCGCATCGGCAACCGTCACAATGTCCTTGAACGGCGACACGCTCGGAGCCGTATCCCACGTATTGGTCGTTGCGTGCGCAGCATCGACCGTGATCGTCGGCGCCGTGTTGGCCGGCGGCTGGGCCACGTCCTTGACGGTGATCGTCACGTTGCCGGTCGTGGTCGCGTTGGCCGCGCCCGAGCCGTCATTGGCCACCACCGCATAGGTCAGCGGCGTGTCCTGCGTCACGTCGGCCACCGTGCCGTTGGTCTGGATCAGGTTGCCGACGATCTTGAACTTGCCGTCGGCGCTGATCAGGCCGTTCGAGCCGGCCTGCGCGTTCTGGAACGTGTAGGTGATGACTTGGTTGTCGCCATCCTGCGCCGCCAGCGTCGCCACCGTCTGGTCGCTGGCCGTGCCCTCGTTGACGTTCACTGCCGTCGCCGGGCTCGGCGGCGGATTGTTGGCGGGGGTTTCAGCGACGTTATTCGCGTAAACACGAACAGTCCTAGTCGTTGACTGTGCATTTTGGCCGGTCGGGACACCGTCCGGATCGTAGCTGCCTTGATCCGTCGCCCTGACAATGACTTCGACGTATTTCATGCCGTTCTTGGGATCGGCAGGGTCGTTCACGACCTTGGTCATCGTCTCCCAATCGAGCTTGATACCATCCCTGAGCTTCAGAGTCCTGCCGTCGGCAGCGATCTCGAACATCGCGCCATCGAGACCGGCGTCGATGGAGTAGAGGCGCGGTCGCTCCCCAGTGATTGGATCCTGCCACCAATCGTCATCCTGGTCGAAAGAACTCAGAACGCCGATGGCGATCCCCATCTGCTCCTCGTTGACCGTATCGTTGGTCGTAGCAACGTTCTCAGGGGCGTCATTAACGTCCGTGATCGAGCATCGGCCGTTGATGATATAGCTATCGGCCGAGCCCGCCGTGCTTACGAATTTGTAGGCATTTTTAAAAAGACCGGCCTCGGTTTCGAAGCTGATCTTCGTCGTATCGGCGACGACAAGGACCCAATCGCCGACGTTCCAACTTGGAGGAGTCCCAGTATCGGCGGCCGTGGCCTTGATAACGTTGAAGCGGCCGCTATCGGTTCCAGGGGCGCCGTTCGCCGTGTCAGGGGTGAATGTCAGGGTGCCAATGTTGGTCTCATTGGCAGGAAACCCCGTGATCTTGGCAATGACCCAGCCGTTAGGGTGGTTCTCAGCAAAACCGACATTGTTGAAGCCAAGGTTTTGCGACTGATTGACTGGCGTGATGGTAAGATTTGTAGGCATAGGAGCCCTCTCGAACAGAAGCTGGAAACAATGCCATTGTTACGTAACAGCATTGCATCTGGTTGACAATCCAGGGCACATGCCCTTCGCGGGCGCCTGTTGGCGTCATGGCTGAGTTCAGCCGCGGGCCGGTCCGGATGTAGGCCGGACGGGAATGACCTCCCGCCCGGGATCTCGTTTAGATGATGAGGAAGTCGTTAATCGTGAGGTCCGGCTTCTCGGTTGAGAAGGTGGCGATCAGCTTCGCGCTGAATCGGGTGCCGCTACCGTCTCCATCGTACCAGAGCCGAGCCACGGTCCCTGTCTTCTCGTAGATGATACGCGTGGTTCCCGACAGCCCCGTCGCAGGCGAACCCAAGTGGAACTGCGCATCGCTCAGGGCGTGACCCACATTGCCACTACCCAATCTAAAGATGTCCCACTTCAGGTGGATCTTGTCGCCTTCGGAGACCTTGAAATCGACGATCGTGTCGGTGTTGTTCGTCGCCGCATCCGTATCGAAGATGAACACGTCGCTACCCTCACCACCGGCAAGGATATCGCGACCAATGCCGCCCGACAGAGTATCGTTCCCGTTGTTCCCAGAAAGGTTGTCGTTGCCCAAGAAACCGAGGATGAGGTTGTTGACACCATCGCCGACGGCAGTTTCACCAATCCAGTCGAGCACGCTGATCTGTTGATCGGCGACCGTGCTGACACCTCCGTGATCATCGGTTGCGACCAGCTTGAGATTGAAGAGCGGATTGGCCTCCGCGTCGAGCATCAGAGGATTCGAAACCTGAAGCTCGTTGCCTACGATCTTGAAGCGTCCGTCATCCTTCACCAATTGGTTCTGGCTGTTCATGATCCAGTACTCAAGCGGGTCGTGATCCACATCTGTCGACTCGAGTGTGCCGATGAGAGTGCCAGGCGCGTCGAACTCGAACACATAGGCTTGCGACAAGGTCGGAGCCGTCGGAGCGGTATTTGCCCCCGCAGCCTGCACCGTCACCGTCTGCACCTGCGACTGCAAAAAGTGAGCCTCGTCGCCTTCCTTATAGGCCACAACCGTGAACGTGTGTGCGCCACCCAGATCGGCGTCGGTCACGTCTGCCCTCAGCTTCACGTGTCCGCTGGCGTCGATGGTGAAGAAGTGATCCTCGCTTTCATCGCTCAGAGTCCTGCCGTCCGACAACAGGAACTTGAACACGTTGTTCCGATACGTGGGGTTCGTATCCTGATCGACCGCGCTCACGGTGGTCACGACATCGTTCGCGTGAGAACCCACGCGCACCGTCGCTGGAACGGGGACATTCACCGCCGTCGGCGCATCGTTCGCGTCGGTGACGTAGACCAGGATCTCCTGCGGGGTCGATGCATTCGTGCCATCGTTGGCCACCACCTGCAGGCGATAAAATCTATTGCCGCTCTGATCCTGCTCGAGCCCCGCACCGGGAGTGGTCACGATCGGAGCCTCGTAGTCGAGGGCCGTCTGCACCTTGATCTGGTTGCCTTCGATCACGAAGTGACCGGCGCCGTCGAAGCCCGTGACGAAGGAATAGGTCAGCGCCGAGGGGCTCTCGTCCGTGGCGGACAGGAGGCCGACCAAACCAGTCACTTGTAGGTCTTCGGCCACCGCGCCACCATCCAGATGAATATCCGTCGGCGCCGCGTTGTTGTGCGGGCCGCCAGCCCAGGCATCCACGGTGACCGTTCGGTAGGTTAAGGCGCCTCTGGTATCGGACAGGATCACTGTGAAGCCGGTCAACTCCGATGCGCCATCTGGGTCATTGGGACGAGACCGCGTGTGGAATCGAAGCCCGTGGACGATGGCAGTCACCTGCTCGGCCGTGCCGGTTACACTCACAAAACCGTCCGTGTAGTCGAATGTGGCGCCAGGGAAATTATCTAGAACTGGCTGGTTCTCGATGGCACCCTGATTGGCCTGGAAGAAGATCTGGGCCGTGATGAAAGTGCTCGGATCGTTGTCGTTCCCGCCATCCTCGGCATCAAAGAAGCTGAGATGCTGGAAAGGATCGACGACAGCGTCGTCATCCACCGTCCAGTTCAACGGACCGTCGATCGTGATGACTGGCGCCGTGTTGTCGGGATCCACATCAGTGACATAGACCCGGATAGTCTCGGGCGCGGAGGTCTGCCCCCCAGCTGTCGCCGTGACCTGGACATCATACCACCGCTGACCGCCGGGAACCCCGTCGCTGCCTGGAGCGGTCTCGTAATCGAGCGGGCCGGTGACCACGAGGAACCACTGGCCGCCGATTTCCCGGGCTTCGAACGGCATATTCTGGCCGACGACATCGAAATGGGAGATGGCATCTCCATCATCGTCACGGGCCTCCAGAGGAGCGCCGATCGCTAGGTTGACTCCCGTATCCTCACGGATATCCGGGATATCTTGATGCGCGACAACTGGCGGGCTGTTCCCCTGTGGCACGTCGTTGACGGTGACGGTGAAGGGCAGCGTATCGGTCAGATGGCCGGACGCGCCGTTCTTGTCCTTAACCGTCAGGGTGAGCGTGAAGGTCGTGGTTGTGGCCACCGTCAGCTTGCTTTGGTCGGCCACGACGATCTTCAGGTTCTGCGGATCGGACGCATCCACCCGGAACGCGCCGTCCATACCCACCGGGTAGCCCGTGAGTTCGTACACGAAATGCTCGTTCGCATCCGGATCGGTCAACGTGAAGGTCGCCAGCGGATCATTCACTGCAGCCGTCTCGTTGATCGACACCGTCGCATTGGTCGTTGCGAGATGCGGAGCCTCGTTCACGTCGTTGAGATAGACCTTGACGATCTTCTGGCCGGACAGCTGACCGTTCGGTATCCCCATCTCCTTGGCGCGGACCACCACCTCGAAATACTTGCGCTCCTGCGGGGTGCCGGGGAACTCGGTGAAGAGACCGATATTGGCCGCCTCGTAATTGGCGCCCCCCGCGAAGGAGATCACGCCCGTCATGTTATTGATCGAGAAGAGATTGCCCGGATTAGTGACGATTTCGTACTCCACATGGGAGCCGCCCACATTGTCGTCCTCCGAATGCACCGTCGCGACCGTCGGGACCGCGCCGCTGTTTTCGCTCAGTTCCACGACGGAATCGTTGACGATGACCGGAGTCCCCGGAGGCGAGTTCACGGTTGACGGATTCACCGTGACATCGAGGGGCTTGATGATGGAATAGCCGTTGCCGCCCTGATCCGTGATCTTCACATAAACCCTGATCACTTCCGGTCTAGACACGTCAGGCAGACCGCCGGTACCGACCGTGATCTGGCCCGTCATCGGATCGATGGCGAAGGCGTTACCGGTATAGACGGTGTTGCCGCTCGCGTCGGTCACCAGCTTGAAGCGGAAGTTCCGATTCACGTCCCTGATATCGGGATCGATGACCGGGCCGTTGAGCGAGGCGACGGGCGTGCCCACCTGAGCGGTCTCGTTCATGGCGTTGACGTTGTAATTCGCGTCGGTCGGAGCTTCGTTCACATCGGCAACGTTGATCGTCAATGCCTGAACGGCGCTGTAGAGGCTGCCGTCCTTGACCCGGACATAGATCGTGTACTGCCCGTTAGTGGCGGCCTCGTAATCGATCACTCCCCTGCCTGGTGCGAGGCTGACAACGCCTGTGTTCGGATCGATCACGAACAAGCCATTGGCGCTGGCAGTACCGGTAGCCCCACCGTTGGACGGATCGAACTCGTAAGTAAAGGTCGTGGTTCCGTCGGGATCGGTGGCTCTCAGTTGAGCCGTGAAAGCGGTATTTTCCTGAACCGCCGGCAGGCTCGTCGAGTTGTTGCTCCACGTCGGCGCGTTCGGTGCCTCGTTGATATCCGAGACGTTGATGATCAGTTCCTGAGTGTCGCCAAAGTTGACCCCATCCCACGCCCGCACATAGATTTTATGGAACTTCGCGCCACTCGGCAGAGATTCATAATCCAACTCGCGGCCTGGTGCCAAGGTGACGAGGCCGGTGGACGAAACGATTTCGAAGAGCCCGCCCGCATTCCCGACATTACCCGAGGGATCGAGCCCCCAGCTATAGCGCAAGCCTGATGTCGTCTCCGGGTCGGTGGCGACGACGCTTACGCTGAAAGGCCGAGTTTCTTGTACGCTGATATTGGTCGGATTGCCCGCAAGGTTCCACTTCGGAGCGGTCGGCGCCTCATTGGCGTCGAGGATCTCCACCCAGATATCACTGTTATCTGACTTCAGGCCGCCATTGGCGATGTCCGTCTCCTGAGCGTAGGCCGTGACCTTGACATATTTCCGGGCGCCTTCGACCCTCACATCCAGCCCTGCGGTCAACGCCTCAAAATCCAACCCTGAACCAGTGAGGAAGATCTCGCCGTACTTGACTCCATCTTGCTCGATGGTCCTGATCCCGAACTTTCCGTTGAAGTCGCTGACGAGCCTGTAGTCGAGCGCTCCGCCAACTCCGTCGTCTTGCTGATTCACCCCCATTGAATTGGTCCACCTTGAAGTATGTCTTGAGGCAGACAGGAGGACCACAATGCCCAGGAAGCGCCACAAGCCGGAAGAGATCGTCGCCAAGTTACGTCAGGTCGATGTA
>NZ_JBVVAJ010000033.1:0-56020 GCF_055792805.1 Microvirga sp. HS2
GAACGGTCGCGAAGGTCGCTACCAGAGCCGCTGAAGCCCCGACCGCTTGCAAAAAGCGGAGGGCGACAAAGGGAATGGCGGTCGAGGATGCAGCCAGGCAGAATGACGCCGCCGCGAACAGGAACGCGCCGCCGATCAGCACGGGCCGCCGTCCGATGCGATCGGAGATCGGCCCGAAGATGATCTGGCCGAGGCCGAGCATCACCATGTAGAGGCTCAACGTGAGCTGAACGATGGCCGGACTGGTCCCGAGAATGCCCGGCATGGCCGGAACGATGGGGAGATAGATATCCATCGCCAGCGAGGCGAGAATATCGAAGGGCGCCATCAGCAGGAGCGCTGTCGGCAAGGAATAGGCCCACACGGGGGGCTTGGAAGACATGATGAGGCATCCGCTCAAATGAGAAACATTTGGCGGCGATCTGCCTGTCAGCATGGGCTGGGATCGGTTCGACAGACGCCGCAACAACAAGGAAAGCGTTGTTGCGGCTTACTTGTCCGACGAGGGTTCAGCTCCCATGCCACGGCTCCAGGTTCATGCGAGGTCAAAAGAGGGCCCGCTGATTATCATGTCGATCTGGAACGGACAATCCTCTCGGAACACCCGAGAGGACGTCACGGTAATCTGGAGGCGCTTGATATCGAATGCCGTGTCCAAGAGTGTGTGGATCCTGTTTCGCGGCCGCGCCGGCGAGTGGAGGCCCCTCACCGTGCGGCAAGCCTGCGATCGAGGAAGTCGAGCATGAGGCGGGCGATCGTCGGGGCATCTTCTTCCAGCGCGAAGTGACCCGTCTCGAGCAGGTGGACCTCGCTGTCCGGCACATCGCGTTCGTAGGCCCTCGCGCCGGCAGCCGTGAAGAACGGATCGTGCTTGCCCCAGACCACGAGGGTGGGTGGCCGGTGCTCACGCAGATAGCGCTGCCACCGCGGATACTGTCTGGGGTTGGCCCCGTAGTCATGCAGGAGGGCGAGCTGGATTTCGTCATTGCCCGGACGGTCGAGTCCCGCCTGGGCGTGCAGCCAGGCGTCCGGGCTGATCCGGCCCGGATCACGTGCGCCGTGCAGGTACTGGAACCTGGTCGTGTCCGGCGTGAGGAAGCCACGCAGCGTCCTCTCGGTCTCCGGTGTGCGTCGTTTCCAGGCGGGTCGGGCCGCATCCATGGCCGGCGACAGCCCCTCCTCATAGGCATTGGCGTTCTGGACGATGAGCGCGTTCACGCGCTCAGGGTGCCAGACGGCCATACGAAAGCCAACCGGACCTCCGAAGTCCTGCATGTAGAGGGCGTAGCTGTTGAGCCCGATGGCTTGCGTGAAGCGGCTCATGACGTCGGCCAGGCTGTCGAATGTATAGGCGAAGCTCGTGGGCGAAGGCGCACTGCTGAATCCGTAGCCTGGATAGTCGGGGGCAATGACATGATAGCGCTGCGCCAATTGTGGAATGAGATCGCGGAACATGTGCGAGGACGTTGGGAAGCCATGGAGGAGCAGCACGGCCGGCGCACCGGGTAAGCCGGCCTCGCGGTAGAAGATGTCGATCCCGTCGACGGCTTGGGTGCGATAGCGCACCTGCGCGGGATCGGCGTCAGCCGGGGCGGCCAGCAGCGCCGGGGCCAGGAGTCCGGCAGCCGAGAGGCGGGCGATTCGAGAGGCAAGGGTCATCTTCAGCTCCCAAAGAGGTAACTATCAAAATTGACATTTGATGGTTATTTCAGGCGATGGTAACCTGTCAAACATGATTTCAGAGGTTACCATGGAAGCCAGGGACTTCTCCTTCGTCGGCAATGCCCTTTGGGTTGATTTCCTCAACACGGAACCGGCTCGTCCCGGTGGGGGGCGAGACGATCTGATCAGTCCCCCCGGCGCTTTCGTGCGCTGGGCGAAAGCCGCCGGCCTGATCAGCTCAGAAGACTCATTCGAGCCGGATGAGACTTGGCTCGCGGAGGCTCGCCGGTTCCGCGCCACGTTGCGCGAAGGTGCCGAAGCCCTCGTTGCCGACCGGAGCCCGCCGGCGGCGACCATTGCTGCCGTGAACGAGAGGCTTGCCCGGAGCCCGGTCGTCTCGGCCCTCATCAAGGGTGGATCAGGGTGGGAGGTCCGGCCGCGCTTCGAAACACCGCTGGCCGATGCGCTCCTGGGCCGATTGGCAGCGGACTTTGCGGAAACGCTTGCATCAGGACGCACCGAGAGGCTGCGGCAGTGCGAACACCCCAACTGCGTGATGATGTTCATTGACACCAGCAAGAACGGCAAGCGCCGCTGGTGCAGCATGGAGACATGCGGCAATCGGGAGAAGGCTGCCGGACGTCGTGCAAGAACCAAGGGGTAAACCAGGGAGGCTGGCCGCAGTCTCATCCGGATTTCCGAAGCGGTGATGCGGTCAGACCGTCACTTGGTGCGTTCGCCATTGCACCTTGACCCGGGGCGGGCCTTTGCCGCGATGACGCAGTGGAACGGCGGTTGGCGTGCTGTCCGAGCCAGATGCTGCCGACGACGAGAATGCCACCAATGATCTGGAGCGCGGTCAGCGTCTGGTCCAGAACCAGCCATCCGAGCAGCACGGCGGTCACCGGGCTGAGCAAGAGCAGCGGCGAGACCACGGAGGGGTCCAGGCGCGTGATGCCCCGCAACCAGAGAAGATAGGTCAGGGCCATGCCGACCAGGCCGAGCCACGTCAGCGCGAGCAGGTTGGTCATGGTCGGGACCGGAATGACCGGCTCGAGCACGAGGGTAACCGGAACAAGAAGCAGGCCGCCGGCGGTCAGTTGCCATGCGGTGAAGGTCAGCAGGGAGACCGGCGGCTGCCACTTGCGGCTCAGCACCATCCCGCACGCCATGGAGCCGGCTCCAACCAGTCCCGCCAGGATACCGACCGGATCGAGGGCGGCACGTGGCGTCAGCACCAGCAGCGCGACGCCCGCGGCCCCGACAAGGGCGGCAACGATGGGCACGAGGCGGATCGGGCTGGCGAGTATGAAGTAGGCCAGAAACACCACCAGCAACGGCTGTACGGCTCCGACCGTGGCGGCTACGCCACCGGGAAGCCGATAAGCCGCGATGAACAGCATGCTCAGGAAGACCGAGAAGTTCAGAGCGCCGAGCACGAAGCTCCGTGCCCACCAGATCCCGGTCGGCAGTTGTCGCACGATCAGAAGCAGCAGCAGCCCGGCCGGCAAGGCGCGAAGCATCGCGACCGTCAGCGGCGAGAAGTTCGGCAGGAACTCGGTGGTGACGACGTAGGTGCTGCCCCAGATCGCAGGGGCGATGGCCGTCAGCAGCACATCGGAAGCGTTCGGTCTCATGCGATCTCCAGGACTTCGGCCAGCGGGCGACGGGGCTTCTGCGGCCAGTTGCCCGGGGCAGCGCGGCCGATCGCGACGAGCATTACAGGCACCTCGTCCGGCCCGAGGCCGAACGCACGCGCCACGCCTTCGGCATCGAACCCGACCATCGGACCCGAGGCGAGGCCCAGCGCCTCGGCGGCATACATCAGCGTCGCGGCGCCGAGGGTGGCCGAGCGGACGGCCTCGTCGCGGGCTGTCCGGGGATCGGCATACTGCGCGCGGGCGCCCTCCTGCCAGCCCAAGGCCATGTCCGCCGCCATGTACCCGGCCTGTACGAAGGGATGCAGCCGCTCGGGGATGGCAGCGTGGTCAGGCAGCATCCCACAGACGATGAAGGTGACGGCAGCGTCCGACACCTTCGCCTGGCCATAGGCGAGGCTGCGCAGGCGTGTTTTGGCCTCGCGGGTCCGTACCGCGACGAAGCGCCAGTTCTGGAGGTTGTAGGCGGTCGGCGCCCGCGTCGCGAGGCGCGTCAGGTCCGCGATCTCCGCATCCGTCAGCGCATGGCCGGCATCGAACCGGTTGGTCGAGACGCGTTGCTCGATGAGCGCGATGGCAGGGTTGGTCACTTTTCTGTCTCCGAAGGAAAGAAGTGTTCGGAGGAGGAGAGTAGAAACTTGGCTGATGGTTGATAATTCGGCATATCGAAAAGACATTGTTCACCAGAAGAGAACGATCCGATGGACCGCTTCACCGCGTTGCAGGTCTTCCGCCACGTCGCCGAACGGAACAGCTTCGCCGAGGCCGGACGGCGGCTCGGCCTGTCGCCGGCGGCGGTCAGCAAGAACATCGCCGAGCTGGAGGCGCATGTGGGCGCCCGCCTCATCCACCGGACGACGCGGCGCATGGCGCTCACGGAGGAGGGCAGAATCTACCTGGAGCACGTCGTGCGCGGGCTGGATGCGCTCTCGGAGGCGGATGCGGCCCTGTCCCCGCTGAAGAAGGAGCCGAGCGGCACCCTGCGGGTCAGCGCGCCGATGACCGTTACCCTGACACGGCTTTCCGCGGCGATCCCCCGCTTCCTGTCCCGCTATCCGGAGATCACCCTGGACCTCCATCTCGACGACCGGCGGGTCGACCTGATCCGGGAGGGTTTCGACCTCGCCATCCGCGGCAGCGACAGCCTGGAGGACGCCAGCCTGATCGCCAGGAAGCTCGCGGTCATGCCGCACGTGCTGTGCGCGGCGCCGACCTACTTCGAGGCGCATGGCAGGCCGGAGGCGCCATCCGACCTGCGGTCGCACGAGTGCGTCCGATTCAGCCTGTCGGGACATGCGGACGTATGGGAGTTCCGCAAGGACGGTCGCACCGAGCGGATCCCGATCAGCGCCCGGTATTCGGTGACATCGAGCCTCGCCGTACGCGACGCGCTGCGCGAAGGCTTCGGTCTCAGCCTGATGCCGAAGCCCTACGTCGAGGACGACCTGAGGGAAGGGCGCCTCCAATGCGTCCTGGAGGACTGGAGCACGGTGGAAACCACGCTTTATGCCATCTACCCGTCCCGGCAGCACCTCGCCCCGAAGGTCCACGCGTTCTTCGGCTTCCTCGTGGAGGAGTTCGGCCGGCCGTGAGGACGATCACACGTCCGGGGACGAATGCAGCCTTTCATGCCGCCCTCCCGCTCGATGCCGCGACGTGGTCGCCGGAGTCGATCGGAGCCTTCCTCCGCCGGAGGCGCTTTCCCGGACACTGTCCGAGCTTGTGGCGGTACCCGCAATTCAAGGCCGCAGCAGAAGGCTCCAGAGGCCAGTCATTACCTCACGCGTAATCGACCCTCTCTCCTGCCTGAGCAAAGCTGGGCCGAGCACTGAACGGGCGGAAGCAAGCCGGGGTTGCGGACATCGCGTTCAGCCTCTGGGCTGAAGCCAAACCGGCACTCCCCATGGTTCGCGTGCTCGCCGGATCGTCCATGCCCATGCAGGAGAGTTGATTGATGGATCCACGTGTTCTTCTTCTCACGATGGCCGCCTTGGCCTTCGGATCGGGGGCTTACGTCTTTGGGGGGCTTTTGGATCCCATGGCGCGAGACATCGGTGTCTCCGTGGCTGCGGTGGGCCAGTTGCAGACCGCTTTTGTGATCTCGGCCGCCGTCGGCGGGCCGCTCCTCGCCCTGTGGGGCGGGAGGACGGACCGGAGGCGGCTTCTCGTTTTCGCGCTGGTGGCAGTCACCGGATTTACCGTCTGGTGCGCCTTTGCGTCGAACTTCGGCCTGCTCGTTCTCCTTCGGGTTCTTGCCGGCGCCACGGGCGGGATCGTCATGCCCGTTGCCGGTGCGGCCGCCGCAGCCCTTGTCCCAGCATCCCGGCGCGGATCAGCCATCGCAATGGTGCTCGGTGGAATGACGCTCGCATTCCTGCTCGGGATCCCCTTGGGCAGTCTTGTCGGGGACCTGTTCGGATGTAGAGCGACATTCCTTTTCGCCGCATTGCTGTCGGGCATCGCGTGCGCGGGGATCGCGCTGCTGCTGCCGCGCATGCCCCATGCCATGGCAACGGAGAACACCCGAATCGAATGGCGCCATGTCGGTCCACTCGTCATGCTGACCCTGCTCTCCTTCGCCGCGACAATGGCCGTCGTCTCCTACATTGGCCCAGTGCTCGAGGTGGAAGCAGGAATCCAGGGCGGAAAAGTCGGCGTTTTTCAGGCGATCATGGGGATCGGAGCCCTGATGGGTCTTGTGCTCGGTGGGCGAGCCGCCAATGGCAAGGCCATCCGCGGGGCAATTGCCGGAGCCTTCGCCCTTATCCTGGTTGCGCAACTGATCCATTTTGCCCGGCTCGAAGCGGGGGTTCCGGGCGGCCTGCCCTCGGTGATGCTGGTCGGGTGGGCTGTCTTCTCGTCGGCGCTCGCCCTATTCGCGATCATGCCGATTGTCCAGGCCAGGCTCGTGTCGATCTCTCCCGGTGCTGCCGCGATAGTGCTCGCTGTGAACGGGTCCATGAACTATCTGGGGCAAGGACTTGGTGCTGGACTTGGTGGTCTTGCCATCCGCACCTTTGGGCTTCCGTCAGTTGCGCTTTTGGGTGCCATCCTCGCTCTCGTCGGTCTGCTGTTGGCTGCGAGCTATCACCGTGGCCGTCTTGTGGCTTCGCTACCGCCAATGGCTACATGAGCCTGGGCTGTGTAACGGCTGCGGTACCGCCGGCCCATCACTGAAGCAGGCATCGATGCGAGATGGCGACAATCCTCTCGTCAGGAACCAGCCAGGCACGCAGCTGTCGGAGTCTGCCGCCTCGCCAGCCAGCCATTCCCGCACGGCCCCAACGTTCCCGTCATCGGCGGGCCGTCCGGGACAATTTGATCGCACGGCGATTAGAGCTCCGCTGAGCGACTTTTCGGCTCTGGAAGGGAATGCTCCCAGCCACCTCGATTAAGGGGTGCTGTTGACGCTCTAATGAGGTCGCTTTCTGAGCCCCCTCTTCGCGAGAGTGACCTCTCCGCCACGGTGGCAAGTTTTCTCTTCCAAATGACAGAAGGCCGCTGCAAGCGGCCTTCGTCAGAGTTTGTCACCACTCCAGGGTGCGCTAGATTTTGTCTCCGTTTGAGGCGCGGTTAGCGAGATTCTCGCCAACCTTTGTGAGCGTCCTCACAAACAGACCCTGCGCCGGGCTTACGAGCACCCCGTCGTGCTGCCGCACGTATCGCACTTCAAGCACGTCCCGTTCCGAACCAGCGTGAAGTTCGCGCATTCGGGACACGCTTCGCCCACGTAGCCCTTCATCTTGGCCTCGGCGCGCTTGTCGGCGAGGGAGGGGGCGGCTGCGGGGGCGGAGAAGGCGAGTTTGGCCATCTCGGCTTCGCCGACCTTTTCCTCCGCCTGCGGGGCGGGCTGGGCGAGCTCGCTCTTGAGCGCGGTCGCGCCTACCGTCACGCCGCCCGTGCGCTGCGTCACGCCTCCGCCGCTGGCGGCGCCGCCGCCGGGGATGAGCATGAGGCGGTCCACGTTACCGCGGGTGAAGCCGCGGGACACGATGGCCGTGGCGGGAGCCGCTTCCGGCGCCTTCGACTGGGCTTCGCCCGAGCCGATGGTGGTGGGGCCTGCCTCGGACGGATCCACATGGGCGAGATCGTTGCGGGCGAGATAGGACACCGCGAGCTCGCGGAATACGTAGTCCAGGATCGAGGTCGCGGACTTGATGCGCTCGTTGCCCTGCACGAAGCCGGCCGGCTCGAAGCGCGTGAAGGTGAAGGCCTCCACGTATTCCTCCAGCGGCACGCCGTATTGCAGGCCGAGCGAGATCGCGATGGCGAAGTTGTTCATCATCGCCCGGAAGGCCGCGCCTTCCTTGTGCATGTCGATGAAGATTTCGCCGAGGCGACCGTCGTCGTATTCGCCGGTGCGCAGATACACTTTATGGCCACCGACGACGGCCTTCTGGGTGTAGCCCTTGCGGCGGTCGGGCATCTTCTCGCGCTCGCGCAGGGCAACGATGCGTTCGACCACCTTCTCGACGATCTTCTCCGACACGTGGGCGGCTTTCGCGGCGGCGGGGAGGGCGGTGACCGCTTCCACCGCGTCCTCCGCGTCCTCGTCCTCATCGGCGATGAGGGCGGAGTTCAGCGGCTGCGAGAGCTTGGAGCCGTCGCGGTAGAGGGCGTTCGCCTTCAGCGCCAGCTTCCAGGAGAGCATGTAGGCGTTCTTGCAATCCTCGACGGTGGCGTCGTTGGGCATGTTGATGGTCTTGGAGATCGCGCCCGAGATGAAGGGCTGCGCCGCCGCCATCATACGGATGTGGCTCTCCACCGAGAGATAGCGCTTGCCGATCTTGCCGCACGGGTTGGCGCAATCGAACACCGCGTAATGCTCGGTCTTCAGGAAGGGCGCGCCTTCGAGGGTCATCGCGCCGCAGATGTGGATGTTCGCGGCCTCGACGTCGGCCTTCGAGAAGCCCAGGAAGGAGAGCAGGTCGAAGGACGGATCGCTGAGCTTCTCCGCGGGCACTTTGAGCGTGCCGGTGAGGAAGTCCTCGCCGAGAGTCCAGCGGTTGAAGACGAACTTGATGTCGAAGGCCGATTTCAGGCCCTTCTCCACGGCTTCGATCTTCTCGTCCGTGAAGCCCTTGGCCCGCAGCGAGCCCGGGTTGATGGCCGGAGCCTGCTTCATGGAGCCGTGGCCGACCGCGTAGGCCTCGATCTCGGCGATCTCGGATTCACGGTAGCCGAGCGCGCGCAGCGCGTCGGGCACGGCGCGGTTGATGATCTTGAAATAGCCGCCGCCGGCGAGCTTCTTGAACTTCACGAGAGCGAAGTCGGGCTCGATGCCGGTGGTGTCGCAATCCATCACGAGGCCGATCGTGCCGGTCGGCGCGATCACGGTGGATTGCGCGTTGCGGTAGCCGTTCGCCTCGCCGAGTTCGAGCGCCTTGTCCCAGGCGGATTTCGCATGGGCGATCAGGTCGGCGTCCGGGCAGGAGGCGTGATCGAGCGGAACCGGATTGACGGACAGGCCCTCGTAGCCCTCCGCCTGACCATGCGCCGCGCGGCGATGGTTGCGGATCACGCGCAGCATGTGCTTCGCGTTGGCCTTGTAGTTCGGGAACGCGCCGAGCTCGCCCGCCATCTCGGCGGAGGTGGCATAGGACACGCCGGTCATGATCGCGGTGATCGCGCCGCCGAGCGCACGGCCCGCGTCCGAATCGTAGGGCAGGCCCATGGTCATGAGCAGGCCGCCGATATTGGCGTAGCCCAGGCCGAGGGTGCGGTACTCATACGAGAGCTGCGCGATCTCCTTCGACGGGAACTGCGCCATCAGCACCGAGATTTCGAGCACGATGGTCCACAGGCGGCAGGCATGCTCGAACGACTCCGCGTCGAACTTGTGCGCCGCGCGGTCGAAGAACTGCAGCAGGTTGGCGGAGGCGAGGTTGCACGCCGTGTCGTCGAGGAACATGTATTCCGAGCAGGGGTTCGACGCCCGGATGCGGCCACCGGCGGGGCTGGTGTGCCAGTCGTTCATGGTGGTGTTGAAATGCAGGCCCGGATCGGCCGAGGCCCAGGCCGCGTGGCCGATCTGCTCCCACAGGTCGCGGGCCTTGAGAACCTTCACGGGCTTGCCGTCCTTGCGGGCGGTGAGCTTCCACTCGCCATCCGATTCCACGGCGCGCAAAAAGTCGTCGGTCACCGAGACGGAGTTGTTGGAGTTCTGGCCCGAGACCGTGAGATAGGCCTCCGAATCCCAATCCGTGTCATAAACGGGGAAGTCGATGTCGGTGTAGCCCTGGCGCGCGAACTGGATGACGCGCTTGATGTAGTTGTCCGGGATCTGGACCCGGCGGGCCATCTTGATCTCTTTCTTCAGAGCCGGGTTCTTCTCCGGATCGAAGCAGGCGTCGCCTTCGGCCTCGCAGTTCACGCAGGCCTTCATGATGGCCTTGAGGTGCTTGGCAGCGAGCTTGGAGCCGGCGACGAGGGCCGCCACCTTCTGCTCTTCCTTCACCTTCCAGTCGATGTAGCTCTCGATGTCCGGGTGATCGACGTCGACCACCACCATCTTCGCCGCGCGGCGGGTGGTGCCGCCCGACTTGATCGCGCCCGCGGCGCGGTCGCCGATCTTGAGGAAGGACATGAGGCCCGACGAACGGCCGCCGCCGGAGAGCTTCTCGCCCTCGCCGCGCAGCTTGGAGAAGTTGGAGCCGGTGCCCGAGCCGTACTTGAACAGGCGCGCCTCGCGGACCCACAGGTCCATGATGCCGCCCTCGTTCACCAGATCGTCCTCGACGCTCTGGATGAAGCAGGCATGCGGCTGCGGGTGCTCGTAGGCCGATTTCGACTTCGTCAGCTTGCCGGTCTTGTAGTCCACGTAATAGTGGCCCTGGCCGGGGCCGTCGATGCCGTAGGCCCAGTGCAGGCCGGTGTTGAACCATTGCGGGGAGTTCGGCGCGACCATCTGGTTGGCGAGCATGTAGCGCAGCTCGTCATAGAAGGTCTGCGCATCCTCTTCCGACGAGAAGTAGCCGCCCTTCCAGCCCCAATAGGTCCAGCAGCCCGCGAGGCGGTCGAACACCTGCTTGGAGGAGATTTCGGAGCCGAAGCGGCTCTCTTCCGGCAGCTTGGCGAGTTCCGCCTCGTCGGGCACCGAGCGCCAGAGCCAGGAGGGAACGTCGTTCTCTTCCACCTTCTTCAGGCGGGCCGGAACGCCGGCTTTGCGGAAATATTTCTGGGCGAGGACGTCGGACGCCACCTGGCTCCAGGTCTCCGGCACCTCGATGTTCTCGAGCCGGAAGACGATGGACCCGTCCGGATTGCGGATCTCGCTCGTGGCGAGCCGGAAGGCGAGGGAGGAATAGGGCGATTGCCCGGTTTGCGTATAACGCCGCTCGATCCGCATCTGTCTGATCCCTTGGTACGGAGGCAAAAAGCCTCCGGGCTGCGAAACGTGTCCGCAGCGATTGCCCCACAACTATTTTTTTAACGCCCCCACGGTCCGCTCGTGTCGAACCGCCACTCGCACGCCCGAGTCACGTCTCCTTCGGACACCACAGTCCCCGCGGCAATCGCTTCGCCGCGTGGCCCTGACGCTGACTCTTGGGAGATTTCAACCCCTCCTCACAGAGGGGCCGCCGGTCTCAGATCGGCACTCCGGCAAGCTAGTCGTCTTAAGGGTCCTGCGTCAAGAACTTGTAGCGACGGCCCTGGTTCCGTCTATATGTAGTGGGCAATTGTTAAAAATGTGGAAAAGTGGCTAAGCTCCGGAGAATCCTTTCAGAATCCCGGAGCATAAATTCTGCCGGCGAATTTGCCGGTGCACAAATCGTGGTTAACGGCGGGCCCGAGCCCCGAAATGTTGTGTTGTGCGGTTCTGCTTCCTGAGGCCGGGGAGAATGTCTTCGGGCCTGAGCCGAAGGCGGAAAACCAAGGGAAGACCCCTCGCATGGTGCTGATCGAATCGGCGGCGCGGCCTCGGGCGTTGTTGCTGCGATTCGAGCTGCCGGTGGATGGACCCAGGGAGGTGGCCGTTGAGGTAAATTCTTCCGGGAGGCCGAATAGGTGAGCGCACGCAACCGCCTCAGAAAAGATTCAAAATCCTCATGTTTGGATAGAGAAATGTCCGACGATACTTTATGAAGCCGAGAGTTGCTAAGTAATGCTGTGCATTCAACGTTGTTGTTCTATTGATTTGCTGCTTCTCCGAGTGGGATGGCAAAATAAATTACCTCTGGTTGAGATTTCTAAAGTGCATTTAAATCGTAGGTAGTATCGCGAGACGTTTTCAGCATCTGTTGAATGTTACTTGATTACGTTTCATTTTGGTCTAGTTTCCTATCAAAGCTTGGCCTTAATGGAGACCGATCATGGCAACGGCTCAACAGATTTTGCTCGCCGAACTTGCTCGCATCTTCGGCGGAAGTGCCATTCCCTATGGCGGCACGGCGGTGAGCGGCGGCCCGATCACGGGAAGTCCGGAGACGGAATCGCAGGATGATGCCGACGCGGACGATACGTCGGAGGACGGGGATGACGGGCTTCAGCTCGAATTTGGACCCATCGTTTGCATAAGCGGTTGCCCAACTCCTGACGGACAGCTTCCTCAGGCAACCCCTCTGATCTTCTCCATGAGTGAGATCACCGGGGAGCTTCCTCGGGCAGCGACCCTTATTTTCGATCTCACCGAGGAAGACCCCTCGGGCGATGATGAGGAAGCCGAGGAAGAATCCATCGAGGTGGTTAGGGTCGGCGCTCTGACCTTGACTGCGGCTTCGGGGACTTACATCGTCCATACCGCGCTTGGCACCTCTGGGAACGACCGGATCGAGGGCTCGGGATGGTTCTTTGCGGCAGGAGGGAATGACACGCTGATCGGCGGCGCGGGGTCGGACATCCTGAGCGGCGGCGACGGCAATGACGTTCTCTCCGGGGGCAAGGGAGCCGATATTCTCTCCGGCGGTTCCGGCACCGACACGGTGAGCTATGGCACGAGCCAGCCCGGCATCAACGGCGAGGGCGTGCGCGTCAATCTCGCCACCGGGGTCGGCCTGCAGGGCGACGCCCACGGCGACCGGCTGTTCGACATCGAGAACGTGGTCGGCAGCGCCGGCAACGACTTCATCAGCGTCGGCAACGACGTCTACGCCGATTTCGACGGCGCCGACTACATGGCCCAGAACCCGGATCTCGCCGCCTATGCGGCCCAGAACGGCCTCGATCCGCAGGCCTGGGGCTTCCATCACTGGCGCTATTTCGGCAGCGTCGAGGGCCGCCCGGGCGGCTGGCACGGGCAGAGCCAGGGGCCCGGCGCGGATTGGAGCACCAGCTTCGATGCGCAAGGCTATCTCGCGGCCAATCCCGACATCAAGGCCTATATGGACGCCAACCAGCTCGACATCAGCTTTGCCTATCACCACTGGATCGCCTGCGGCCGCGACGAGGGCCGCACCGGCGCGCTCAAGGCCGCGGGCGCGGTGATCGACGGCGGCGCGGGCAGCGACGTGATCGTCGGCGGCCTCGCCAGCGACGTGCTCTATGGCGGCACCGGCGCCGACACGCTCGACGGCCACGATGGCCAGGACGTGCTGCTCGGCGGCGCCGGCGCGGACAGCCTCGACGGCGGCGAGGGCGCTGACCAGCTCTTCGGCAGCCAGGGCAACGACACGCTGATCGGCGGCGCGGGCGACGACAGCCTGGAGGGCGGCGACGGCTCTGATCGCCTGGAGGGCGGCGACGGCGCCGACCGGCTCTCCGGCCAGGCCGGCCAGGACGTGCTGCTCGGCGGGGCGGGCGCCGACACGCTGGAGGCGGGCGCCGACAACGATCATGTCGTCGGCGACGACGGCAACGACGTGCTGCGCGGCGGCTCAGGCGCCGATTTCCTGCATGGCGGCAATGGCGATGACGTGCTCCAGGGCGGGGCCGGGCTCGACGTGCTCTATGGCGGAGCGGGCCGTGACACCTTCGTGTTCGATGTCGCCGCCGACCGGGATGCGCAGGCCTATGCCTACGTGCCGGTGGTGGTGGACCGGATCAAGGACCTGGAGGTCGGGGACCGGCTCCAGATCGACGGGGCGGGCTCGGTGGTGTTCAACCGGCAGGCGTTCTACAACTGGACCGGGACGAGCTATGCGGTGAGCTACGAGACGACGGTGCTGGTCGACAACAAGTACCAGCTCGTGCTGGAGAATTACGGCCGCAACCTGTCCTGGGACGCCGCCTCGCACATGCTGATCGCCTATTGAGCCCAGCCGCCGACCGACCACACGAAAGGGGCGCTCCACGCGCCCCTTTTGGAATGGAAAATTGCGAAGGGGCGGTGCGCGCAATCCTTTCTGGACTTTGCGAAAGTCCGACGCCATATTCCGGCCAGCTTTTCGACCCTATGGCAGACGCATGAAACAGTTTTGGACGCAGTTCTTCACCTGGTGGAACGGGCAGACCCTCGGCACCCGCTTCTTTACGTGGCGCAAGGGGCAGTTCGTGGGCCAGGACGAGTTCGGCAATCGCTATTACCGCTACACCCAGGCTCAGCCGATCGACTCGAATGTGGGCGCCGAGCGTCGCTGGGTCATCTATAACGGCGACGCCGATGCCTCCAGGGTCCCTCCTGGCTGGCGCGCCTGGCTCTGCCACAACGGCGATGTGCCTCCGAGCGAGGAAAACTATCAGCCGCATTCCTGGGAGAGGCCTTACGTGCCCAACATGACCGGCACGCCTCAGGCCTATCGCCCCCAAGGGTCCCAGCTCTCCACCGGCCGGCGTCCCGCCGCGACCGGCGACTATGTTCCCTGGACGCCGGGCGAGTAATGCCCTCGCGGCCTTGCTCCTGAGGATGTCATGCTGAACCGTCCCCAACCGCGCACCTGCATCGAATGTGGCCTGCCTTACGGCCACGGCGATTTCGCGTATCACGCCGGCAAGTCTGAGAACGGCCCGTCCTATTGGTCGGATCGCGGTCTCCTGTGCTCCGTGACCTGCTCCACGGCTCATTACGAGCGCCGGGAGAAGGAGGGCGATGCCATGAAGGTGCCCGCGCCGAATCCTCTGGAGCGGTGATTCCCGCCGGGCCGGGGCCCGTCCCGAAAGGGCGTGTCCAACGGGTCTCTTTTCCTCGCTTGCCCTTTTTCCATCATGGTTCGCGTGTTATCGCGTTGCCGGAACCCGATACAGGCCTTTCTTGGCTGTAGAACCAGTTCACAAGGGGCATGGATTAAGACAATGAAGTTCGAATGGACGCGGGCCGCCCTGGTGCTCGCCTCGGTCGTCGGCGCGGCCGGCGCGGCTCAGGCGGACAGAATCAAGAATCCGACGGCCGTCTTTTCCGGTCTCGACAAGATCACCGGACGCATCGTCTCGTTCGAGGTGAAGATCGATGAGACGGTTCAGTTCGGCGCGCTCCAGATGACGCCGCGCGTCTGCTTCACGAAGCCGCCGACGGAAACCCCGAACACCACGTCCTTCGTCGAGGTGGAGGAGCCCGGCAGCGAAGGGGGCACCCGCAAGGTGTTCTCGGGCTGGATGTTCGCCTCGAGCCCCGGCCTGCACGGCATCGAGCACCCGGTCTACGATATCTGGCTCGTGGATTGCAAAGGCGGCACCGAGGTGATCGCCGAGCCGAAGGAGACGCCCGAGGAGCTGCCGCCGATCGAGCCGAACACGCAGCGCACATCGTCAGAGCCCGGTCGCCCCCGCGACATCATGGCTCCGCCCGATTCGAACGCTGCCCGGCCGCTGCCGCCCGCGCCGCCCCTGACGAGCGCCCCGCCTCAGCCGCGGCAGCCGGCGCGACGCAACGGCCCGGATTTCAACCGGAACGCGCCCCTCATCAATACGGACCGTTGATCGCAGGTCAGGCGCTATCCTCCTTGGCTGCCTCCGGAACGTCTCCCCGGCAAGCCCACGCGACCGCTGTGAACGAGCGTGGGCCATCGGGCTCACCGGCTTCATAGGCCGCCCTGACAGCCTCTTCGGCGCTCGCGAGGCGCGCCGGATCGAGACTTGCGACATAACTTCCGAGAGGGCCCTCGCCCGCGGCGAACGGCTCCCAATAATCCGCGAAGTTCTCATAATCCATTCGGATCAGGAGCTCGGTCTCCTGGACGTTCGACAAGCCCTGAGCGATGAAGCAACGCTTCATCTCGCCCGGCCGCATCATGGGCTGGAAGCAATAACGGTGGCGCAGCTCCCGGGCTCTCTCGTCCTGCATGGCGAGCGTATCCAGCATCATGCGCATGCCCGACATGCCGCCGAGGTGGTCCCAAACGGCTGCCGCGATCCTGCCGCCGGGGCGAACCACCCGGCGCATCTCAGCCACCGCCTTGCCGGTCTCGGGGATGAAATGCAGGACCAGCAGGGCCAGGGCGCGGTCGAACCGGCCGTCCGGGAACACGAGGGCGCAGGCATCGCCTTCCTGGATCGTGATCCTCGGATCGTCGTTCCGCCGTTGCGCCTCCTCGACGAAGGCGGACGAGTAGTCGATCGCGGTGATCTCGCGCACCTCTGCCGCCCGAGGCAAGGCGAAGGTGAGGCTCCCTGTGCCGCATCCGACATCCAGAACCCGTTCGCCGTTGGCAAGGCCGGCGAAGCCGATGAACGGCTCGGCCAAGTTCTTGCTCCAGCGACCCATGAGTTGCTCGTACCCGGCAGCATTGCGTACATTGAAGCTCGACGGCATGGCGTGTGATCCTCCTCTGCGAGTGTTCCCCAGCCCAAGGTCGACGAGATACGCTTTCACAGATCTAGAGCATCGGACCCAAAAGTGGATTTGCACTTTTGGGATCGATCCGATGCTCCCTTCTTGGATGAGCGCATCGTGGGACGCGGACCCAGCGGGCCGCGCAGCGAAAACCGGATCCACTTTTCCGCACGATGCGCTAGAGCGCGGCGAGGATCTCCTCGCCGCTCACGCTTCGGCCTTTCGGCCAAGCATTCCAATTGCCCTCGTGCTCCATGGCGACGCGGAGCATCTGCTTATAGCTGCGCCGGGGGATCTCGACAGCGCCGAACTGCGCCAGGTGCGAGGTCACGAACTGGGTGTCGAGAAGGGTGAAGCCGCCGCGCTTCAGCCGCGCGACGAGATGAACCAGCGCGATCTTCGAGGCATCGCGCTCCGTATGGAACATGCTTTCGCCGAAGAACGCGCCTTTGAGGCGCACGCCATAGAGGCCGCCCACGAGGCGATCGTCGCGGTAGACCTCGACCGTGTGGCAGAAGCCCGCATCGAACAATTGCCCGTACAGGTCCCGGATGCGCCGGTTGATCCAGGTTTTTTCCCGGTCGGTGGCGGGCGCCGCGCAGCCTGCGATCACCGCATCGAAATCGCGGTCGACATGGACCTTGAATTCGTCGGAGCGAACCGTGCGGGCCAGGCGCTTTGGAACGTGGAAGGCGTCGAGCGGAATGATGCCCCTTTCCCGGGGCTCGACCCAGAACAGGGACGGATCGTCCGCATCCTCGGCCATGGGAAAGATGCCCGCGGCATAGGCCTTGAGCAGAATCTCAGGGGTGATGGTGATGCTATCGTCCGATGGCTTAGTCATCCACCAGCATGTCCAATCGTTCGGGCCCTGTCAGCACACATAGAACGACTAGTACCCAAGGTTAGACCGGAGGCCCGTCGATTTTTGAGAAAGGGCGTTCCTCCCGGTCCGCGGCATGGGGAATGTTCGGGGCTTAGCCCTCATCCCCTTGCGGCGGCCGACCGGGAGGAAGCCTGTCATCAATCAGGCCTCTTCCAGCCCGCCCGTCTTCAGGAAATTCTCGAGCCAGTGGATGTCGTACTGGCCGTTCTGAATGTCCGGGTTGCGCACGAGGGTGCGGAAGAGCGGGAGCGTGGTGTCCACGCCGTCCACCACGAACTCGTCGAGGGCGCGGCGCAGGCGCATGAGGCACTCGTTGCGGGTGCGGCCGTGCACGATGAGCTTGCCCACGAGGGAATCGTAGTGCGGCGGGATCCGGTAGCCCTGGTAGGCCGCCGAGTCGACGCGCACGCCGAGGCCGCCCGGCGGGTGGAAATAGCTGATCGTTCCGGGCGAGGGGCGGAAGGTCGAAGGATGCTCCGCGTTCACGCGGCATTCGATGGCATGGCCCTCGATCTTGATGTCTTCCTGCTTCACCGAGAGCGGGTGGCCCGCAGCGACGCGGATCTGCTCGTTCACCAGGTCGATTCCGGTGATCATCTCCGTGACGGGGTGCTCCACTTGAATACGAGTGTTCATCTCGATGAAGTAGAACTCGCCGTCCTCGTAGAGGAACTCGATGGTTCCGGCGCCCGCATATTGCAGCTCCTGCATGGCTTTCGCCACGACGCCGCCGATGCGCTCACGCATTTCGACGTTCAGGGCAGGCGAGGGGCCTTCCTCCCAGACCTTCTGGTGGCGGCGCTGGAGCGAGCAGTCGCGCTCGCCCAGATGGATCGCGCCGCCCTTGCCGTCGCCGAGAACCTGGATCTCGATATGGCGCGGCTTCTCGAGGTACTTCTCGATATAGACGGCGTCGTCGCCGAAGGCAGCCTTCGCCTCGGTCTTGGCGGTCTGGAGCGCGTGGACGAGATCGGCCTCGTTGCGGGCGACCTTCATGCCGCGTCCGCCGCCGCCGGCCGCCGCCTTGATGATGACCGGATAGCCGATTTCGCCAGCGACCTTCCTGGCCTCGTCCTCGTCGGAAATTCCGCCCTCGGAGCCGGGAACGCAGGGGATGCCGAGGCGCTTGGCGGTGCGCTTCGCCTCGATCTTGTCGCCCATGATGCGGATATGCTCCGCCTTGGGGCCGATGAAGGCGATGTGGTGATGCTCCAGCACTTCCGCGAAGCGGGCGTTCTCGGAGAGAAAGCCGTAGCCGGGATGGATGGCGTCCGCGCCGGTGATCTCACAGGCGGCGATCAGGGCCGGGATGTTGAGATAGCTGTCGCGGGCGGCAGGCGGCCCGATGCAGACGCTCTCGTCGGCGAGCCGCACATGCATGGCGTCGGCGTCGGCGGTGGAATGCACCGCGACGGTGGCGATCCCGAGTTCCTTCGCTGCCCGCAGGATGCGCAGGGCGATCTCGCCTCGGTTGGCAATGAGGATCTTATCGAACATGTCGCGCCTTACTCGATGACGAGGAGGGGTTCGCCGTATTCAACAGGAGTTCCGTCTTCGACAAAGATGGCGGTCACGGTGCCGGCGCGGGGAGCGACGATTTCGTTGAAGGTCTTCATGGCCTCGACGAGGAGAACCTTGTCGCCGGCCTGGACCTTGGAGCCGATCTCCACGAAAGCCTTCGCTTCCGGCGAGGGCTTGCGGTAGGCGGTGCCGACCATGGGCGAGAGCACCGCGCCGGGATGGGGCGCGCCGGGCTTGGCTGCGACCGATACATCGGCAGCGGCCGGGGGCGGGGCGACGATCGGAGCCGGAGCAAGCGCCGCGGGAGCCGCAACCGTCACGGCCTGGATCGTGCGGGCCACGCGGATGCGAAGGTCGCCCTTCTCCACTTCGATCTCGCTGAGATCCGTTTCGGCGATCATGTTCGCCAGCTCCCGGACGAGATCGGGATCGAAAGGGTTGTCCTTGGCCATGGGGCTCACCTCTTTATTGTGAGGAACTAGTGCTGGGAAGGCTTCGGCAGTCGGGCCCGCTCGACCATGACACGGTGAACCGCCTCAAGCCCGAGCAGATAGCTCATGGGGCCGAAACCGCAGATCACGCCGACTGACACGGGTGCGATGAGCGAGCGATGGCGAAAGCCTTCGCGAGCATGAACGTTGGAAAGATGGATCTCGATCGTCGGAGCGCCGCTGCCGGAGATGGCATCGCGCAGAGCGATCGAGGTGTGGGTATATGCGCCGGCATTGATGACGATGCCCGCGCCCTGGACTCCCGCCTCCTGGATCCAGTCGACCAGCTGTCCTTCGTGGTTCGACTGGCGGAACGTGATCGCCACCCCCAGGGCCTCCGCCTTCTCGCGCACGAGCTTCTCGACATCCGCCAGCGTGGTGCTGCCGTAGATCTGGGGCTCTCGGGTGCCGAGCAGATTGAGGTTGGGTCCGTTGAGGACGTGGACGTTGATCATCGTGAAAGGAGCGTTCCATAAAGCCCCGTCAGGCGGAGCCGAAACGCCCTCTTATCCAAAAGGCGGGCATGGGGGAAGGGGAAAACCAAGGGTTTCCAGAGCTTGGCGCGATTTCCGTAAGGGCATTGAGGCCCGGGGAGGCGCTTTCCGCGCCATGGCTGGGCTTGTCCCGGCCATCCACGTCTCGAGAATATGGCAATCAAAGACGTGGATCCCCGGCATGAGGCCGGGGATGACGTGGAGGGAGACGATGGGCCGTGCTTAGCCGCAAGTGGCCTTGCCGCAGGAGCGGACGTTGTCGATGAGCTGCTTCAGGGGCTCGATGCCGACCGCGCCGGGAATGACCGCCTCGCCGATGATGAAGGCCGGCGTGCCGGTGAGGCTCAGCTTGTCGCCGAGCGCCATGTTCTCCTGAAGGGCGCCGCGCACCTCGGGGCTGTCGATATCCTTCTGGAGCTTGGCCATGTCGACGCCCATCTCCTTGGCGACCGCCATGGCGCGCTCGCCGTTTACGCGGCCGCGGGTTTCCAGAACCTTCACATGGTAGTCGAAGAGCTTCTGGCCCTGCAGGTGCTTCTTGACGGCGAGGGCCACCCGGCTCGCTTCCACGGAATCGGGGCCGAGCACGGGGAAGTCCTTCAGCACGATGCGCAGCTTGGGATCGCTCTTGACCAGCGTCTGGAGGTCGGAGAGGGCCTTTTTGCAATAGCCGCAATTGTAGTCGAAGAACTCGACCAGAGTGATGTCGCCGGAGGGGTTGCCGACCACGTAGGAATGAGGGGCGTTCAGAAGCGCCTGCTTGGTTTCCTGCACGGCGCTCGCCTGGGAGGCCTGCTGGGCTTCGGCCTGCCGCTTCTCGAGCTCGCCGATCACCTCCGTGAGAACCTCGGGGTTCTTCAGGAGGTATTCCTTCACGATTTCGCCGATCGCCTGTTTCTGCTGGTCGTTGAAGACGGCAGTCTGGGCCATGGCGGCCGGGGCGACAGCGAGGGCGCCGAACAGGGCCGCGGCCCGGCAGGTGTTGAGAAGCGAGAAACGCATATCCGATCCTTTGCGGAGTGTCCTGTTGCAGCCTGCCCGGTGCGGTGGTTCGAGATCCGGCTGAACGAGATATCTGGCGTGAGTTAGCGGTTTGGGGAGCGCGGCGTCAAATCACGCCTTCGTATTCTCAAACCGGCTCGTCACTCGGGAAAAGATGGGGATGGCTCGAGCAAGCCCGGCCATGACGGCCGAAACATGGTTCTTGAGGCCGGCTTTCCAAAGGGCTACGAGCCTTTCCATGACAAAATCGATCGCCACTCAGAACCTTCCCCTCATCGCCCGCCGCATGGACCGGGTCTCGTCCTTCCTGGCCATGGATGTGTTGAGCGCCGCTGCGGCGAAAGAAAGGCGAGGCGACAGCGTGATTCATATGGAGGTGGGCCAGCCTTCCGCTCCCGCTCCCCGGGTGGCCCGCGAGGCGGCCAAGGCCGCGCTCGATCTCGGCCGAATCGGGTACACGGAAGCCCTCGGAATCGCAGCCCTGCGAGAGCGGATCGCCCGCCATTACAAAGATGCCTATGGCGTCTCCATCGCCCCTGAGCGCGTCGTCGTGACGACAGGATCCTCGGCGGGCTTCGTGCTGGCTTTCCTGAGCCTCTTCGACGCGGGCCAGCGGGTGGCCATCACGGCTCCCGGCTATCCGGCCTATCGCAACATCCTCGAAGCGCTCGGCATCGAACCGGTGGTGATTCCGCTCGCGAAAGCGGACGGATGGATCATGACCGCCCGGGCCATCGAGAGGGCCCATGCGGAAAAGCCGCTCCACGGCATCCTCGCCATGAGCCCGGCCAATCCCTCCGGCACCATGATCGGCCGAAAGGCGCTGGGCGAACTGGGCGAAGCCTGCCGCCGGCTGGGGCTGTGGTTCGTCTCGGACGAGATCTATCACGGGCTCACCTATGGCGAGGACGCCTCGACGGCGCTCGCCTCGGACGACGACGCGGTGATCATCAACTCGTTCTCGAAATATTACTGCATGACCGGCTGGCGCATCGGCTGGATCGTCGTGCCCGACCGGCTCGTGCGGCCGATCGAGCGGCTGGCGCAGAACCTCTACATCTCGCCGCCCTACCTCTCGCAGGTCGCGGCGCTCGCCGCCTTCGACGCCACTGAGGAGCTGGAGGCCGTGAAGGCGGGCTATGCCCGGAACCGCGCCTACCTGCTCGAAGAGCTGCCCCGGATCGGGATCGCCGACATGCATCCGGTGGACGGCGCCTTCTACATCTATGCCGACATCGCCCGTTACACGAACGATTCCATCGGCTTCTGCAAGCGCATGCTGGAAGAGACGGGCGTCGCGGCAACCCCCGGCCTCGACTTCGATCCCATCGAGGGCTCGCACTACATGCGCCTGTCCTTCGCAGGGTCGGAGAATGATTGCCGGGAGACGGTGGAGCGGCTCAGGGGATGGCTGAGGTAGGAAGTTCCGTCGCCATGCCCGCACGTGGTGCGGGCATCCACGCCTTCGAACTGCGGCACAGACGTGGATGGCCGGGACGAGCCTGGCCATGACGAAAGTGATAAGAGGCGGAAATCACTTCAACGAAAATGCCCGGCTTTCGCCGGGCATTTTGCTTTTGGAATTTACGATCCGCTGAGAACCGACTTGGCCTTCGACCACCAGCCGGCGCGCTTCGGGCGCTCCGGGTCGGGCGGAGTGAGCACGACGGCGACCGGCTCGGGCTCGGGAACCACGGGACGCGGGGCTTCCTCGGCCTCCGCGGCAAGCTGCGGCTCGGGCTTGGTCTCGATGGGCTGCTCCTCGGCGCGGGCAGGCTCCTCGGCATGGGCCTGTTCCTGGGGCGCTGCGGGCTCCTGAGCGGAAGCGGTTTCGCCGGCCGGCTCGTCGAGGGTGCCGACCGCCTGGGCGACGGCCTCGGTTGCAGCCACGAAACCTTCCTCGGTCGCGAATGTCTCGATGGCCTCGTCGCGACCCCGGCCCCGACCGCCGCGGCGGCCCCGGCGACGGCGGCGACGGCCATTGTCCTCGGATTCCTCGGACTCGGCGCCTACGGTCTCCTCGCCGGAGGCCTCTGCGCCTTCGCCTTCCTGTTCCTCGGTCTCGGGAAGGTCGCTCTCGGCGGCTTCTTCGTCATGGTCCGCGCCCGCGACGGCCTCACGGTCGCGCCCGCGACGGCGGCGACGGCGGCGGCGGCGGCGGCCATTGCCATCGCCGTCCTCACGGCCTTCCTCGGAGGCCTGGGCCTCCTCTTCGGCCTGTTCCTCGTCCTCGACCTCGATCTCGGGCTCGACTTCCTCAACCACGTCCATCGGGGCGATGGCGTCGATCTGGATACCGGTCGCGGCCGATTTGTGCTCGAGGCGCAGGGCAGGCTCGCCTCGGTCGATCACGTAATTCGTCGTGCCGGTGAGCGAGTCGTCCGCCACCACGGAGATCGCCACGCCGAAGCGGGTCTCCAGCTCGCGCAGGTGCAGGCGCTTCTGGTTGAGAATGTAGAACGCCGCCTCCATCCGCGTGCGGACGATCAGGTTGTAGCCGGCATTCTTGATGAGCGTTTCCTCGATCGAGCGCAGCACGTGGAGCGCGACGGAGGGCGTCGAACGGATGAAGCCCGTGCCGGCGCAGTGCGGGCAGGGGACGGAGGAGGATTCGAGCACGCCCGTGCGGATGCGCTGGCGCGACATCTCCAGGAGGCCGAAGGGCGAGATGCGGCCGACCTGAATGCGGGCGCGGTCGTTCTTCAGGCACTCGTTGAGCTTCTTCTCGACAGCGCGATTGTTGCGCTTCTCTTCCATGTCGATGAAGTCGATGACCACGAGGCCGGCGAGGTCGCGCAGGCGAAGCTGGCGGGCGATTTCCTCGGCCGCTTCGAGGTTCGTGCGCAGGGCCGTGTCCTCGATGTTGTGCTCGCGGGTGGATCGGCCGGAGTTGACGTCGATGGAGACCAGGGCTTCCGTCGGGTTGATGACGAGGTAGCCGCCGGACTTCAGCGTCACGACGTTGGAGAACATCGCGTCGAGCTGGGCTTCCACCCCGTATTTCGCGAAGAGCGGCTGCGGCTCGCGGTAGGGCTGGACGATCTTGGCATGGCTCGGCATGAGCATGCGCATGAAGTCCTTGGCCTCGCGGTAGCCGTCCTCGCCGGAGACGAGGATATCGTCGATCTCCTTGTTGTAGAGGTCGCGGATGGCGCGCTTGATGAGCGAACCTTCCTCATAGACCAGGGCGGGGGCCGAGGAATTGAGGGTCAGCTCGCGCACGCTCTCCCACAGGCGCATCAGATATTCATAGTCGCGCTTGATCTCGGGCTTCGTGCGGGATGCGCCGGCGGTGCGCAGGATGATGCCCATTCCCTCGGGCACCTCCAGTTCCTGGGCGATTTCCTTCAGGCGCTTGCGGTCGGCCGCATTGGTGATCTTGCGCGAGATGCCGCCGCCCCGGCCCGTATTGGGCATGAGCACAGAATAGCGGCCGGCGAGGGACAGATAGGTGGTCAGCGCCGCGCCCTTGTTGCCGCGCTCTTCCTTCACGACCTGGACGAGCAGGATCTGGCGGCGCTTGATGACCTCTTGAATCTTGTACTGCTTGCGCGGGACACGGCGCTGGGGAAGGTCCTCCATCGCATCGCCGCCGCCGAGCTGCTCGACGTGATCCTCGTCCTCGCCTTCGGCGTGGTCGTCGTGCTCTTCCTCGTCTTCGTCGTGCTCGCCGTCCTCGTCGCCGGAGACCTCAGCATCCTCGGACGCGCCATCGGCGGGTGCCGCGGCCTCGCGAGACTCGGTCTCCCCGCCTTCGCCGTCCGCGACCTCGGCCGGAGCCTCCTGGCTTTCGGGGAGGGCCTGGGCTCCCTCGGGGCCTTCGACGGCCTGGGCCGTTTCCACGGCTTCGCCCGACGCAGGCTCGAAGTCGCCCGCAGCCGCGATCAGGTCGGCGGTCTCATCGGTGCCCTCGGCGGGAGCGGGAGCCTCCGTGCCGGCCTCGGCCTCGGAGGAGGCGACCGTCTCGTCGCTGTTCGCGCGGCGCGGCGCGGACCGGCGGCGCCGGTGACGGCGACGCTCCTCCTCGCGCTCCTCCTCCGCCTGAGCTTCGGCTTCGGCTTCGAGGAGAGCCTGACGGTCGGCGACCGGGATCTGGTAGTAGTCCGGGTGAATTTCGCTGAAGGCGAGGAAACCGTGGCGGTTGCCCCCATACTCGACGAACGCCGCCTGAAGGGACGGCTCTACGCGGGTGACCTTCGCGAGATAGATGTTCCCGCGTAGCTGCTTCCGGTTAGCGGATTCGAAGTCGAACTCCTCGACCTTCTGGCCGCGCACCACCACGACCCGGGTTTCTTCCGGGTGGGAGGCATCGATGAGCATCTTGTTTGCCATGTTGAACTCTCGACATGGCGATCGAGGGCAGGACCTGAGGCAGGGGCCGCAGTGAAGGCGGGTGGCCGCGCCGCGTGAGACAGCGGCGGGCTGAAATTGCGTTCGGAGTGCTGTCGATCGCCATCGTGCGCCGCAGAGGGGCGCATTCTGGGTTGAAACGGGCCGGCTTTGAGCCGGATGTGGTGAGGGAAGGGCGAGCGCGAAAAGAAACGCGCGCTTCGAACGGTGCCGGGACGAGAGTCAAAGCTGACTTCGTGTGCGCAACCATTCAAGACTGCCCTTTCTAGGAATCGATGGACCGGACGGAGCCCGGTCATCGGCAAATAAGTGGCGACCTGTATCGCCCACTGAACCCTTCCAAGCGCCTGTCGAGGGTGACGGGATCCGTGAGGACCGGTCAACACAACCATCTCCTCAGGTCCGCCGTCAGATTCGGCCATGCCGGACGGGGTCATGATCATTACAGATCGAATGGGGCATTTGGCAAGATGCAGAGACATGTGTCGTTAATGCAACAGAGTCTCACTATCGAGCATTTCCCGAGAAGCTTCTTTAACCAGATGCCGGGTAATGAGATAGGAAGGGGGCACAAAAGTTCCAGCGGCAGCATGAGAATCAAACCCTTCACAAGCCTGTTGATGGCGGGTCTCCTGGCGATGTTCTTCGCCGTGGCCGTCGGTCCCGCCTGGGCGAATGCCGATGGCGGCAAGGCCGCGGCTCAGATCATCGCCGCCGACGTGTCCGTCGAAGTGGACGGGCCCACGACCCGGTTCAAGATCGCTCTGTCCAAGGCCGTCACGGCCCAGGCCTCTCTCATGGAAAGGCCCGACCGCCTCATCATCGACCTGCCGGAGGTGGCGTTCCACCTGCCGCCGGATTCGGGGCGCCAGAAGGCCGGCCTGATCTCCTCCTACCGCTACGGTCTCTTCGCTCCGGGACGCTCCCGGGTCGTGATGGACCTGGCCCAGCCGGCCACCGTCTCCGGCATGACCGTGGACGCGCACGCCGCCGGGGGCACGGCCCTTCTCACCATCGAGCTCACCCGAATCGAGCGCGACGATTTCCATCGCGCGGCGCTCGACAGCGCGGCCAAGGCGGCCCAGTCCAGCGGAGCGGAACCGGCTCCGCTTGCGAAGGATGCCCGTCCCGTCATCGTGGTCGACGCCGGTCACGGCGGCATCGACCCCGGCGCCAATTCCACGGGTGGGGTGATCGAGAAGGACCTCGTTCTCGCCTTCGCCCAGAAGCTCCAGAAGAAGCTCGAAGAGAGCGGGCGCTACCGGGTCGTCATGACCCGCGACAGGGACGTGTTCGTCTCGCTGGGCGACCGGGTGCGCGCCGCGCGGCACGTGCAGGCGGATCTGTTCATCTCCATCCACGCGGATTCGATCTCCGGCGGCCAGGAAGTGCGTGGCCTGACCGTCTATACCGGCGCGGACCGGGCCTCCGACGCCGATTCGGCCAAGCTGGCCGACCGCGAAAACAAGGCCGACGCGGCGGCGGGCGTCGAGACGGCGGACATGCCGGACGATATTTCCGACATCCTGCAGGAGCTGACCCTGCGGGAGACCCGCAGCTTCTCGCACAATTTCGCGACCCGCCTCGTCGGCGAGTTCGATTCCATCGCCCGCCTGAACAAGAATCCCCACCGCCAGGCCCGCTTCCAGGTCCTGCGCGCCCACGACGTGCCCTCCGTCCTGGTGGAATTGGGGTACCTCTCCAGCAAGCAGGATCTCGACCTGCTGATGTCGGAGGAATGGCGCGGCAAGATGGTGAACGCCATGGGCGTGGCCGTGGATCGCTTTTTTGCAACACGGATCGCCCGGCAGGGCGCTGCCGCAGTTTTACCATAGATAGAGTGTGGATACCCGTAGCGGGGGCGCGATTCCTCGGTTAACAGAGCGGGTCAGGCTGTGCCCGGCTTCTGTTCCGGAAGGAAACGGCGTTCGGGAGATGCACAATCAGGTGCCGCTGGGTGCCGACAACGGAATACCTTCGGATGCGCTTTGTCCTACGATTTTTCGGCTTCCTGTTCAGCGTCGGGGCGATTTTCTTCCTGATCGGCGCCGTCGGACTGGCCTATGGCTTCTGGTTCTACTCCAAGGACCTGCCGGATCACGCGCAGCTCGCCGATTACGAGCCTCCTGTGATGACGCGCGTCCACGCCTCGGACGGCAGCCTGATCGCGGAATACGCCCGCGAGCGACGGCTCTATGTGCCGATCCAGGCCATGCCGAAGCTCGTCAAATCGGCCTTCATCTCGGCCGAGGACAAGAATTTCTACAAGCATCCGGGCGTCGACCCGGAGGGCGTCATCCGAGCGGTCGTCTCCAACCTCAAGTCGGGCGGCAAGCGCGAGCAGGGCGCCTCCACCATCACGCAGCAGGTCGCCAAGAACTTCCTCGTCGGCAACGAGCGCAGCTATGAGCGCAAGATCCGCGAGGCGCTCATAGCTCTGCGCATGGAATCGACCTTCTCCAAGGACAAGATCCTCGAGCTCTACCTGAACGAGATCTATCTCGGCCTCGGCAATTACGGCGTGGCCGCGTCCGCCCTGAACTATTTCGGCAAGTCGCTCCACGAGCTGAGCATCGCGCAGGCGGCCTATCTCGCCGCTCTGCCCAAGGCCCCGAACAATTATCATCCGTTCCGCCAGCGCCAGGCCGCCATCGAGCGCCGCAACTGGGTCATCGGCCGCATGGCCGAGAACGGCTACATCACGAAGGAGCAGGCGGAAGCCGCCAAGAAGGAGCCCCTCGACGTCACGCCGCGCGTGGTGTCGCCCAACAGCATCGCGTCCGGCTACTTCGCCGAAGGCGTGCGCCGCGATATCGCGGAGCGCTATGGCGAGGAGAAGCTCTACGAGGGCGGCCTCCTGATCCGCGCGACGCTCGATCCGAAGATGCAGGCCATGGCCCGCAAGGCGCTCGTGGACGGGCTCGTCCGCTTCGACGAGGCGCGCGGCTGGCGCGGCGCGCAACAGAAGCTCGATCTGGCCGGCCGCGAATGGGGCTTGGCTCTTTCCGAAGTTTCCTCCATGGGCGACGTTCAGCCCTGGCGCCTGGCCGTGGTGCTCGACGTCTCCGGCGGACGGGCCCGCATCGGCCTCCAGCCGAAGAAGGAGGCCTCTGGCCAGCTTTCGCGCGAGCGTGAAACCGGCTTCGTCACGGCCGACGGCGTGAAATGGACCCGCCGCTCCGTCGAGAAGGCGATATCGTCCGGCGACGTGGTCTATGTGGAGCCCCTCGACGGCAAGCAGGGCCAGTATCGCCTGCGCCAGGTGCCCGAGATTTCCGGCGCCATCGTCGCCATGGATCCCCAGACCGGCCGCGTCCACGCCATGGTCGGCGGCTTCTCCTTCGACCAGAGCGAATTCAACCGGGCCACGCAGGCCATGCGCCAGCCGGGCTCCTCGTTCAAGCCGATCGTGTACGCGACGGCTCTCGACAACGGCTATACGCCGTCGTCGCAAATCATGGATTCGCCGTTCGTCCTCGACATGGGCCCGGGGCAGGCCGCCTGGGCGCCGTCGAACTACGACGGCAAATCCGCAGGCCTGCGTACGCTGCGCTACGGCATCGAGCACTCGAAGAACCTGATGACGGTGCGCCTCGCCAACGAGATCGGCATGCCGGTCGTCACCGAATATGCCCGCCGCTTCGGCGTCTATGACGACATGCTGCCGCTGCTCTCCATGTCGCTCGGCGCGGGCGAGACCACGGTGATGCGCATGACGGCGGCCTATTCCATGTTCGCCAACGGCGGCCGCCGCATCAAGCCGACGCTGATCGACCAGATTCAGGACCGCAACGGCCGCACGATCTACCGGCATGACGACCGCAAATGTGCCAATTGCGACGCGGCGAGCTGGGACGGCAGCGCGGCGCCCAAGCTCGTCGATACCCGCGAGCAGGTGCTCGATTCGCTGACCGCCTACCAGATCACGTCGATCCTCGAGGGCGTGGTGCAGCGCGGCACGGCGCAGTCGGTCAAGGCCGTGGGCAAGCCGCTCGCGGGCAAGACCGGCACCACCAACGACGCCAAGGACGTGTGGTTCGTCGGCTTCTCGCCCGACCTCGCGGTGGGCGTGTTCCTCGGCTACGATACGCCGAAATCGCTGGGCAACGCGGCCACCGCCGGCCAGTACGCGGCTCCCGTGTTCCGCGACTTCATGCAGATGGCGCTCAAGGACAAGCCTGCGACGCCGTTCCGCGTGCCTGCGGGCATCAAGCTGATCCGCGTCAACGCCTCCACCGGCACCCGCGCGGGCGGCGAGGGCGGCGGCACGATCCTGGAGGCCTTCAAGCCCGGCCAGTCTCCTCCGGAATATTATTCCCCCCCTGAGGAGGAGAGTCCGCAGGCGGAATATTCGCCCGCGCCTCCGGACGCGACGCCCCGCAGGGCCGTAGGAGCGACGCCGGGCGGATTGTATTGATCCGCCCCGCATCCCATATCGAACGGGATTTCTGACAGGCACGAATCCATGGCTCCGCTGCCGCGCTCCGGTGACGGCGACGGCGGGCGGACCTGTGGGAAGAGATCCTTTACACACCGGGGCAGGGCCCTTAAGACCCCCTCATTCACAGGCACGGACAGCAAGACGAAATGCGCGCTGAAATCGAACACCTCGTAGAAGAGACCAAGCAGTCAGTCGGGCTGCTGAGGAGGCATCTTTGACTGGGATAATGCCCAGCGCCGCCTCGCCGAACTGAACGCCCTCGCCGAAGATCCGAACCTCTGGAACGATGCGGAAGCCGCGCAGAAGACCATGCGCGAGCGCACGTCGCTCGAGGACCAGATCTCCGCCATCAAGCGCATGGAGCAGGAGCTCGATGACGCGATGACGCTGATCGAACTCGGCGAGATGGAAGACGACGAAGGCACGATCCGGGAAGGCGAGGAGGCGATCCGCCGTCTCCAGGAGGAGGCCGCCCGCCGTCAGGTGGAAACTCTGCTCTCCGGCGAGGCCGATTCCAACGATACCTATATCGAGGTGCATTCGGGCGCAGGCGGCACCGAGAGCCAGGATTGGGCCTCGATGCTCCAGCGCATGTATGCCCGCTGGGCCGAGCGCCGGAAGTACAAGGTCGAGCTTCTCGAAGTCACCGACGGTGAAGAGGCGGGCATCAAGAGCGCCACGCTCCTGATCAAGGGCCACAACGCCTATGGCTGGCTCAAGACCGAGTCGGGCGTGCACCGGCTCGTGCGCATCTCGCCTTACGACTCGAATGCGCGCCGCCACACGAGCTTTGCCTCGGTGTGGGTCTACCCGGTGGTGGACGATCGCATCGATATCGAGGTCAAGGAATCGGACTGCCGCATCGATACGTTCCGCTCCTCGGGCGCGGGCGGCCAACACGTGAACACCACCGACTCGGCGGTGCGCATCACCCATATCCCGACCGGCATCGTCGTGGCCTGTCAGCAGGAGCGCTCGCAGCACAAGAACCGGGCGACCGCCTGGAACATGCTGCGCGCGCGCCTCTACGAGCTGGAGCTGAAGAAGCGCGAGGAAAAGGCGAATGCGGAAGCCGCCGCCAAGACCGACATCGGCTGGGGGCACCAGATCCGCTCCTACGTGCTTCAGCCCTATCAGCTCGTGAAGGACCTGCGCACGGGAACCCAGTCTCAGAGCCCGCAGGACGTGCTCGACGGCGATCTCGACCCGTTCATCGAAGCCTCGCTCGCCCAGCGCGTCTATGGCGGGGCAGAAGAGGTCGAGGACATCGACTAACAACAAAGGGCCGCTTCAATGAAGCGGCCCTTTTCACATCCCGCGCCTGTCAGAGCGCTTTCGCCGCAGCCAGCACCTCCTCCGCGTGGCCCGGCACCTTCACCTTGTTCCAGACCCTGGCGATCCTGCCCTCCCGGTCGATGAGCACCGTGGTGCGTTCGACGCCCATGTATTTGCGGCCGTACATGCTCTTCTCGACCCACACGCCATAGGCCTCCAGCATCGTCTTGGCCTCGTCGGACAGAAGAGGGAACGAGAGATCGTACTTGGCGCGGAACTTGTCGTGGCTCTTGAGGCTGTCGGGCGAGACCCCGACGACGACGGTGTCCGACGCCTCGAAATTCCGGCGTAGAGCCTGGAAATTCTGCGCCTCCAGGGTGCAGCCGCTGGTGTCGTCCTTCGGGTAGAAATACAGCACGACCTTCCTGCCCCTGAGGCTTTCGAGGGAGATCTCCTGCCCGCCGGTGGCCGGGAGGGAGAAGGCAGGGGCTTGGGTTCCGGGCGTCAGAGTCATCGTTCGCCTTCCTTTTGGCGGAATGTCTTGGTTGGAAGCCTCTTGTGTGCACGACGGAAAGAGGCGGTCGCGGGAGGCTGCCGGGGCGGTTAAGGTCCTCACTGATTCCCTCGTTGCCGCGAAGGCGCAAGAACCGGGTTGCCCCATACCACAGAATGAAACGATCGGTCCGTACCACGTTGTCCCGGCGAGAACCGGCCAAACGAACCCTTGTGAGGCGGCTGGTCCGTGGCACGATCTATGCCAAGCTCGGGCTGATCGCCTTCCTGATCGTCGCGGCGGGGGTGTTCTATCTTCGCCTGTCCATTGCGCCGCTCAGCTTCGGACGCCTGCCGGAGAGGGTCGCCGAGGCTCTGGCCTCGCGGATCGGTCCGGGCTGGACCGTGGCGCTGCGCAACACGGTCATCGAACTGCACGAGGGCATGCCGGCCCTGCGGGCCAACGGGCTCGACATTCGCAGCCCTAGCGGTGAGCTCGTCGTTCGCGCCCCCTATGCACTTGTCAGCGTCGATTTCGCGTCGCTGCTCACCGCCAATCTTCAACCCAAGGCCATCCAGGTTCGGGATCTGCAGCTGCGCATGCTCGTCAACCGGGACGGCTCGCTGACCTTCTCGCCCGTCCAGGCAACGGAGGAGGGGCAGGCCCAGGGCGCTCCCGCTCCCGAGCCCGCTCCCTCCAAGGAGGCCGCGGCGTCCATGGCCGCGAGCGCAGACGGGCCGTCTCTGGTCTCTGGGGCCGTAGGATCGCTGTTCGATCTGATCGTGGGGCCGCGCAGCGTCCTCAACACGCTCGGAATGGCGCAGCTGACCAATGCGCAACTCGTGATCATCGATGCCGATTACCGCGAGCGGGCCCGGTTCGACCGGGTCGACGCCACCTTCGACTGGGACCAGGACGGCGGCCGCCGCTTCTCGGCCACGATCGAGGGACCTCAGGGACCGTGGGAGCTGAGAGGCAACGCCAAGGCCGAGGACCGGACGGCGTATCGTGGCGTCTTCGTCGCTGAATCCGCTCCGATCCAGGACATCATGGTGCTGAGCGGCATGTCGAGCCTTCCGGCGGCGACGGACCTCGAATTCTCGGGCCGTTTCGACGTGGCCTATGCGGATGGCCGCGTGACCGAGCTGAAGACGCGCCTCGACAGCAATGCGGGATTCATCCGGATCGAGGACAAGGACACGTCCGCGCTCCCGGTGGACCGCGCCACCATCGTGGCCGAGTGGAACGAAACCGAGAAGGCGCTCAACCTGCCGCTCCTGGAACTCAGAGGCGGCGATACGCAGGTCAAGCTCCAGGGAACGCTGTCGGTCCCGACCGCTCGCCAGACGTGGCACCTGCGGCTCAGCGGCAGGGACATCGTGTGGGCGGGGGCTGCTCCCGGCGATGCGCCGCTCCAAGTCTCGCAGATGGATGCGGACCTGTCCGGCCCCAACGGCGTCATCATCAACAGCATTGCCCTGAGGGGCCCCGATCTTAACGCCAATATCGGCGGCACCCTCGCGGATACCGCCGATCCGAAAGGCCTGAAATTCGACGTCACGGCCTCGAAGACCAATATCCGCTCCGCGCTTCGGATCTGGCCCGAGGCGGTCGCGCCGCCCGTGCGCCGCTTCCTGGTGGCGAATCTCAAGGGCGGCACCCTCGAGAATTTCAAGCTCAAGGTGGCGATGACGGGAGCCGACGTCGAAAGATCCATGGCCGGCGGCCCCATTCCCGATCGCTCCGTGAGGATCGATTTCGTGATCTCGCAAGGCACCCTCCAGGCGGCCGAGGGATTGCCGCCTGTTTCGAGGATGGACGTGACCGGGCGCGTGACCGGAACGAGCGTGAGCCTGCGCGCGCCGGCTGGCCGCGTGGACATGGCCGGCAATCACGGTCTGGACGCCCTCGACGGCTCGTTCGTGCTCGACAATTACTGGGACGACAAGGCCGTTGCCCGCATCGGCTTTCGTCTCACAGGCCCGGCCGACGGCGTCGGGGCCTTGCTTCAGCAGCCGCTCGTCAAAGAGATTGCAGGCTTCGAGGTTGATCCCGCGACCATGAAGGGCAGGGCAGACCTGCTGGTCGGGGTCGGGATTCCCGTCAAGGACATTCCGGCCATCACCGATCTTCCGCTGAAGATCACGGGCACCGTCAGCGATCTCACGCTCGACAAGATGTTCGGCAAGGAGAAGCTCGAAGGAGGCAACCTGACCGTTGCCTACGACCGGGGCGATCTGTCGATCAAGGGCGATGGCAAGATCGGCGGCGGCGCCGCGACGATCGACGTGCAGAAGGGCCGTCAGGGCGGGCAGGCCAATGTCGCGTTCGTTCTCGACGATGCCGCCCGCAGCAAGCGTGGATTGTCGTTCGGACCGCAGTTGACGGGCGCGGTCGCCCTCAAGGTCGGCGTGCCATTGGGCGCCGCCGATGTGTCCGGCATGACGGTCGAAGCCGATCTGACGAAGGCCGGGGTGGACCAGCTCATTCCGGGTTGGGTCAAGCCCGCGGGCAAACCGGGCAAGCTCACCTTCACCTTGAGCGACGGGCCCGAACCCGAAATCCGCGACCTGCAGCTCGACAGCGGCAATGCCCAGCTGCGGGGATCCGCGGCCCTGTCGAAGGACGGCGACCTCGTGAAGGCGGATCTTTCCACCTTCAAGCTCTCGCCTGGCGACGACATGCGGGCGCAGATCGAGCAATCCGGAGGCGTCTACAAGGTCGTCGTCCGCGGCAACGTGGGCGATGCTCGTCCCTTCCTCAAAAGCCTCGGCGCGCAAACCCCGACCAGGAACGGAAACGGCCAGAAGGATTCGAAGGACATCGATCTCGACCTGAACCTCAACATCCTGACCGGGTACAACAACGAGGCGATCACCAACGCCGTCATCAAGGGATCGATGCGCAAGGAGATCCTCCGTCAGCTCGAGATGAAGGGCCGCCTCGGCGCGACCAATGTCGCGGCGCGCACCGACACGCAGGGCAAGAACGGATCGGTCATCATCATCCAGGCCGACGATGCCGGCGCGCTGCTGCGCTTCACCGATGTGTATAGGCGGATGGTCGGGGGCGACCTCATCATCAACATGACGACCGGGGAGGGGCAGCAGCCCGGCATTCTGCTGCTGCGCTCCTTCACCCTGGTCAACGAGCCGGCCCTGCGCCGCATCATCCCGACGCAGACGCAAATGGTCGCCGGGCAGGACAAGCAAGGCAATCCCCAGATGGTTCGCGTGGACGTGAACGAGGTGGCCTTCAGCCGGGCTCGCGCCGAGTTCACGCGCACGTCCGGCCGTCTCGATTTCAAGGACGCGGCGATTTACGGCAATCAGATCGGCTTCACCCTGGACGGGTTCTTCGATTACAGCCGGGACCGGATGGACATCTCCGGCACGTTCGTCCCGGCCTATGGCCTGAACAACGCCTTCGCGAAGGTGCCGCTGTTCGGCCCGCTGCTCGGCGGCAGCCAGTACGAGGGCCTGTTCGCGGTCAATTTCCGGGCAACGGGGCAGGCGAGTGCGCCGAGCCTGACGGTCAACCCGCTCTCGGCGGTAGCTCCGGGCTTCCTGCGCAAGCTGTTCGGCGTGGGGATGGAGCCGCAGCAAACCGACGCGCAGCCTGCGCCTCCTGAACGGTAGGGGAGCGGGCTTTCCGCAAGTGGTGTTGCGGCGGCGAGGGCACAAGCTCCGACGCTCTCCCCTTCGTCATTCCCAGCCTTGTGCTGGGGATCCACGTCTTGCTGGCTCAACGGTTCCCGAAAATGCGAATGGCCGGGTCGAGCCCGGCCATGACGTGAGAGTGTCTATCCCTTTACACCGCCCGCAGGAGCACGTGCTTCTTCTTGCCGAAGGAGAGCTTGATCACGCCTTCGCTCGTGAGGTCCGACAGGCTCAAGCTGCCGCGCTCGTCGGAGACCGTCTGGTCGTTCACCTTCAGGCCGCCGCTCTTCACCTGGCGGCGAGCCTCGCTCGATGACGGCACGAGCTTCGCGTAGTCGGGTCCGAAGGCGGTCAGTACGCCGAGCCCTTCCTTCAGGACGCTGGACGGAACCTCGATGGTGGGCAGGCTTTCCGCCAGGGTGCCCTGCTCGAAGGTTTTCTGCGCCGTTTCGGCGGCAAGCTGCGCGGCCTCGCGGCCGTGGAGGAGCGCGGTGGCCTCGGTGGCGAGCACCTTCTTCGCCTCGTTGATCTCGGCACCCTGCAAGGCGGAGAGCTTGGTGATCTCGTCCAGCGGCAGGATCGTGAACAGCTTCAGGAAGCGGGAGACGTCCGCATCCTCGGTGTTGCGCCAGAACTGCCAGTAGTCGTAGGGGCTCAGCATGTCGGCATTGAGCCAGACCGCGCCGGAGGCGGTCTTGCCCATCTTCGCGCCGGAAGCCGTAGTCAGGAGCGGGCAGGTGACGGCGTAGAGCTGCGGCGTGCCGAGGCGGCGGCCGAGATCGATGCCGTTGACGATGTTGCCCCACTGGTCCGAGCCGCCCATCTGCAGCACGCAGCCGTAACGCTTGTTGAGCTCCACGAAGTCGTAGGCCTGGAGGATCATGTAGTTGAATTCCAGGAACGACAATTCGTGCTCGCGCTCGAGGCGCAGCTTCACGCTGTCGAAGGACAGCATGCGGTTGACCGAGAAGTGGCGGCCCACATCGCGCAGGAAATCGATGTAGTTGAGCTTGGTGAGCCACTCGGCATTGTCGACCATCATGGCGTCGATCTTGCCCTCGCCGAAGCTGATGAAGCGCGAGAAGACGGTCTTGATGCTCTCCTTGTTGGCCTCGATCTGATCGACCGTCAGGAGCTTGCGGCTCTCGTCCTTGCCGGAGGGATCGCCCACGCGGGTCGTGCCGCCGCCCATGAGCGTGATCGGCTTGCCGGCCCCGGTCTTCTGGAGCCAGTGCAGCATCATGATCGAGAGCAGGTGGCCCACGTGAAGGGACGGGCCCGTGCAGTCATAGCCCACATAGGTCGTCAGCCGGTTCTCAAGGGCCGCCGCATCCACGCCTTCGAAATCGGAGGTCTGGTGAATGAAGCCTCGGTCGGTGAGCACTTTGAGGAATTCGGAGCGTGGCGCAGTCATGACGGTACTCGGTTTCGCGAGAAGAGAGCTTCCCTCTACCAGTTTTGCCTGCTCCCGCAACCGCACAGGCCTCGCTCGGGTCGAAATTTCAGGGCTGCAACCAGAAATCGTGGGGCCCAATAGCGAGCGCATGGCTTGCTAATGGTCGCAACTATGTTACGAGTCGGCGTTCCGCGTGGAGGAAAATATGCCTGAGAACAACATCAGCGCTTTGCTATCGGGGTACAGCTGGTCGTCCAACGTCCTGGGATACTTCTTCGCGGATTCCATTGGTGATTATCGGTACAGATATCCCCTGTTCGTTTACGGCTTCCAGCCTGTTGGAGCCTCTCATCAGCACGCGGTGCAGGCCATTCTCCAGGGCACCTATCGGCCTTCCTCGCCCTACGAATATTACATGACGCTGAGTTCGGTGGAGGCGGTCGCCAACCTGACCTTCTATTCGACCGGAACCAGCCCTGCGGACATCGCCATAGGCCGGACGACGCTGCTCGATCGGTCATTTGCGTATTACCCTGATCCGACATGGGCCGATCCGCGGGGCGGTGACGTCTGGTTTGCAAACAACATCACCGACGTTCCTTTCGGGAGCTTCCAATATTACACGGTCATGCACGAACTCGGGCATGCAATGGGCCTGAAGCACGGCCACGAGGAGGCGAGTACCGGCAATCCTGCCGTTCTGAGCCCGGATCGGAATTCCATCGAGTTTTCGGTCATGACCTACAGTACCTATGTGGGCAATTCCGACGAAAATTTCAGCGACTCGACGGCGCCTCAGACGCTGATGACGTATGACATCGCCGCTCTGCAGTATCTTTATGGAGCCAATTTCAACACGAACAATGCGGATACGTATTATAGCTGGGACCCGGTATCGGGTACGACCTACGTCAATCTCAGAGAAGCCGGCTTCAGCTCCAGCTTCTTCATGACGATATGGGACGGAGGCGGCGTCGATACTTACGATTTCAGCAACTCCGGACAGGAGATGACAATCGATCTGACACCGGGCGGCTGGTCTCAATTTTCGAATGATCGGCTCGCCTATCTCGGCGGCAACCATTACGCGCGCGGCAACGTCTTCAACGCCTTGCAATACCAAGGCGATCCTCGTTCCCTGATCGAGAATGCCATCGGCGGGAATTTCAACGACAGCATCACGGGCAACAGCGCCAACAACAACCTGTCCGGTGGGTCTGGCAATGATACCCTGATCGGCGGTGCTGGATACGACATCCTTGAGGGCAATGACGGGGACGATTGGATGGATGGCGGTTCCGAGGGGGACACATTCCTCGGCGGGAACGGTTGGGATACAGTGTCTTATCTCTCTGCTTCAGTGGGACCCGTCACCGTCGATCTGACGACGGGGCAGAACTGGGGAGATGCCTACGAGGATATCCTGGTCGATATCGAGAGCGTCCGGGGCTCGAATTTTGGGGATTTCCTGATCAGCCGCCCACAAGGAGCTCACCTGTATGGTGAGCGCGGCGACGATCATCTGTTCGGCCAAACGGGCTCTGACGACCTGTTCGGCGGAGAAGGCAACGATACCATTTATGGCTACGACGGAGCCGACCATATCAGGGGCGGGCCTGGGGCTGATGTCCTGGATGGTGGTGCCAGCATCTATGATACGCTCGAATACAATGATGCCGTCAACGGAGTGACCGTTGACCTCTACAACAACACCGCGAGCGGAGATATCGCTACGGGCGATGTCATCTCCAACTTCGAAAACGTCTTCGGAGGAGGGGGGAATGACGTTCTGGCGGGCACTGACATCGCCAACGTCATCCACGGCGGCAATGGCCATGACCAGATTTACGGCTATGCGGGGGCGGATTATCTCTTCGGCGGCGATGGCAACGATACGCTCTCGGCCGGGAGCTCGGACCTAGGGATACCCGATACTTTGGTTGGCGGTGCCGGCGTCGACACCTTCCTCGTGTTGGGTTCGCGCGACACGCTCATTGAGGATTTGAGGGCAGGGGCCTCGGGCGAGTCCGTCGTCTTGTATGCAGCCTATCTGCAGGACTTTAACGCCGTCATGGCGGCCGCAACTCAAGTCGGCAATGATGTTGTCATCGACAAGCCCAACTATCTCCATCTCGTCCTTAAGGACGTTCACATGTGGAGCTTGGTGTCGAGCAACTTCAGTTTCATCTGACGGTGGGGGGCACGTGAACGCTGTCTTGCTCCTGCAAGCGCCGTTATTGAGGGCTGACCGCAGCCCTCAACCCTCAACCCGTCAGGTCTCATGCAAGGCCATATCGTAATCGATTGCTCGGCTCATGCATCGTGCGGGGCTGGATTCTGTCGTTCGTCCCGTAGTCTTTCCGTTCACGTCACATCCAGCGAGGCGATCGAGCAATCTCGCAAACAGGGTGACGATTGAACGACTTCGCGCTCGGCTGAGATGAAATTGGAGGGCAGGCGCGGTGCCGCCCCCATGACGTTGCGGCGCGGGATCAGCTTGCCGCTTCGCTTCTGCGATCACTCTGAGATGCCTATCGGGATCCTCCGTCTGTGGCGACCGGCAGACCGCCGACCTCGCTGTCGAAGAAGCTATTGGCGCATCATCGGATCTTGAGGCTCTCAATAAAGCGCAGTTTGCATAAATCAGCTTAAAAACCCTGTCTTTTGGCTCAAAACTGAGTCCGGAAGGTCAATGAATTTGCCGAAATGCAATGCGCCATGGATTGTGCTGGGAAACTTTTGCCATTATGCAACAGAATTGCATTAGGAATGTTGCGATGTATCCCTCCTCTCCATTCTGGCCGGTGAGCTCATCGTGGATGGGTTCCGAACATGATACCGAAGACAGGTTCCAGTATTCCATGGGGCAGCAATTCTCCTATGGCGCCCGGGAACTGTCCCTCTTAAATCCCGCCTTGATGGCCGCAGGCTCGCCCTGGAGCTGGATTGGTAACCAGGTCGGGAATGTGACGAACTGGGTCGGCGGCGCGGTTCAGAATGTAACCGGTTGGATCGGCAACCAGATCGGTTCGGTCTATAATTGGACCAGCGATAACATCTCCGCTCTTCCTCTCGGAATCTTCTCGACTTTGGCGGGCTCCAGCCCTTACGCGATGCCGGGTGTCCGGTATTATGTCCCGTCTGGCCTTGATCCCGACGTTCTTGCGGTCATGTCGGGCTCGCAGTGGAACAAGGCTTACGTCACCTACGCGTTCCCGGATTCCCGCTACGATTACGAGTGGATCAACCCAAGCGCGTCGGGATTCCGCCCTTTGAGCTTCGAGACGCAGCAGGCGGCCCGCCACATCCTTGAAGGCTGGAGTCCATATGGGGGCGGACCGGGCTTTGCGCTCACGTCCGTCGAAGGGGTCACGAACCTCGAACTGGTTTATGCGGGCACCAACGGGGGCGATCTGCAGATCAGCGGATTCACCCCCGGCAGCATGATCAACCGAAGCCATGGGTATTATCCAGGCGTTCCCATCTATAGCGGCGATACCTGGATCACGCGCAACAGCGATCTTCCCGGATCCGGGTCCTATGCTTTGGCCATGCACGAACTGGGTCACGCGTTGGGCTTGAAGCATCCGCACGAGTCCGGAGGTGCGCTGCCGCGTATGAGCGCGGCGCACGACTCATCCGAATACACCGTGATGTCCTACAACACCTTCTCGGACGATCCTCAGACCCTCATGCAATATGACATCCGTGCGTTGCAGGCGATGTACGGGGCCGATTTCACGACAAACAGCGGCGCGACGGTCTATCGCTGGGTGCCAGGGTCCGGCCAGACCTTCGTCAACGGCGTCAGCCAGGGCGCAACCTCGGGCAATCACATCTTCCTGACCATTTGGGATGGTGGTGGTAACGACACCTATGATCTGACCGCATTCTCGAGCGACGGTTATGTCGATCTCGGCCCAGGCGGGTATGTCAGGTTCTCCGACACGCAGCTTGCCCGGAAGGGCTACGGCACCTTCGCCAAAGGCAATGTCTACAACGCGTTCCTCTACAATGGCGATTCACGTTCGCTGATCGAGAATGCCTATACAGGCAGGGGTAACGACAAGGTTATCGGCAACGACGCCGATAACAGGCTGATCGGCAACGATGGCAACGACACCGTTTACGGCGGCAACGGCAATGATGCGCTTTGGGGCGGGAACGACAACGATTTTGTCTATGGCGGTTTCGGGAACGATACGATCGAAGGCGGGTACGGATCGGATGTCATGTTCGGCGAGTCCGGCAATGATGTCTTGGTTGCCATAGGCACCGGGAACTGGATGACCGGCGGAACGGGCGCAGACATCTTCCAGCTTAAGGCTCCCGCAAAGTCGTGCACGATCACGGACTTCGAGACGGGGTACGACAAGATCCACATCGCTTCGAGCCTGTTCGCCAACTTCTCGGCAGTAAGGGCAGCGGCTTACCAGAACGGCAGCAGCGTCATCATTGCCAAAGGCGATTTCAGCCTCACCTTGCACAACATGAACCTCAGCAAACTCGCTGCATACGATTTTGCCTTCATCTAGAGCATCGGATGCAAGGATGAACATGAGGCTTGCGTGGGAAACTGCCCGAACCTCGGGCGGAGCCCGATGTCTCGTCCGTACTCCCAAAAAAGAAACGGCCGGTCGATGTGACCGGCCGCTTCTTCAAATGAGGGCAAACGGGATTTAGGCAGCCTCTTCCGTGCTGCCGAGGCGTTTGTCGAGATATTCGTCGACAGCCACCATCAACTCGTCGACCTTACCGTCGAAGAAGTGGTTGGCGCCTTCGACCACGGCATGCTCGAGCTTCACGCCTTTCTGGGTCTTCACCTTCTCGATGACGCTGACCACGTCCTTCACCGGGGCCACGCGGTCCTCGGATCCATGGACGAACAGTCCGGAGGACGGGCAGGGGGCGAGGAACGAGAAATCGTAGCGGTTCGCCATGGCGGCGATTGAGATGAAGCCCTCGATCTCCGGGCGACGCATGAGGAGCTGCATGCCGATCCAGGCGCCGAAGGAGACGCCGGCGATCCAGCAGGCGCGGGCATCCGGGTTCATGGCCTGGGCCCAGTCGAGCGCCGCAGCGGCATCCGACAGCTCGCCCTGGCCGTGGTCGAAGGAACCCTGGCTGCGGCCGACGCCGCGGAAATTGAAGCGCAGGACCGAGAAGCCGCGTTTCACGAAATCGTAGTACAGGTTGTAGACGATCTGATTGTTCATCGTCCCGCCGAATTGCGGGTGCGGATGCAGGATGATGGCGATCGGAGCGCCCTTCTCCTTGGCAGGCTGATACCGCCCCTCGATACGACCGGCGGGACCTGTGAAGATGACTTCAGGCATATACGCGAACCTCTTGATCGCCTCTCTGTGAAGAGAGGGAAACCCCCGTGCGACCTTGACTCAAGGTCTCGGATTCCCTTAAGAAACCCTTAGAATATTTCTAAACTGTTCCAATGTTTCATTTTATTCCAATGGCTGAGCCGTTGGGTTGAAACACGGGCGCATGTGGTTGCGGTGCTTTAACACAGCAACCAGGGTTGTTTGCAAGACATTCGTGAGGTTTGAGGCTGACAGCCATGGCGACGGGCCAGCGCACATATCTCGATCATAACGCTACGTCGCCATTGCGCCCGGAGGTGGCGGAGGTGCTCGTGCGTGTGCTGCAGCTGCCTGGCAACGCCTCTTCCGTTCACGCCGAGGGCCGCGCCGCGAGGGCCGAGATCGAGACTGCGCGGGCCGCCGTCGCCAGGCTGGTCGGCGCGAAGGCGAAAAACGTGATCTTTACGAGCGGCGGCACCGAGGCCGCGAATCTCGTCCTGACGCCGTCCTTCCGCCGTCTCGGTCAGGTGGGTGCGACGCGCCTTCTGATCGGCGCGACCGAGCATCCCTGCGTTCTCAACGGCCATCGCTTCCCCACCGACAAGGTCCACATCATCCCCGTCGACGGGGACGGAATCCTTGATCTCGCCTGGCTCAAGTCTCACCTGGAGGACACACCCGGCGAGCGGGTTCTGGTTTCCGTCCAGCTGGCCAACAACGAAACCGGCGTTCTCCAGCCCATCGCCGAGATCGCGAAGCTGGTCCATGACCATGGCGGGTTCGTTCACACCGACGCGGTGCAGGCGGCAGGCCGCGTCCCATTGGACATCGCGAGCCTCGGCGTCGATGCGCTGACTCTGTCCGCCCACAAGCTCGGCGGTCCGAAGGGGGCAGGGGCTCTGGTGCTCGCCTCCGATCAGTACGAGATCGGCGAGCGGCTGATCCGGGGCGGCGGTCAGGAGAAGAACTACCGGGCCGGCACCGAGAACGTGGCGGCTATCGCAGGCTTCGGCGCTGCGGCGGAGCTTGCCCTGGACGGGCTTGAGCAGGAGGCCGGGCGGCTGCGGGAGCTGCGGAATGCGGCTGAGACGCATGTGCGCCGGATTGCCCCGGAGGCTCTCGTTGTGGGTGCCGGCGCGGAAAGGTTGCCTAATACCTTGGCCTTTGCCATACCCGGCCTTAAGGCCGAGACGGCGTTGATCGCCTTCGATCTGGCGGGGGTCGCCCTGTCTTCCGGTTCGGCCTGCTCGTCCGGGAAGGTCAAGCGGTCGCATGTGCTCGACGCCATGGGCGTGGAGCAGGCCCTCGCAGAGGGCGTTTTGCGCGTGAGTTTGGGGTGGTCGACCACACATGAGGACGTCATCCGCTTTGCGGAGGCGTGCGAAACGGTGGTGGCCACCTTATATAAGCGGAAGGCGAGCGCGGCCTGAAAAGCCCCGCCCGATTTCCATGTCATATCAACCCGCGGCCCTTGAAGCCGTGAGAGGTGGGAGAGACAGATGCCTGCAGTGCAGGAGACGATCGATCAGGTCCGGTCGATTGACGTCGATCAGTACAAATATGGCTTCGAGACCGAGGTCGAGATGGAAAAGGCCCCGAAAGGCCTTTCCGAGGACGTGATCCGCTTCATCTCGGGCAAGAAGGGCGAGCCCGAATGGATGCTCCAGTGGCGCCTCGACGCCTACAAGCGCTGGCTCACCATGAAAGAGCCGAGCTGGGCGCGCGTGTCCTACGACAAGATCGATTACAACGATATTTATTACTACGCCGCCCCTAAGAAGAACCCGGCGCCGAAGTCCCTCGACGAGGTGGATCCCGAGATTCTCAAGACCTATGAGAAGCTCGGCATTCCGCTGCGTGAGCAGGAGGTTCTGGCCGGGGTCGAGCCGCAGAACCGCGTGGCCGTGGATGCGGTGTTCGACAGCGTGTCCGTGGCGACGACCTTCAAGGAAGAGCTGAAGAAGGCCGGCGTCATCTTCATGCCGATCTCCGAGGCGATCCGCGAATATCCCGATCTCGTGCGCCAGTATCTCGGCTCGGTCGTGCCGGTGACGGACAACTTCTTCGCGACGCTGAACTCGGCCGTCTTCACGGACGGCTCGTTCGTCTATGTGCCGCCGGGCGTGCGCTGCCCGATGGAGCTGTCCACCTATTTCCGCATCAACGAGAAGGACACGGGCCAGTTCGAGCGGACGCTCATCATCGCCGACAAGGGCTCCTACGTCTCGTATCTCGAGGGCTGCACGGCCCCCAAGCGTGACGAGAACCAGCTCCACGCCGCCGTAGTCGAGCTGATCGCCCTCGACGATGCCGAGATCAAGTACTCGACGGTCCAGAACTGGTACCCGGGCAATGCCGAAGGCAAGGGCGGCATCTACAACTTCGTGACCAAGCGCGGCGATTGCCGCGGCAGGAATTCGGTCATCACCTGGACCCAGGTCGAGACCGGTTCGGCGATCACGTGGAAATATCCGTCCTGCATCCTGCGCGGCGACAACTCGCGCGGCGAGTTCTATTCGATCGCCGTGTCGAACGGCATGCAGCAGGTCGATTCCGGCACCAAGATGATCCATCTCGGCAAGAACACCACGAGCCGGATCATCTCGAAGGGCATCGCGGCCGGCCGTTCCGAGAACACCTATCGCGGTCTGGTTTCGGCTCACCGCAAGGCGACCGGCGCGCGCAACTTCACGAACTGCGATTCGCTGCTGATCGGCAACGAATGCGGCGCGCACACGGTGCCCTACATCGAGTCGAAGAACGCCACCGCCGTGTTCGAGCACGAGGCGACTACATCGAAGATCTCGGAAGATCAGATGTTCTACTGCCAGCAGCGCGGCCTCTCGGAAGAGGAGGCGACGGCGCTCATCGTGAACGGCTTCGTGAAGGATGTGCTGCAGCATCTCCCCATGGAGTTCGCCGTGGAGGCCCAGAAGCTCATCTCGATCTCGCTGGAAGGCTCGGTCGGCTAATTCAGGAACAAGACGTGGGTGCCCGGGACAAGCCCGGGCGTGACGCGAGACCTCCAGGCCCGTCACGGCCGGATTTGATCCGGCCATCCACGCCTCTAGAAACGGAATACTCAGATGCTCGAAATCAAGAACCTTGTTGTCCAGATCGAGGACAAGCGCATTCTCAACGGTCTCAATCTCACCGTGAACAAGGGCGAGGTTGCCGCCATCATGGGGCCGAACGGCTCGGGCAAGTCGACGCTCTCCTACGTGATCGCCGGCAAGGAGGATTACGAAATCCTCGACGGCGAGGTCCTGCTCGACGGCCAGAACCTGCTCGAAATGGAGCCGGATCAGCGCGCGGCGGCCGGTGTCTTCCTTGCCTTCCAGTACCCGCTGGAGATCCCCGGCGTCGGCACCATGACCTTCCTGAAGGCCGCTCTCAACGCGCAGCGCAAGGCGCGCGGGCTGGACGAGCTGACCACGCCCGAGTTCATCAAGCAGGTGAATGCGGCTGCCGCCAAGCTCGAGATGCCCAAGGACATGCTCAAGCGCGCCCTCAACGTCGGCTTCTCCGGCGGTGAGAAGAAGCGCATGGAGATCCTGCAGATGGCGCTGCTCCAGCCGTCCTTCTGCATCCTCGACGAGACGGATTCCGGCCTCGACATCGACGCGCTGCGCGTCGTGTCGGAGGGCGTGAACTCGCTCCGTTCGCCGGATCGCGCGTTCCTGGTCATCACCCACTATCAGCGCCTCCTGAACCACATCGTGCCCGATACCGTGCACGTGATGCATGGCGGACGCATCGTGCGCACCGGCGGCAAGGAGCTCGCGCTCGAGCTCGAAGCCAACGGCTACGCCGATTACCGGGAAAGCGAGGCCGCGTGACCATGGCCGATGTGACCCTCATGAAGACGCCGGCGGAAACCGCGCTGGTGCAGGCCTTCGAGAGCGCCAGGACGACGCTTCCGGGCGACGCGGAGTCGCGCGCCCAGGCCTTTGAGCAGTTCTCCTCCCGGGGGCTCCCGCACCGCCGGGTCGAGGAGTTCAAGTATACGGACCTCCGCGCGCTTATGCGCGAGATCGCGCCTTTCGCGAACGTACCCTCCACCGAGGAGGCGAAGGCCGCACTGCAGGGCTCGAAAGCCTTCGCAGAGGTGAGCGCGCTCCAGGTGCCGTTCGTGAACGGCCATTTCGTGCGCGAGGCGGTGGACTTCCACAACCTGCCCGAGGGCATCGAAATCGTGCCGCTGCGGGAGGCCATGGCCAATGGCCACCAATGGCTGGCGAAGCTCAGCCCGGTTCCGTGGGCGAGCGACAACCCGGTCTATCAGCTCAACACGTCCTTCATGGCGGACGGGGTGATGGTCCGCGTCGCCGGTAAGGTCGAGACGCCGGTTCATCTGCGCTTCGTGACGGCGGCCGGTTCCGCGGTCGCTACCGCCACCCGCGTGCTCGTGGTGGTGGAGGACGACGCATCGGTCACGCTCCTCGAATCCCACGAGAGCACCGACGGCGCGAACCACCAGCCGAACGACGTGGTGGAGATGATCGCGGGCGACCGGTCGAACGTGCAGCACGTTCGCCTGAACGCCGAAGGTGACAAGTCTCTGGCCTTGTCGACGCTCGCCCTGAAGATCGGCGGCGAGGCGACCTTCAACAGCATCAACGTGGTGACCGGCGCCGCCACGTCGCGCCACCAGGTCTATGCCGTCCTCGACGGTGCGAACACGCACCTGCGCGTCAACGGCGCGTCGATGCTGAAAGGCACGCAGCACGGCGATTCCACGCTCGTGGTCGAGCACAATGCGCTCCACTGCGAGAGCCGCGAGCTGTTCAAGACCGTGATCGACGGCGAGGCCACCGGCGTCTTCCAGGGCAAGATCATCGTTCCCCATCATGCCCAGAAGACCGACGGCCGCATGATGTCGGCGGCGCTCCTCCTCGCGGAGGGCGGTTCCATGAACAACAAGCCGGAACTCGAAATCTTCGCCGACGACGTGCAGTGCGCCCACGGCGCCACCTGCGGCCAGCTCGATGAGGATCTCCTGTTCTATCTCATGGCCCGCGGCCTGCCGAAGAAGGATGCCGAGAGCCTCCTCGTCCAGGCATTCCTCGGAGAAGCCATCGAGTTCGTTGAGAACGAGAGCGCCCGCGAGGCCCTGATCGGCACGGTCGAGAACTGGCTGAAGGCCCGTTCGTAAAACACGACGTCATGGCCGGGCTCGTCCCGGCCATCTCGATCGGAGAGGCACGCGCTTTTCTGAGTTGGGATCACCGGCACAAGGCCGGTGATGACGTGAAGGGAAGTATCAGGCGATGAACATGCAAGTGAAGCCATACGACGTCGAGACGATCCGGGCGCAGTTCCCGATCCTGTCGCAACAGGTCTACGGCAAGCCGCTCGTCTATCTCGACAATGCCGCCTCGGCGCAGAAGCCGAAGGCCGTGATCGACGCCATGGTCAATGCCATGGAGACGGGCTACGCCAACGTCCATCGCGGCCTGCATTACATGGCCAATGTGGCGACCGAGGGCTTCGAGCGGGCGCGCGAGACCGTGCGCGAGTTCATCAATGCCGGTTCGATCGACGAGATCGTCTTCACGAAATCGGCCACGGAAGCGTACAATCTCGTGGCGGATTCCTTCGGCCGCATGAATATCGGGGAGGGGGACGAGATCATCCTCTCCATCATGGAGCACCATTCCAACATCGTGCCCTGGCACTTCCTGCGCGAGCGCAAGGGAGCCGTCATCAAATGGGCCCCGGTGGACGACGAGGGTAACTTCCTGGTCGAGGAATTCGAGAAGCTCTTTTCGCCCCGCACGAAGATGGTCGCCATCACGCACATGTCCAATGTGCTCGGCACCGCGACGCCCATGAAGGAGATCATCCGCATCGCCCATGGTCACGGGGTTCCGGTTCTGGTGGACGGCGCTCAGGGCGCGGTCCATCTCGACGTGGACGTGCGCGACCTCGATGCCGATTTCTACGTGTTCACGGGCCACAAGGTCTATGGGCCGACCGGGATCGGTGTTCTCTACGGCAAGCGCGAGCTGCTCGAAAAGATGCCGCCTTACCAGGGCGGCGGCGAGATGATCCGCGAGGTGCGCGAGGACGCGATCACCTACAACGATCCGCCGCACCGCTTCGAGGCGGGAACGCCCGCGATCATCGAAGCAATCGGCCTGGACGCCGCGCTCCGCTTCATGCTGGAGCTCGGCCGCGAGAACATCCGCGCTCACGAGGAGGCCCTGTCGGCCTACGCTCACGAGCGCCTGCGGGCCATGAACTCCATCCGCATCATCGGCGAGGCCAAAGGCAAGGGGCCGATCATCGCCTTCGAGATGAAGAACGCCCATGCCCACGACGTTGCGACCATCATCGACCGGCAGGGCGTGGCGGTTCGCGCCGGCACCCATTGCGCCATGCCGCTCTTGAACCGCTTCGGAGCGACCTCCACCTGCCGTGCATCGTTCGGCCTCTACAACACCATGGAAGAAGTCGATAAACTGGTGGACGCCTTGCAGAAGGCGGAAACCCTGTTTGCCTAAGGATAGACCTGTGAACGACCAGACCCCCATCCAGGACGGGCCCAACGCGCCGCAGGTGTCGCCCGGCTCAGGGATCCCCCCGGAAGAGCTCGACCGCATGACGGACGACATCATCGCCGCGCTCAAGACCGTCTACGATCCCGAGATTCCGGCAGACATCTACGAGCTTGGCCTGATCTACCGCGTCGACATCGACGACGACCGGAACGTGGCCATCGACATGACGCTTACGGCTCCGGGATGCCCGGTCGCCGGGGAAATGCCAGGCTGGGTGGAGAACGCAGTGGCTTCGGTGCCGGGCGTGCAGAGCGTGAAAGCCACCATCGTCTTCGATCCCCCGTGGGACCAGAGCCGCATGTCCGACGAGGCCCGTGTCGCCCTCGACATGTGGTAAGGGCTCAGTCGCTCCTCAATGCACTCAGCACAGTTAGAATCTGTTCTGGGCTGCTGACCCCCTGATCAAGCGCCAGGAAGCATATCATGGATATCGGCTTTCCTGTTTGCGCAGCAGCTTCGACCTTGTGGTGCCCATCCAGCAGATAGTGAGCGAGGCAATAGTGTGTCTCGCTGCTGTCTCCCTTCGGAGAGGTCGAGGGCGTCTTCACATCGAGGATGGAGATGGCCAGAGCAGTCGGGCAAGCCCCTCGTGGAAGCTCCTCTCGAAAGTAATTGATCCGCGCCTGATTGAGCCAAGTTTTCGGGAACATAGGCACTACGAACTCGAATAGGCTCTCCCTCTGGCCAATCTGAAGAGTATCGGCTCTATAGTAAGTGACTTTCGGATGACGCGGTAAGCCCCAGAAGGTATCCAGGCCAGAATTTTTGATCTGCTCATTTGCGAAGTAATCCAGGTTTGATCCGAGCTTAACGTCGCTGACGAGGGTTCTCAGAAGAAGGATTTCGTACGCTCCGCTCGGAAATATGGCTTCGAGCGTCGACAGAGCAGATTGTGTCAGCTCCTGCATTCCCTCGCTGAGGGCGTCCTTCAAGGCACCTATCTCAGGCTTGGCGTTTGCGCCCTCGTGCCGTTCGAAGAAAAAGTCGCAAGTGTCACAAACATTGCCGATCAAAAACGCCTTGTTTCCTTTTACCATCAGCCAGCGCCACCACCCGGGCCAATGCTCGTCGCCCCCGTCGGTCGTGAAGGATATAGCGCCCTCGGAGGACGAGATGACGCGATGCAATGAGGAAATCACCTTACTCATTGCAATATTATATCTGATTTGCGGGTGGTGTCAGTATTCAATGTGACGGAGGCCCGATCATGGACACGCCGCAAGCCCCTGAAACGCTCCACACCCGCTGCTGCATCGTCGGCGGGGGACCGGCCGGGATCATGTTGGGATTCCTCCTGGCCCGGCAGGGAACCGACGTCGTCGTCCTCGAAAAGCACGCCGATTTTCTGCGGGATTTTCGCGGCGACACCATACATCCCTCGACCCTCGATCTCATGGGCGAGCTGGGCCTTTTGGACGAGTTCCTCACGAGACCGCATCAGAAAACGCAGACCGTCAGCCTCAGGGTCGGCGACAGCCTGCTGAAGCTCGGCGATTTCTCGCATCTCCCGACCCGCTGCAAGTTCGTCGTCTTCATGCCGCAATGGGACTTCCTCGATTTCATGGTCGAGCATGCCCGTTCCTATCCGCGCTTTCATCTGCGGATGCAGGCGGAGGCGGTGGACCTGATCGAGGGGGGAGGGCGCATCACCGGCGTTCGCGCAAGGACGCCGGAGGGCCTCCTCGACGTGATGTGCGACCTGGTCGTCGCGGCGGACGGCAGGCATTCGATCATGCGGGAAAAGGCGGGCCTGCCGGTGCTCGATATCGGTGCGCCCATGGACGTGCTGTGGATGCGGGTCTCGAAACTCCCCGGCGACCCCAGCAATCTGCTGGGCCATATCGAGGCCGGGCGGATGCTGGTGATGATCGACCGCGGCGCGTATTGGCAATGCGCCTATCTCATCCCCAAGGGATCGTTCGAAACCGTCAGGAACGAAGGCCTGGCTGCTTTCCGGCGCAGCCTGGCAAGCCTTGCTCCGTTCCTGGGAGAGCGGGTGGAGGAGATCCGCAGCTGGGACGACATCAGGCTCCTGACCGTGACCGTCGACCGGCTGACGCAATGGTCCAGGCCGGGACTGCTCTGCATCGGCGATGCGGCCCATGCCATGTCGCCCATCGGCGGCGTCGGCATCAACCTCGCCATCCAAGATGCGGTGGCGACGGCGAACATCCTCGGGCCCTCGCTCAAGCGCGGGGCACTGGATCCGGGGAAGCTCGCTCTGGTGCAGAAAAGGCGGGAGCTTCCAACGCGGCTCACCCAAGGCATGCAGGTGCTCGTTCAGAAGCGGTTGATCGATCCGGTTCTCAAGACGACCGGGCCGGTGTCAGCGCCCTGGCTCATCCGCGTGCTGGCTCGCTGGCCGTGGTTCAGGCGCCTTCCGGCCCGTCTCATCGGCATCGGTTTCCGGCCGGAGCATGTGCGATAGGGCGCTCTCGTCCTCACGTTCCGGCGCGGCTTCCTCCGTCGCACCCTCGGCGATGTCGTCGGCCTCCTCGACGGAGGAGAGGATGGGCGCGCGGGGAGCGTCGGGAACCGCCGAGACCATGGCGCGGGCGATTTCCTGCTCTCCCATCACCACCCGCGTCGCGCCGTATTTCATGACGTGATCTTCCTGGGCGGCGGAATGGACGCGCACGACGATCGGCAGGTCCAGGTTGAGCTTGCGGGCCTGTTCGACGACCTGCCCGCTCTCGAAGGCGTCCGGGATGGCGACCAGGAGGCAGCGGGCCCCCGCGATATTCGCGGCGGCGGCGACCTCCGGATCCGCCGCATTGCCGATCAGGGTCTCGACACTCTCCTGCGGCAGCTCCGCGAGCTGCGTCTTGTTCGTCTCGATGATCAGGAAAGGAGTTCCGGTGGAGGAGAGCTTCCGGCTGATGAACTTGCCGACGCGGCCGTGGCCGACAAGGACAACATGATCCGTCAGGGATGTCATCGGAAGAGGCTCCCGCGTCACGGGCGCAGGCTCGGCCACCATTGCGGCGGCCGCTTTGGCCTCGGCGGCGGCCTTCTCGCTTTTCGCGGCTTCCCGCTTGGCGAACCAGCGATCCAGCAGTGCAAACAGGAACGGGTTCATCAGGATCGAGAGGATCGCGCCGGCCAGGATCAGGTCGCGCCCCTCGCTCGGCAGCAACTGGAGTTCGACGCCGAGGCCCGCGAGAATGAACGAGAACTCGCCGATCTGGGCCAGGCTCGCCGCAATGGTCAGCGCCGTCGTGTCCGGATGCCGGAACAGGCGGACGATGCCGTAGGCGGCGAGCGACTTGCCAACGACGATGATCAGGAACGTGGCGAGCACCGGCCCAAAATCGTGGACGAGGATCATCGGATCGAACAGCATGCCGACCGAGACGAAGAACAGCACGGCGAAGGCATCGCGCAGCGGCAGCGTTTCGGAGGCGGCGCGGTGGCTCAGCTCCGACTCGCTCAGGACCATGCCCGCAAAGAAGGCGCCGAGGGCGAAGGATACTCCGAACAGCTCCGCCGCCCCGAAAGCCGTGCCGAGGGCGATGGCGAGAACCGCCAGGCGGAACAGCTCTCGGGAGCCCGTATGAGCCACGTAATGCAGGATCCATGGGATGACGCGACGGCCCACGACCAGCATGACCGCCACGAAGGCGAGGACCTTGCCGAAGGTGAGGCCGAGCGAAAGAGCAATCGATTCGAGATCGGCGTTAGCGCCCGCCGTCGCCTTGGCGAAGGCCGGCAGAAGCACCAGGGTCAGCACCATGGCGAGGTCTTCGACGATCAGCCAGCCGACCGCGATATGGCCGCGCTCCGTGTCCACGAGGCGGCGTTCCTGCAGGGCGCGCAGCAGCACGACCGTACTGGCCACCGATAGGGCAAGGCCGAAGACCAGGCCGCCTTCGAGGCTCCAGCCCATCAGCCAGGCGAGCCCCATTCCGAGGAGAGTGGCGCTGGCGATCTGGACGATCGCGCCCGGAACGGCGATGGCGCGGACGGACAGGAGGTCCTTCAGGGAGAAGTGAAGGCCGACGCCGAACATGAGCAGGATCACGCCGATCTCGGCGAGCTGGTTGGAGAGCGTCTGGTCCGCCACGTAGCCGGGCGTGAAGGGGCCGACGAGAACCCCTGCGAGGAGATAGCCGACCAGGGGAGAGATGCGAAGCCGCTGCGCGATAGCGCCGAGAATGAACGCCAGGACGAGGCCGACGACGATCGTGGATATCAGCGGCATGTGATGCGGCATCTGTTCTCCTTGGATGGATTTTGTCTTTGGGAAAGCATACCCCGTATGAGGCACGCGGCCGCCAATCACAACCCTGTTGATCTCGACGTTTGCCCTGGGATCTCTTATCTATGGAATATCGTACTCGTTCTGCCCGGGCCTTGAACCCGGCTGCCAGGAGAGAAGGCTAATGGCTCTACCCGGTTTCAAGGTCGTCACCTTGACGGACGCGGCGGCGAACCGCGTCAAGGACATCATCAGCAAGGCCGACCGGCCGATCGTCGGCGTCCGCGTGGGCGTGAAGAACGGCGGCTGCGCTGGCATGTCCTACACCATGGAATATGCCGAGAGCATCAACCCGCTCGACGAAGTGGTCGAGGACAAGGGCGTGACCGTGCTGATCGACCCGAAAGCGGTGCTGTTCCTGCTCGGCACGGAGATGGATTTCCAGACGACGAAGATGTCGTCCCAGTTCGTCTTCAACAATCCCAACCAGACCTCTGCCTGCGGTTGCGGCGAATCCGTCGCGATCACACCGGCGACGCCGCCCGCGCTCCACAGCGCCGGTTGAAAGCGATGGATGCCGAGGCCATCCGCGAGATCTTCCAGACATTCGGTCCGGTCAGCATCCGCCGCATGTTCGGCGGGCAGGGGGTCTACCGGGAAGGGGTGATGTTCGCCCTCGAAAGCGACGGCGAGCTCTACCTGAAGGTCGATGACGAGAGCCTCGGATTCTTCCGCGATCTCGGCTCGCGGCCCTTCAGCTATCGGACCAAGGATGGCCGGACGACGATCATGAGCTATTGGCTCATGCCGGAATCGGCTTTGGACGACCCTGACGAGGCGGCAGGCTTGGCCCGCATGGCGTTGGGAGCGGCCCTGCGGGGGAAAGCGGCGGCTGCGAAGAAGACGAAAAAGTCTTCTCCCGTCCGGAAATCGCGGAAAACTTCGGAACCTGCGCTTTAGCGCTCATGCCCGCGCCTGTCGCGGACATCCACGTCTTAGTGGCGCAGCGGCTCTTAAGACGTGGCTGGCTCGTCATGGCGACAGAGCTGAGGCGCCGGACGGGCCCGAAAGCGCAGGGCCCGCTTCACGTCGGATGCTCTAGGACTTCTTGATCGTGACCGGCCGCATCAGGAAGGCCGGTACGTGATCGCCCATTCCCTTGACCGGCACATCATCATCGTCACGGCGCGAACGGCCCTGGTTCCCCCTGCCGGAAGCGCGCTCCCTTTCCGGGCGCGGCTTGCGCGCGGGCTGCTCCTGATGGGGAGCCGCTGATTCCCGTACGGGCGCCGCTTCCTCTTTCTCGCCTTCGGATCCGCCCCGCTGACGGCCGCCGGAGCGAACCTTGACCTTGCGGCCACGGGACGAGCGCTCTTCGCCTCGGCCGCCGCGGCGGCGGGACGAGCCCTCGGAGGGCGGGAGTTCGGCGAGGGTCGGGCCCTCCCATTCGATGGAGGTGCCGATCAGCTTTTCGATGGCGGCCAGGGATTTCTCATCGCCCGGTCCGACGAGCGTGAAGGAGTAACCGACACGACCCGCGCGGCCGGTGCGGCCGATGCGGTGGACGTAATCCTCGGCGTGGTGGGGCACGTCGTAATTGAAGACGTGACTCACGGTTGGAATGTCGAGGCCCCGGGCGGCGACGTCGCTCGCCACCAGAATGGGCATTTCGCCGCTGCGGAAACTGTCGAGCGCAGCCATGCGGGCATGCTGGTCCATGTCGCCGTGAAGCGCCACGGCCGCGAAGCCGTGCTTCTGCAGCGAACGATGGAGCACGGCCACGTCGCGTTTCCGGTTGCAGAACACGACGGCGTTCTGCAGATCGGTCGCGTTGCGGATCAGGCCGCGCAGCGTGTCACGCTTCTCCCAATCCTCCCGTCCCGTCGCCACGAGGCGCTGGGTGATCGTCGCCGCCGTGGAGGCGGCGCGGGCGACCTCGACCTTGACCGGATTGTGCAGGAAGGCATCCGCGAGGCGCTGGATCTCCGGCGGCATGGTCGCCGAGAAGAAGAGCGTCTGGCGCGTGAAGGGCACGAGCTTCACGATGCGCTCGATATCCGGGATGAAGCCCATGTCGAGCATGCGGTCGGCTTCGTCGATCACGAGAAGCTCGACTCCCGTCAGCAGCAGCTTGCCACGCTCGAAATGGTCGAGCAGGCGGCCCGGTGTCGCGATCAGCACGTCGACGCCGCGGGTGATCTTGGCGTCTTGGTCTCCGAAGGAAACGCCGCCGATCAGCAGGGCCACGGAAAGCTTGTGGTAGATGCCGTACTTGTCGAAGTTGTCTTGGACCTGCGCGGCCAGTTCCCGGGTGGGCTCCAGGATCAGCGTCCGCGGCATGCGCGCCCGGGCGCGGCCATGTTCGAGCAGCGTGAGCATCGGCAGCGTGAAGGCGGCCGTCTTGCCCGTGCCGGTCTGGGCAATGCCGAGAACGTCCTTGCGGGCGAGCACATGGGGAATGGCCTGCGCCTGAATTGGCGTCGGCTCCGTGTAACCGGCCGCGGCGACAGCCTGTTGAACTTTATCGCTAAGTCCGAGTTCGGCGAAGGACATGAATCTCTATACCGTTGGGGTAGGATGCGCTGACAGTGCCGGCCGCGCTCTACGGCAACAAACAGGCGCGAGACTGGTTTCACCTGAGGCTCTTGCTCAAGTCAAAGGTGTGGCGGGACCATAGGACAAGCTATGAGCTTGTCAATACAAGCAAACTTGCACAGGAAGGAAGAAATGGCCGAAACATTGGTTCTGGTTCCGGGTTTGGCCTGCACGGCGCGCCTGTTCGATGCTCAGATTGCCGCTTTGTCCGGAAACAGGAACGTAGTCGTCGCCGACCATACGCGAGATGATTCGATTCCTGCAATAGCCGCACGGCTTTTGGAGGAGGCGCCCGAGCGCTTCGCCCTCGCGGGGTTGTCCATGGGCGGATACGTGGCCATGGAGGTCATGCGCCAGGCTCCCGAGCGCGTCGAACGTCTCGCACTTCTCGATACCACGGCCCTGCCGGACACCCCGGAGGCCAGCCGCGATCGCGAGCGACTCATCGATCTGGCAGAGGCAGGACGCTTCAAGGCGATTCACGCGAAGCTCTGGCAGCGCCAGGTGCATCCTGACCGTCAAGGCGATCCTGATCTGCAGGCCATCGTGCTCGAAATGCTGCGCGACACGGGAGCGGATGCCTACATCAGGCAGCAGCGCGCGATCATGGGCCGACCTGATTCGCGCCCGCTTCTCCCCGGCATCGAAATTCCAACATTGATTCTCGTTGGCGAGGGCGATGCCATCACGCCTCCCGAGATCGCCCGGGAAATGGCCGACATGATCGAATGGGCCTCTCTTACGGTTGTGAGCGAGGCCGGTCACCTGTCCAGCCTGGAGCAGCCTGAACGGGTCGCACATGCCTTGCGGCTCTGGCTCGAAGAGGGCTGAGAGATGTGCAGGGAAGGTGCTATTTTCCTGCATGGTCAATGATTTCTTACCTGCGATAAGCTGTCGTGTCAGGTGTGCTTCTGCGATCTTGGTTTGAAAAATAATCGCATCAAAACAATAGGATAGGGCGGATTCCCCTCGTTCCTGCCGTTGGCGCACCGCGTGTCCGGGGCCAGATTTGAGCCGACAGATGCCTCTAAGAGAGGGGTGTGATGTTGCTTCGATTGTTCACTGTTGCGTAAAAGTGACAGACGTTGAGGCAACCCTGAGTTAGAAGCGAGGCCATAGCGTTCTTCGCGAATGGATAAATCAATGAAAAAGATTCTCCTCTCTTCGGTTGCTCTTCTCGGCCTGACCGCTGGCGCCATGGCTGCCGACCTCCCGTCCCGCCGCGCTCCGGCTCCGATCGTGGCCGCTGTTCCGGTCTTCACCTGGACCGGCTTCTACGTCGGTGTGAACGCCGGTGTTGGCTTCAACAACGGCGACGACGATCTCGTGTTCGGCACGGACACCATCTTCGCTGACAGCAATGACGACGCCAGCTTCA
>NZ_JBVVAJ010000034.1:0-54902 GCF_055792805.1 Microvirga sp. HS2
TCCTTCTTCACTTGTCAAAGAGCAGCATCACCAAAGATGCGGTCCCGTCCGGGACACCGGCCAAAGACCCCGAAGAGCCCGCCGGAAGCAGCAGCCCCAAGGCCGCCGCCGATGAAGGGGTGTTTAGCGAAACTCTTTCCGAAGGTCAACTACAATTTTGAAGTTTTTCATCGGCCCGAATTTTGGTCCCGCTGATTTTCAGTATTCAAGGTAGACTTCATCGTTCACAAAGATGAATCCACCTTTGCGTTTACTTTGCCTCGGGCCTGTGTGTTGGCCTGAAGACTTGCATTGTCCGTCAGAGGAGCCAGGACGACTTGCCGTTTATCGACAGTCTTGGCTCGTGCCGTTGACCGGGAACGTGACGTTCTCGATCGAAGCCGCCTGCCGGTGAGGTTCACGAGGAGCCTTGCGGGAGCGGTCTGTGATGAAGCCTGCCTGGATCTGAAATCCGGCGGGGCTGCGGATATGTCGATTAGCCGGCGCTTTGTCAACACCCTGTCGCACAATCCCTGTATTTCCCCGCCTCCGCCCGGACCTGGATCGACCGCTGGGCCCTCGCGATAAGCTATAGGGGGGTTCTACAGCGGAGCTGCTGCGCGCCGCACTTGGGCAGACACGCAGCCGGTCATCGCGGAGCACCAGGATCTCGCGCCCGGCATGGCGTTCACAAGGATATTTGGTTCGCCGCGTCAGTAGGTTCGGTAATAGGTTCTGTATGGGCGGCCATAGCCGTCATAGTCTCTCGGTTCGCGCTCCCAATAAGGAGGAGGACCATGACGGCGGCCGTCCCATCGCCCGGGCCCCCTGTCGTATCGGCGGGAGACGAAGGCGCAGTGCTTCGTCACTCCATAGGCAGGATCGCCGAAGACGCGGTTCGAGCAAGGAATCCCTCCCCCGCGCACGAAGCGCTCGACGCTTCGCCCGGGCACGCCATAGATGACGCGGGTCGGATAAGGCACACGACAGAATCCGCCCTCCTGCGCGCAGAGAACCAGCCCCTGCGCCTGGGCGTGAGATCCCGCCGCGAACATGACACCAGAGACGATGACCGCTGTGGCCAGCACCGCACGCAACATGTGTTTCTCCCATCGATGACAAAGAGAGTTACGCAGCCGGGCGTAAACGCATTCCTAACGACATCGTTCGCTCCGAACTCTGCTGAGCGCCATTGCCCGGACGCCTCTCGTGCGTCGGGCAGCATGACACCGGCACCATCCATTGGCAGCAGCCTTGGGGGCCGGAAGCGGGAAGGCCATGGCGGATCCGGGACGGAACGCCAGGGGCGAATCCCGAGGATCGACGAGCACCCGACATTGCCATGCTCGCGCCTGTTGCGTTATGGCCAACAGGAGATAGCGCCAGGCCAGGGAGGATGATGTCATGCGGATCACGCGCCGTCTTGGTTTGCCGCTCCTTGGCGTGATCCTGCTGAGCACGGGGCTCGGGCTCTCATGGATGGCCGGCTCGGCGCGGGCGCAGGACAAGGAGCTTGTCATTTTCGCGGCCGCGAGCCTCAAGAACGCTCTGGACGAGGCGGCGGCAGGCTTCGCGACGCAGATGGGCAAGCCCGCCCCGAAGATCTCCTATGCAGCCAGCAATGCCCTGGCGAAGCAGATCGAGGCGGGAGCCCCCGCCGACGTCTTCGTCTCGGCCGACCTCGACTGGATGGACGACCTGGCCCGGAAGAACCTGATCCGCCCCGGCACCCGTGTGAATCTGCTCGGCAACAGGATCGTGCTCGTCGCGCCCAAGACCGAAGCCGCGCCGATAGCGATCGAACCGGGCCTCGATCTCGCAGCCGTGCTGGGCTCGGGCAGGCTCGCCATGGGCAATATCGATGCGGTGCCGGCGGGCAAATACGGCAAGGCCGCCCTGGAAAAGCTGGGGGCATGGGAGGGCGTGAAGGGTCGCATCGCTCAAGCCGACAACGTGCGCGGCGCCCTCCTGCTGGTCTCCCGCGGCGAGGCGCCGCTCGGCATCGTGTACCAGACCGATGCCGCGTCCGATCCCAACGTGACGATCGTCGGCACCTTTCCGGAGGACAGTCACCCACCCGTCGTCTATCCGGTCGCCGTGACGAAGGACTCGATCAATCCTGATGCGGCAGGCTTCGTGGCGTATCTCCGCTCCCCCGAAGCGAAGCGAACTTTCGAGAAGCACGGCTTCACGATCCTCGACAAGCCGGCCTCCAGTTCGTGAGGCCCGTGCCTCAGCCGCGGGCTGCGAGCCACGCGGACAGGCGGTCGACACCCTCGGCAATGGCCCGTTCGGTCGCCGCCTGCATGTGGCGGTAGCGAGCGAGCACCTCGATCCCGAGCGGCGTCAGGCTGGCCCCGCCGCCCGCCTTGCCGCCAGCCGTCGAGATCACGAGCGGCTGGCGGAAGGAGCGGTTGAGGGTATCGACGAGGGTCCAGGCCCGCTTGTAGCTCATCCCCATGCGCCGGCCCGCGGCGGAAATGGAACCGGTCTCCCGGATGCCTTCGAGAAGATCGGCCTTTCCGGGGCCGAGCATCGTCTCGGCATCGAAGTAGATCCGCAGCCTTGCCTGAGGATAAGCCGTCACCCTTCTCTCCCGCCCTGAGCGCGCCCTGAAGGTGACTTACCTGCATCCTTCAGAAAGGAGCAAGAGGACGAACATGCCCCCTCGTTGGTTGTCCCGGAACAGGGCTCGGGATGAGCGAGATCTCGTCGCTCGTGCGCAATGGAATTCTTTTTCGGATGGATTGGAGCGGGCGATGGGAATCGAACCCACGACATTCAGCTTGGGAAGCTGACGTTCTACCTCTGAACTACGCCCGCCTGAAGCTTTGTTTACAATGGGTCTGGGGTGGTTCGTCAAGTCCAAACGGTATTCCGTGTCAGGCCCGTGCCGCCGAAGCGGCCCGGGATCCACACCTCCGGAGGACATTGCAGCCCTTCCCGCGTCGAGGCCACAGCTTGGCCCCTCCTCGCCCGTGCCTCGGAGCCAAGCGGTCGCCTCGATGGACGGAGCCTCGATCCTTCCACGCGCCGCGCCGGCGGACGCGGGCTACCGGAAGTGCTTCGACAGCTTCAGCCCCTGAGCCTGATAATTGGACCCCGCCCCCGCTCCGTAGAGCACCTGGGGACGCTCGGCCATGCGCTCGTAGACGAGGCGTCCGACGATCTGACCGTCCTCCAGGATGAACGGCACGTCGCGGGAGCGGACTTCGAGAACAGCGCGGGCCCCCTCCCCTCCTGCGCCGGCATGGCCGAAGCCTGGATCGAAGAAACCGGCATAGTGAACGCGGAACTCGCCGACGAGGGGATCGAAGGGCACCATCTCCGCCGCATAATCGGGCGGAACGTGCACCGCTTCCTTCGAGGCCAGGATGTAGAACTGGCCCGGATCGAGGATCAGCGTGCGGGAGGCATCCGCATAGAGCGGTTCCCAGAAATCGGCGACCCGGCAGGAGCCCGGCTTGTCCACGTCCACGAGGCCCGTATGGCGCTTGGCGCGATAGCCGATGAGCTTGTCGGAGCCGAAGCCCGAGAGGTCGACGCTCACGGCGACGCCGTCCTGGATCGACGGCTCGGCGGAGGTGACGATCCGGTCGCGCTGGTGAAGGGCGTGGAGATCCGCATCGCTCAGGCGCACCTCGCCTTTCCTCAGGCGCAGCTGCGACAGGCGGGTCCCGGTCCTCACCAGGACGGGGAAGGTGCGGGGCGAGATCTCCGCATAGAGCGGGCCAGCATAGCCCGCGCCGATGGTGTCGAATTCCTGGCTGCGGTCGGTGATCACGCGGGTGAAGACGTCGATGCGGCCCGTCGAGCTCTTGGGGTTCGCGGCGGCCGACAAATCGTCAGGCAGGGCAAGGCTTTCCTGCAGCTCGGCGATATAGACGCTGCCGGTCTCCAGGATAGCGCCCGCGGACAGATCGATCTCGTGGAAGCTCAGCTGCACCAGGCGGTCCTTGACCGTGTGGTTGCGGCCCGGCAGGAAGCTGGCGCGCACCCGGTAGGCCCGGCGGCCCAGCCTCAGGTCGAGACTTGCAGGCTGGACCTGATCGGAGGCGAACGGCGTCTCCGGTTTGATCACGCCCGCTTCCGCGAGGCGCCTGATGGCATCAGCCGATTGGATTCCGTCCTTCAACGCGACCATGACCTTCTTCCAAGGGCCCATGCCCTTCGCTCGAGTGTTCCCAGCTTAGCTGTCGGAGCCGTGTAACGGAATTCTCCATCCGTTTCACCATTCTCGTTGGGGAAAACGCACGAGACCAGCCCTGTCCGCCCATTGGAGCACAGGAAGGTTAATCCGGCGGGCCCCGATCCCGCGTCTCATTCGCCCGGCATGGCGGCTTCCCTTCGGCCTCGATTGACGGGGCCTGAAGGCCGCCTTACCACGAAGGCCGAACATTCCACCACTGGCCAAGGGACCACTCATGTACAAGGCCGTTACCCGCGGCATCAGCGTGACCGTGATACCCCGCTACATGCCGGAAGAATCCTCGCCCGACGAAAACCGCTATTTCTTCGCCTACACGGTCGAGATCATCAATCTGAGCCTGGAACGCGTGCAGCTGCGCGCCCGTTACTGGCGCATCACCGATGAGCAGGGCCGCGTCCAGGAAGTGCGCGGAGCGGGCGTGGTCGGCGAGGAACCGGTGCTCGGCCCCGGCGAGAGTTACAGCTACACCAGCGGATGCCCGCTGACGACTCCGAGCGGCACCATGCAGGGCAGCTACGTGATGGAAACCGCCGACGGCGAGACCTTCGACGCCGCCATTCCAGCCTTTTCACTCGACATGCCGCGCCACAAGCGCGTGCTGCACTGAGGTTTTCATGTCTTCCAACGGACCGCGGCTCACGCCGCTCGAAATGCTGGCGAAGCTCGTTGCTTTCGATACCGAAAGCGCGAAGTCGAACCTTCCGCTCATCGAATTCGTGGAGGCCTATCTCCAGAGCTGGAACGTGCCATATGTGCGCGTTCCGAATGAAACCGGCGACAAGGCCGCCCTCTATGCCACCATCGGCCCGCAGGACAGGGGCGGCGTCGTGCTGTCGGGACATACGGACGTGGTGCCCGTCGCCGGACAGCCCTGGACGTCGGACCCGTTCACTCTGCGCGTCGAGAACGGACGCGCCTACGGGCGCGGCGCGGTGGACATGAAGGCCTTCGACGCGCTGGCGCTCGCCTTGATCCCGGAATTTCAGGCCGCCGACCTCAAGACGCCGATCCACATCATGCTCTCCTATGACGAGGAGACGACGTGCCTGGGCGTCGTCGACACCATCCGTCGCTTCGGCCAGGATTTGCCGATGCCGAAGGCGGTGATCGTCGGCGAGCCGACGATGCTGGAGGTTGTCGACGCGCATAAGAGCGTGGTGACCTTCTCGACGACGGTTCACGGATTGGAGGCTCATTCGTCCAAGCCCTATCTCGGTGCGAGCGCAGTGATGACGGCGGCCGAGATGATCGCGCAGCTCAACCGCATCGGCGACGAGATGATGGAGCGCGGGGACACCAGCGGGCGCTTCGATCCGCCCTACACCACGGTGCATGTGGGTGTCGTCTCGGGGGGCACGGCGCGCAACATCATCTCGAAATCGTGCACGTTCCACTGGGAGTTTCGCGGGCTGCCCAGCCAGGATCCCGATGAAATTCCCGACCAGCTCGAAACATTCGTGCAGGAGGTTGCGCTGAAGCGGCTGAACCGCTTCGGCGATTTCGGACGCATCGAGACCAAGCTCCATGCTCACGTACCCGGCCTTGCGCCGGAACCGGGGTCGTTCGCGGAAACGCTCGCCCTGCGGCTCGCAGGCAAGAACCGTACGCAGACGGTTCCGTTCGGAACGGAAGCCGGCCATTTCCAGGCGGCCGGCATTCCGACCGTCGTCTGCGGCCCCGGCTCCATCGACCAGGCGCATCAGGCGGACGAGTACATCACGCTGGATCAGCTGGAAGCGGGCGCGGCCTTCATGCGCCGTTTGATGGCGACGTGCGCCGCTTCCTGAGTTTCACGCCTTCTCCGCCATGGCCGCACGTATTGCGGCCATCCACGCTTTCATGATCATCAGGTCGCAAAAACGTGGATGCCCGGGATGAGCCCGGGCATGCCGAATGATTCCATCAAGAGCAGATTTATGCTTCCGCCTTCGCGATCTCGGCTTCCACTTCAGCAGGGTCGAGATCGTAGAAGCGCGAGCAGAACTCGCATGTGATGCCGATGCGCCCGTTATCGCCGACCATGTCGCGGCGGTCTTCGGGGGAAAAACGGCGCATCATGCCCATGATGCGCTCATGCGAGCAGGTGCATTCCTCGTGCACGTACTGTCCCTCGAAGACGCGGACGCCGCGCTCGTGGAACAGGCGGTAGAGCAGCCGTTCACTCGACACGGCAGGATCGATGAGCTCGTGATCCTCGACCGTTGCCAGCAGCGACTTGGCCTCGACCCAGGCATCGTCGTCCGAGGGCATGCCGAGATCGCTGGAGGGATGGCCCTCCGGTATGTCGCCGGGATCGAGATCCGCCTGGCGCAGCCGCTCGGATGAGGAGGGCAGGAACTGAATCATCAGGCCGCCCGCGCGATAGGTGTGGCGCCCATTCTCGAACTGTTCGGCCACCGCAAGGCGCACCTGCGTCGGAATCTGCTCCGATTGGCGGAAATATTGGTGCGCGGCCTCCTCGAAGCCCTGCCCTTCGAGGGCAACGACCCCCTGATAGCGGCTGCGCTCCGAACCCTGATCGATGGTCATCGCGAGATAGCCGGAGCCGAGCAGCTCGCCGGTGCTGGGCGTTGCCGCTCCCAGGGCATTCAGCTTTTCCTGATCGAAGCGGGCCGTGGCGCGAAGCCTGTCGGGCGCATTGAAGTCCACCACCACCATGTCGATGATGCCGTCGGTCTTCGTCTGAAGCTGGAAACGTCCTTCGAGCTTCAGCGAAGCGCCGAGCATGACGGTGAGCGCAGCCGCCTCGCCGATGACGCGGGCGACCATGTCGGGATAACCGTGACGGGCCAGGATGGTATCGATGGAGGGGCCGAGACGCACCACGCGCCCGCGCACGTCGAGAGGCTCGACCGCAAACGGCAGAACGACGTCGTCCTGTCCCTCGAACGAAGCTGAATTCATGCGCTTTCTGCTCCAAGGCACCACGCCAGGATGCCCTTTTGTGCATGAAGCCGGTTTTCGGCTTCATCGAAAACTACGGATTGCGGGCCGTCCATGACCTCGTCCGTCACCTCCTCGCCGCGATGCGCCGGCAGACAGTGCATGAACACGGCGTTGCTGGCGGCCACGCCCATCAGCCTGCTGTTCACCTGATACGGCTTGAGCAGGTTGTGGCGGCGGAACTCGTCGTCGTCGCCCATGGAGACCCAGCAATCGGTGATGATGGCGTCAGCCCCCTCGGCCGCTTCGAAGGCGTCGGTCGTCACGCTGATCTGCGCTCCCTCCTGTTTTGCCCAGGACAAAAGCTCCGGGCGCGGGGCAAGTTCCGGCGGAGACGCGATCTTCAGCGTAAAATTCAGCCGCGCAGACGCATGAACCCAGGAGGCGAGCACGTTGTTGGCGTCGCCGACCCAGGCGATCGTGCGGCCCTCGATCGATCCGTTGTGCTCCTCGAAAGTCATGATGTCTGCCATGATCTGGCAGGGGTGCGTCATCTTGGTCAGGCCGTTGATCACCGGGATCGACGCGTACTGCGCCAGCTCGGTCACCATGGCGTGGTCCAGGGTGCGGATCATGATCGCATCCACGTAGCGCGAGAGAACCCGCGCCGTATCCGCAATGCTTTCGCCACGGCCGAGCTGCATCTCCTTGCCGGTGAGCATCAGCGTCTCGCCGCCGAGCTCGCGCATGCCCACGTCGAAGGACACGCGGGTGCGGGTGGAGGGTTTGTCGAACACCATGGCGAGCGTCTTGCCCTCGAGCGGGCGATCGCTGGAGCGCTCACCCCGGCGGCGCTTGGCCTTGATGCCGGAGCCGATATTCAGGATGTGGCGGATCTCTCCGCCCGAAAAGTCGCTGAGATCGAGAAAGTGACGGGGATTCATTGAGCAGCTCCCGGCTGAGCCTGGGCCTTCAGCCCAGTCTCCATCGCCGCACAGGCGGCGTCCAGACGATCGAAGGCCTCCGCTATATCCGCATCCGAAATGATGAGCGGCGGCAGAAGCCGCACCACGTTGTCGCCGGCGCCGATCAGAATGATCTTCTTCGCTCGCGCTGCGGCGACGAATTCGGTATTGGGCACGACGGTGCGCAGGCCCATCATGAGCTCGAAGCCACGCACCTCCGCGATGACGGCGGGGTGACGATCCTTCAGCTCGGCCATGCGCTGTTTCAGCAGAAGGCCCTTGCGCTCCACCTCCTTCAGGAAGCCGGGCGCGAGAACCACGTCGAGCACCGCGTTGCCCACGGCCATGGCGAGCGGGTTGCCGCCGAACGTGGTGCCGTGCGTGCCCACGGTCATGCCCTTGGCCGCCTCGCGCGTGGCGAGGCAGGCGCCGAGCGGGAAGCCGCCGCCGATGCCCTTGGCCACGGACATGATGTCGGGCGTCACGCCCGTCCATTCATAAGCGAACAGTTTGCCCGTGCGGCCGACGCCGGTCTGAATCTCGTCGAAAATCAGCAGGAGGCCGTTCTGGTCGCAGAGCGCCCGCAGCTCCTTGAGGAACCCGTTGTCGATCAGGCGGATGCCGCCCTCGCCCTGGATCGGCTCGATCAGGAGCGCGGCGGTTTCGGGCCGGATCGCGGCCTTGAGCGCGTCGAGGTCGTTGAGGGGCACCTGATCGAAGCCCTCGACCTTCGGGCCGAAGCCCTCGAGGTACTTGGCCTGGCCGCCTGCGGCGATGGTGGCGAGGGTCCGTCCATGAAACGCCCCCTCGAAGGTGATGATCCGGAAGCGCTCCGGATGGCCGTTGGCGTGATGGTATTTGCGGGCCATCTTCACAGCCGCCTCGTTGGCCTCGGCACCGGAATTCGAGAAGAAGACCACGTCGGCGAAGGTGTTCTCCACCAGCCGCGCGGCAAGGCGCTCACCTTCCGGAATCTGGAACAGATTGGAGGTGTGCCAGAGCTTGGAGGCCTGCTGGGTCAGCGCCTCGACAAGGTGCGGGTGGGCGTGCCCCAGGGCGTTCACGGCGATGCCGGCCCCGAAATCGAGATATCGCTGCCCGTCTCGGCCGTAGAGCCAAGCCCCCTCCCCTTTCTCGAAGGACAGTTCGGCGCGCGCATAGGTCGGCAGCAATGGCGATGTCACGGGATATCTCCGCCTCTTGTGGAGCCCCAAGGTCGCACCGGAAGGTCAGCCCTGGGCCTTTAAAAAGAAAGCGCCGCCCAAGCGGGGCGGCACATCGGAGATTCTAACGAGGTGCGAGACCCTGTCAATTCAAGAGAAATGAAGTGACTCATCACAGGCAAATTTTCCGCTCCGGAACCGGACAAACGGCAAAATCCGCTTCTTGAATCAACCCGATGCTCCTTTTTCGGGCCCGACATTCCTCTGGGATACCCTACGGATGCGGCGGCCCGCCCGTCATACGCCGGGAGAGTTCCTTGGGGAAAACGGCGGGGGGTGGACCGGGACTCTTGCGCCCGAGTCCGCCCATCCTGTAACTTCAGGTCAGTCGAGTACAGCATTCGTGCGGCGGCTTTCACCCTCAGGAGCGACCCTGCCAACGCGGTCGGACATCAACTTTCTGTCCGCGAGGTGCAGGGGATTCCGGGTTTAAAGAAGCAGCCACGAGGAGGCAGGTTTTAAAAATGACAGATGCGGGCGCAACTTGGACGGATGAGCGGGTCGAGCTTCTCAAGAAGCTCTGGACCGACGGCTTGAGCGCGAGCCAGATCGCCGCCGAACTCGGCAACGTGACCCGCAACGCGGTCATCGGCAAGGTTCATCGCCTCGGCCTTTCCGGTCGCGCCAAGGACGTGAAGCCTGCCACGGCCACGCCCCGCGCCCGCAAGGTGACCCGCGCTCCCAGCGCGCCGGCCCCCATCGCGCCTCAGGCCCACAGCAATGTCGTCCTGGCTCCCATCGCGCTCCAGCCTGCCCACCAGGATCCGGTGGCGATGATCGAGGAGGAGGACGTGGCGATCCCGATGTCCGAGCGCGTCACCATCATGGACCTGCGCGAGTCCATGTGCCGCTGGCCGATGGGAGACCCGACGAAGCCTGAATTCCGTTTCTGCGGCGCGCGCTCCATCACGGGACTGCCCTACTGCACGCACCACGCCCGCATCGCCTACCAGCCCGTGGCCGATCGCAAGCGTGAGCGTAAGCTGGCTCGGGCCTAGAGCATCGTGCGGAAAAGTGGATCCGGTTTTCACTAACGTGGCCCTTCGGGTCGCTGGCGCGGCCCGCTGGGTCCGCGTCGAACGATGCTCTCGTCTCAGGAGAAAGCATCGGATCTGCCCCAAAAGTGCAAGTCCACTTTTGGGTCCGATGCTTTAGAGCATCGAACGCAAAAGTGGGAACCGGTTTTGCGTGAAAAGATGCGTGGAACGAAGAACTCAGGGCTCCGGACGTGAGTTCGAATTCACGTCCGGTGGTCTAAAGCGGGCAATCGAGGTTCAAAGAAAGGCCGCGCTGATAATCTCTGCGCGGCCTTTCTCATTTCTCCTGTCAAAGGGTCAGCCCGAGGTGCTCGCGGCCTGATCGGCGCGGGCAAAGGTCTCGTCGAAGGAATAGCCTGCTCCGCGCACCGTCCGGATCGGATCCGACATCTTCGGGAGGTTGATGGCCTTGCGCAGGCGGCCCACGTGCACGTCCACGGTCCGCTCATCGATATACACGTCGTGTCCCCAGACCGCATTGAGCAGATGTTCGCGCGAGAAGACGCGCCCCGGGCTCTGCATGAGGAACTCGAGGAGCCGGAATTCGGTGGGGCCCAGATGAAGATCCTTGCCTGACCGGCGGACGCGATGGGTTTCGCGATCGAGTTCCATGTCGCCTGCCCGCAGGAGCGTCGCGATATGGGCGGGCTTCGTGCGGCGCAGAAGCGCCCGCACGCGCGCCAGCAGTTCCGGCACCGAGAAAGGCTTGACGATATAATCATCCGCTCCCGTGGACAGGCCCCGGATGCGGTCGCCCTCCTCCCCACGCGCCGTCAGCATGATGACCGGCAGACGCTCGGTCTCGGGGCGCACGCGGATGCGGCGGCAGAGCTCGATCCCGGACAGCCCCGGCAGCATCCAGTCGAGCAGCACGATATCCGGCACCTGCTCGCGAAGCCGGATCTCGGCCTCGTCTCCCCGCGATACGCTGTCGACCTCGTAGCCCTCGGCCTCGAGATTGTAGCGCAGGAGCAGCGTCAACGGCTCCTCATCCTCCACAATCAGAACGCGGGGACCCATCGTCAGGCTCCTGCCTCGGCGCTCGCATCGATGGACCGGTCGTTCTTGGGACGTTCGATGGCCAGTGTCTCTCCCGTCACGAGATAATGCACCGTCTCGGCGATGTTGGTCGTATGGTCGCCGATCCGCTCGATGTTCTTGGCGCAGAACAGGAGGTGCGTGCAGAAGGAGATGTTCCGGGGATCCTCCATCATATAGGTCAGAAGCTCGCGGAAGAGCGAGGTATAGAGCGCGTCGATGGCGCCATCCCGCTTCCAGACATCGAGGGCCCGGGCGGTGTCCTGCTGGGCATAGGCGTCGAGCACGTCCTTGAGCTGGCCCAGCACGAGATCGCTCATGTGCTGGAGGCCGAGCACGATCTTCTGCGGCTGGAATTCGCCGCCGATGGCAAGCGCGCGCTTGGCGATGTTCTTGGCCAGGTCGCCGATGCGCTCCACGTCTCCGGAGACGCGGATCGCCGAGATCGTCTCGCGCAGATCCACCGCCAAAGGCTGACGGCGCGCAATGGTGAGGATGGCGCTCTCCTCGATCTCCCGCTGAAGCAGATCGAGGCGCTTGTCCGAGGCGATGACGGTCTGAGCCAGAGCGGTGTCGTGGCGCACGAGCGCTTGTATCGCATCGACGAGCATTTTCTCGGCAATGCCGCCCATCTCGGTGATGCGGCGGCGCAGAGCCTGCAGGTCGTTGTCGTAGGAACTGACGATATGCTCCGCCATGGGATGCCTCCTTGAGGCGCTTCGGTCAGCCGAAGCGGCCCGTGATGTAATCCTGAGTCTGTTTCTTGGACGGGTTCATGAACATCTTGGTCGTCGGCCCGAACTCCACGAGCTCGCCCAGGTACATGAAGGCGGTGAACTGGGAGATGCGCGCCGCCTGCTGCATGTTGTGGGTGACGATGACGATGGTGAATTCCGAGCGTAGCTGCTCGATCAGCTCCTCGATCTTGCCGGTGGAAATCGGGTCCAGCGCGGAGGTCGGCTCATCGAGCAGGATCACCTCGGGGCGCTGCGCGATGGCGCGTGCGATGCAAAGGCGCTGCTGCTGGCCGCCCGAGAGTCCCATGCCGGACTGGCGCAACTTGTCCTTCACCTCGTCCCAGAGAGCCGCCTTGCGCAGGGCTCCCTCGACGCGGCCATCCAGCTCGCTCCTTGGAAGTTTTTCGTAAAGGCGGATCCCGAAGGCGATGTTGTCGTAGATCGACATGGGAAACGGGGTCGGCTTCTGGAACACCATGCCGACACGCGCCCGCAGCTCGTTGACGTCGACAGAAGGAGACAGGACATTCTGTCCGTCGAGCAGGATCTGTCCTTCCGCGCGCTGCTCGGGATAGAGGCTGTAGATACGGTTGAACGTCCGCAGCAGCGTGGACTTTCCGCACCCGGAGGGGCCGATGAGCGCCGTCACCTGCCGGTCGAAGAAATCGAGGGAGACGTCCTTCAGGCTGCGAAAGTCGCCATAATAGAAATCGAGATTTCTGACGGCGATGCGAACCGAGGCGCCGACATCGGCTGCGGCCGCATTCCCGATGGCGCTGCTCGTGTTGACGGCAATCGTGCTCATCGGACTTTATCCTTCTTAAAGAGCAGGCGCGCCACGATGGAGAGCGCCAGAATGGACAGGGTGATGATGAGGGCGCCGGCCCAGGCGAGTTCTCGCCAGTTCTGATACGGCGCCAGCGCAAACTGATAGATCGTCACGGGCAAGTTGGAGACGCCGCCCATCAGGCTCGGGCTGAACCAGAAGGAATTGTTGAGCGCCGTGAACAGCAGTGGCGCGGTTTCGCCGGCAATGCGCGCCGTGGCCAGGATCACGCCGGTGACCATGCCGGCCCGCGCGGCCTTCCAGCTGATCTTGACGATCACCGTCGACATGGGCGCGCCGAGCGCCGCTCCGGCCTCGCGAAGGGAGCCCGGCACGAGACGCAGCATGTCCTCGGTCGAGCGAACGATCACGGGAACGGCGATGATCGCAAGCGCCACGCCTCCGGCCCATCCGGAATAGCCGCCCATGGGCTGCACCATCAGCATGTAGACGAAAAGACCGATGAGGATGCTGGGGGCCGCCAGCAGGATGTCGTTGACGAAGCGGATCACGGTGGCGAGCTTCGAGGTCTTGCCGTACTCGGCAAGGTAGGTTCCCGTGAGCACGCCAATGGGCGTTGCGACCACGATGCCGAGAAGCGTCAGGATCAGGCTGCCGACGATGGCATTGGCGATGCCGCCGCCCTCCGTTCCAGGACCGGGCGTGGTTTCCGTAAAGACGGCGGGGGAAAGACCTCCGATGCCTTCCACCAGGAGCATCAGCAGGATCCATCCGAGCACGAAGGCCCCGAGCAGCGTGAAGAGCGTGCAGATGATCTTCAGCGCACGGTCGGCGATGTAGCGGCTGCGCCGCACGCGTCCCCAGGGCGCAGGAGACGCCATATCGGTATTCTTATGGAGAACGGTATCCATCGGACATTCCCTTAGCGCGTCTTCACACGGGCGATCAGAAGACGCGCGAGTGCCAGAACGATGAACGTGACGACGAACAGAATGCATCCCAGCGCGAGAAGGGCATTCATCTGCATCCCCGCAGCCTCGTTGAACTCGTTGGCGATGCGGGAGGCGATGGTCGAGCTGGGATCGAACAGCGACAGCGACAGACGGTTCGCGTTGCCGATCACGAAAGTGACCGCCATCGTCTCGCCGAGCGCGCGGCCGAGGCCGAGCATGACCGCGCCGATGATGCTGACACCCGCCTGCGGGAGCAGAACGTGGCGAACCACTTCCCACGTGGTGCAGCCGATGCCGTAGGCGCTTTCGCGCAACACGGTCGGGATCTGATCGAGGATGTCGCGCGTGATCGATGCGATGAAAGGGATGATCATGATCGCGAGGATGATCCCCGCCGTCAGCATGCCGACGCCGGACGGCACGCGGGCATAGAGAACGGTGCCCAGGATCGGCATGCCCTCGACAATGGAGTTCAACGGGATCTGGACATATTTCGCGAAGAGCGGGGCGAAGACGAAGAGGCCCCACATGCCGTAGATGATGCTGGGCACGGCGGCCAGGAGCTCGATCACGGTGGAGACCGGGCGGCGGAGCCAGGGCGGGCATAGCTGAGTAAGGAAGATCGCGATGCCGATGGAAATCGGCACGCCGATCACAAGCGCGATGAGGGCCGATGTGAGAGTGCCGGAAATGGCGACCCATGCGCCATACTGGTCCTGGCCGACATTCCAGATGCTCGATGTGATAAAGCCGAAGCCAAACTCGCGGAACGCGGGCCAACCGCCATAGATCATCGTGCCGATGATCCCTGCGAGAACGGCGAGAACGACCAGGGCGGAGCCGTAACTGGCCCACCGGAAGCCCTGGTCGAAGGTCGATGAGGTGCGGCGGCGGACGACCATCGTGTTCGATACGACACTCTTATCAGACACAACGGCCATCCGCCTCACTCCTCTCGGCTGCCAGAGGCAGCCGTCAACTTACTTCTTGTAGACCGGCTGGCCCGAGGCGGACTTGATGTCGTTCGCCCAGGACGTGCGGATCTGCTCGACGACGTTGTCGGGAAGCGGCACGTAGTCAAGGTCGGAGGCGAGCTTGTCGCCGCTCTTGTAGGCCCAGTCGAAGAACTTCAGAACCTCGGCGGTCTGCTCGGGCTTCTCCGTGGTCTTGTAGACCAGGATGAAGGTGGGGTTCGTGATCGGCCAGGCATCGTCGCCAGGCTGATTGGTCAGCGAGATGCCGAAGCCCGGAGCCGACGACCAGTTGGCGCTCGCGGCGGCGGCCTGGAAGGACTTGATCTCCGGCTGCGGATACTTGCCTGCCTGGTTCTGGAGCAGGGTGTAGGGAATGTTGTTCTGCTTGGCGTAGGCGTATTCCACATAGCCGATGGAGTTCGGGACCTGCTTCACGGTCGCGGCAACGCCCTCGTTGCCCTTGCCGCCCTGGCCGATGGGCCAGTTGATCGTGGTGCCGACGCCGAGCTCCGACTTCCACGCCTCGGACACTTGGGAGAGGTAAGTGCTGAACACGCTGGTCGTGCCCGACGAGTCGGAACGGTAGACCGGCGTGATGTTGGCGCCGGGAAGATTCACGCCGGCATTCAGCTCAGCGATCTTGGGATCGTTCCACTTGGCGATCTTGCCCTGGAAGATGTCGGCCAGAACCTGGCCCGTCAGCTTGATCTGACCGGCCTGAATGCCCTGGATGTTCACGACCGGAACGACCGCGCCCATCACGGTCGGAAACTGAACGAGACCGTTCTTCTCGAGATCGGCACCCTTCATCGGAGCATCGGTGGCGCCGAAATCCACGGTCTTGGCCTGGATCTGCTTGATGCCGCCGCCGGATCCGATCGACTGATAGTTCATGCCGGTGCCGGTCTCCTTCTTGTAGGCTTCAGCCCATTTCGAATAGACCGGGAAGGGGAAAGTCGCGCCTGCGCCGGTGATGTCGGCAGCGGACGCCGCAGTCGAAAGGCTCGCGAGGGCAAGGCCGGCTGCCATGGCGAAGGACATGATCTTCACGGTAAATCTCCCTGTTCATCCAAGCGCGGCAGGCAGTTCGAGGACTGCTCCCGGGCCGCGCGAGTGGACAGCTAGGCCCGACGGATGTCGGCTCTACGACAGTTGGATGACAAATAAATGACACCCCAAAAGGATCCCCCGCGAAGGCCCGGAATCCAGCGTCAAGCGAGCGACGGGGCCTGAGGGAGCTTGACGGTGAAGCATGCGCCCTGCCCCGGTTCGCTGGCGATGTCGAGCTCGCCGCGATGGCGGTTGACGATGTGCTTGACGATGGCCAGTCCCAGGCCCGTTCCGCCCTTGTCCCTGCTCTGAGCCGCGTCGACCCGGTAGAAGCGCTCCGTCAGGCGTGGCAGATGCTCCGGAGGAATGCCGGCTCCATAATCCCGGACCGACAGGACGGCGCAGCCGCCCTGATGGCCCGGGCCAGCCTCCAGGCTCTCCACGGAAACATCGACGGCGCCACCGCTTTCCCCGTATTTCACGGCGTTTTCAACCAGGTTCTCGATCACGCGCAGAAGCTCGTCCCGATCGCCCAGGACGTAAACCGGGTGCGGCGGCAGAGCCGTACGGATCACGACGCCCTTTTCCCTCGCGGCCGGAGAAAACGTCTCGATCATCGGGGCAACGAGGGAGCCGAGATCGACAATCTGCGTCGGTGACACGTGCGCCCGCATTTCGATGCGCGAGAGGGACAGGAGGTCGTCGATCAGCCGTTTCATGCGCTGGGCCTGGATGCGCATGATTTCGAGGAAGCGTTCCCTTGCCTTGGGATCCTCCCGAGCCGGCCCCTGGAGGGTCTCGATGAAGCCGAGAAGGGAGGCCAGAGGCGTCCGCAGCTCATGGCTTGCATTGGCCACGAAATCCGCCCGCATCACCTCGAGAAGCCGGGCCGAGGTGAGATCCCGGAAAAACAGCACGACGCCCGATTGGACGCCCACGTCCGTGGCCTCCGGCCGCAAAGGCCCGATGTGAACCTCGAAGGTCCGCTCCGTAGGGACGCGTTCGGAATATTCGACCCGTAACGGGGTCCCCATCTCCAGGACCTCCTCGATGCCGTCGAGCACATCGGGGCTGCGGAGGGCGAATGACAGGGGATGGCCGACCTTCAGGCCCGGCAGCAGGGCGTGGGCCGCCCTGTTGGCATCGAGGACCACGGCGCGCCGGTCGATCAGGATCACGGGATCCGGAATATGCGCCAGAACGGCCTCGGCCATGGCGCTTCGCGCGGGAGATCTCGGACGCTGCTGCAGAGCTTGGCCCAGCCGCTTGCGCGGCATCCCGCCCGCGGCAGCGCTGATCACGAGGGAGCCGAGGACGCCGGCGACGAACCAGCCGTCGCCGTAACCGCGCCAAAGAGCGACGATGCTCAGAACCAGGCTCGCCAGGGCGGCTCCGCGGAAAGCCGCCACGCGCAGCGAAGCGGCGGAGGGAGGGCCACCTTCCGGCCTGATCTCGCTGGAATCCGTCATGATGCTGAAGGGCCTCGGCTGGATGTCGCGTCAGGTTCTGCTGGATGTCGCGTCAGGTTCTAAAGCATCGGACCCAAAAGTGGATTTGCACTTTTGGGGCAGATCCGATGCATTCTCCTTAGGAGAGAGCATCGTTCGACGCGGACCCAGCGGGCCGCGCCAGCGAAAACCGGATCCACTTTTCCGCACGATGCTCTAAGACGCGCGCTCGGAAGAGTCATCTCCCGGCCGATCCCTCCTCGGCAAGCTCTTCGTCAGGCTTGAAGGCCCCCCGCGAGGACCGCAGGCGATTGCGAACCTCGTAGGCTCCCAGCATGGCCAGGGCCACGACGAAGGGAACGAGATAATAGCATAGGCGATAGAGCAGGAGGGCGCCGAGCACCGGCTCCCGGGGATAGCTCGATAGCGCCAGAAGGATCGTGGCCTCGAAGACGCCGAGGCCACCCGGCGCATGGCTCGCCACGCCCAGCATGACGGCGAAGATATAGACCGCCAGGAAGGTCTCGAAGCCGAGGCCATGCCCCCCGGGCAGAAGGATGAAGAGCACCCCCGCCCCGGCACAGACATCGCAGGCGCCGATCAGGATCTGGGCCAGAGACAGGCGCAGGCCCGGAAGCTCCAGCTTCCACCCCTGGATCCGTACGATCCGGCGCTTGAACGACACCCAGACCAGATAGCCTGCGACGAACACGGCCGCGGCGAGGCCGATCAGCTGATTGACCCAGATATGGGTATAGACGAGGCTCGCCAGCTCATCCGCCTGCCGGATCATGCTCGAGGCCAGGACCAGGGCCATGCCCAGCCAGAAGGTCACGCCGGTGATCACCGTGAGGCTCGCCACCCGTCCCGGGCTGACGCCCTTGGGGGAATAGAGCCAATAGCGGACCGTACCCGCCGTGAGCAGGGGAAAGCCCAGCGTAAAGCTCACCGCATAGGACGTGAAGGAGGCCATCGCGGTGGTGCGGTAAGGAATCTTCAGCTTGAGCTGCCTGAGCGCGATAGCGTCATAGCAGGTCAGAAGGCTGTAGCTGATGACCGTGAAAAGAACCGCCAGGCCGATCTGGCGCAGGCTCGCGGCCGTGAAGGCCGCCTTCAATTCGTTCACGTCGATTTCAGAGACGATATGCCAAAGAACGACAAGGGATGCCCCGAACAGGATTACGCTGGCGGCCATGCCGATCCAGGCGAAGCGGCGCGAGCGGCGCTCCTTGGGATGCAGGGCGTCGGCAGATGCGATGTCCGGCGGGGCAACCGGATTGGGACTCATATCGTTCATGAAAGGGTTCAACCAGCCTCGGCGTCAGATACCGCTTCAGGGTTCAAGGGCTGTCCTGCATCTATGCGCTCCGGCAGCGGAGCGCCAGACGTGGGCGGCTTCTTAGTCCTTTCTCCTCTCAGGGGCTACTCTTTCGCCATTAAAATCACAAATTGAGCACGATTTAGGTTGTCAGCGTCAAAAAGGCCCTCAACAATGAAGTTCCCTTTGGCAGGAGAACAGGCGGCAAGTCGCGCCCCCAGGGAGATCCGAGTGGATTTCAACGCAACGGAAAATCAATTTGCCGTTTTGGCGGAATCCTTGCCCCAGCTCGTCTGGTCGGCCCGTGCCGATGGATCTCACGACTATTTCAACCGCCGCTGGCACGAATTCACGGGTCTGACACCGGAGCAGTCCGAAGGCGACGGCTGGCTGAGCGCGGTTCATCCCAAGGATCTGCCCGAGGTTCAGGCGCAATGGCGGCAGTCCATCGAATCCGGCGCGCCCTATGAATGGGAATACAGGATCCGCAACGCAGCGGGCCGTTACGAATGGGTCCTCAGCCGCGCCGTTCCCATCCAGGCCCTTTCCGGAGATACGATGCGCTGGTTCGGCACCAGCACCAATATCGATGCGCAGAAGAAGGCGGAGGAAGCGGTCCGCAGACTGGAGACCCGCTACCGCCTTGCTCTCGAGGCAGCCAATCTCGGCACATGGCAGATCGATCTGGAGAAGAAGCAGGTTCTCTGGGACGAGGGCACCTGCGCTCTCTACCGGATCCCGCACGACGGATCGCTCAACCTTCCCTTGGAGCATGTCTACGGCATGATTCACCCCGACGATCGGGAAGGCGTGCAGGCCCGCGTCGCGAGAGCCTGTGACCCGCAATCGGACGGACATTACGAAAGCGAGTACCGGGCGATCCTGTCCGACGGCAAACTCCGCTGGTTCCGTTCGGTCGGGCAAGCTTTCTTCGCCGTCGACGGCGACAAGCCCCATGCCGTGATCCTCTCCGGCGTGGTCAGCGACATTACCGAGCGGCACGCGTTCGAGGAGGCGCAGCAGCTCCTCACGCGTGAGTTGAACCATCGCGTCAAGAACCTGTTTGCCATCGCCAATGGCATGGTCTCGATGACCGCGCGCACGGCCAAAGATCCGAAGGAGATGGCGACGGCTCTCCGCGGCCGCCTGAGTGCGCTCTCGCGGGCTCACGAACTCGTGCAGCCTGCCTCCGCAGCACCAGGAACAGGGCCGGATGTCGATCTCGCCCGCTTGTGCGAAGCCGTGCTCGAACCATACCGGCAAACCGGCTCCGACAGAGTCGAGATTCATGGGCCGAGCGTTCGTGTCGGCTCCAACACCACGACGAGTCTCGCGCTGGTTCTGCATGAACTGGCCACAAACGCCGCCAAATACGGATGCCTGTCGAACCCGGAAGGCCATTTATCGGTTCGATGGACAATTCACGACGAGATGGTCGATCTCCTTTGGATCGAGGGCGGCGGCCCTGTTATCGAAAGGAAGCCGGATTTCGAGGGCTTCGGCACGCAGCTTTCCCAGAGAAGCATCGCGGGCCAGCTCGGCGGGACGCTGGAACAGGAGTGGCTGCGTGAGGGCCTGCGCGTCCACATGACGATCCCTCTCAACCGTTTGACGGGCTAGGGCATCGGACCCAAAAGCGGATCGGACTTTTAGCATGATCCTCTAGTGTCGGTGGGCCCGCGCCCTTTCGGAAACGCATATGACCCTTTACCGTCGCGTCCTCGTCCTGGGTGGCGCCCGCTCGGGCAAAAGCCGGATCGCCCAGCAATGGACCGAGGCCGCATCGACGACACGCATTCTCATCGCGACGGCGCAGGCCTTCGACGAAGAAATGCGGGAGCGCATTGCGCATCATCGGTCGGAGCGTCATTCCTCGTGGCAGGTGAAGGAGGCGCCGCTCGATCTCGTCCTGGCCCTTCGCGAGGCTGCCGCGCCCGACCGTGTCGTGCTCGTCGACTGCCTGACCCTGTGGCTCTCCAATATCATGCTGGATGGGCGCTGCGCCGACGATGAGACCGATGCGCTCATTCATGAACTGGAGATGCTGAAAGGCCCGGTTCTTCTCGTGTCCAACGAGGTCGGGCAAGGGATTGTCCCGGCGACCGCTCTCGGGCGCTCCTTTCGCGACGAACAGGGGCGGCTCAATCAGCGGATCGCGGCGGCTTGCGACGCGGTCGTCCTCGTCGCCGCCGGATGCCCGGTGCTCCTCAAGCCGGCCCCTCCCCTGAACCTGCACCTCGGTTGAGCTGGTTCTTCAGCGCACCTTCGCTTTGATCTCGGTCGCCAATGCATCGATGAGCGCGGGCGTCGAGGGTCCGCCGCAGAGCGCGAGCTTGCCCGGCACCACGAGGCGACGATCGAGCGGTACGGCCTCCTTGAGGGCCGGGTGAGAGAAGATCGCCGTTCCATTGTCCACCGCGTGTTCAGCGTCCTCGTCCACGACGAGATAATCGGGTGGGGACGTGACGATGGATTCGAGGCGGGCCACGCCGCCATAGGGCATTCCCAGGGCTTCATGATGGAGCCGGAAACCCATATGCAGCAGAAGTTCGTTCGTGGGGGAATCCGCCGAGGAAACCCAGCCGCCCCGATCATAGACGAGGACGCTGGGCTTGCCTGTCACGATATCCTTCGTGCGACGAAGCGCGGCTTCGATCTCGGCGATCAGGACCTCGCCACGCTCGGGATGCCCCAAGGCACGCGCCATCGTCCGGATCTGCTCCTGTCCCTCCTTCAGGCTCGTCCATGGCCCCAGCGTCAGAACATCGAGCCCCTGCGCCTTGAGGAGCGCGGCCTGGTGATGCTGGCCATAGGTCCCGGACAGCACGAGATCCGGGCCGCTGAACAGAATCGTCTCCGCCCTTCCGTCATTGAGGGGAATGCCCCGGGCCTGTTCGACCATGATCGAGATCGACGGGTCCGTCACGAGATAGCTCAAGGAGGCGATCTGCTCCCGGTCGGCGAAGGCCAGCAGCATCTCGTCCGTGCAGAGATTGAGGGAGACCACGCGCCGGGGCCGCTGCTGCGCCTCTGCCGCGCCTGCGAGAGCAAAGGCGATGCAGATGGGCCACATCCATCTGGAAAACCGACCGAGGCGCAGTTGCAGCATAACAGACAAGCTCGTAAAGAAGGATCCGACGTTGGTGCCTCAAATCGTCGAGGTGAAACGGGAACACGGTGCGGACTTGCTCCTATTCCGTGGCTGCCCCCGCAACTGTAAGCGGCGAGCGGCAATCCTTCATGCCACTGAATCTTTGGGCGCGACAAGCTCAAGAGGATTTGGGAAGGCGGATTGCTCGCGACGACCCGCAAGCCAGGAGACCGGCCGGCGTCGACAACGCAACCCGTATTGCTCGCCGGCGGGGCGAGCAGGAGGTCTCCATGGCCGTGCCTTTGCGCCGCGTCCTCGCGGCATTCGTTCCCCTATGCACAGTATCGATGGGCTCTGCCCAGGCCCAGACGTTCACCGAGCCTGTCCCTGCGCCTGACTTCGTGGTCACGGCCACGCGCTCGCCCCTCGCCATCTCGCAGGCCGGAAGCGCGATTTCGGTGATCACCAGCGACGAGATCGAGAAGGAATCCCCGAAGAGCCCCGCGGATGTTCTGCGCCGCGTTCCAGGCGTCACGGTCACCGAGACCGGCGGACCCGGCTCGACCACCACCGTCCGCATTCGCGGAGCCGATTCCGGCCAGACCCTCGTGCTCATCGACGGCATCCGCGTCAACGATCCCGCGGCCAATTCCGGCGAGTTCGACTTCTCAAACCTGGCTGCTGTCGACATCGAGCGCATCGAGGTTCTGCGCGGCCCGCAATCCGCCATCTACGGCTCGGATGCGATGGGCGGCGTGATCAACATCATTACCCGCAAAGGCAGGGGCGCGCCGCGCGTGAACATCAGCATGGAAGGCGGCAGCTACGGCACCGCGGCCGGGCGCGCTGCCGTTTCCGGCAGCACGGGTCCCGTATCCTATGCCTTCTCCACCACCGGCTTCGATTCCGCCGGCTTTTCGCGTTACGGTTATCGCATCGGCCGCATCGAAGACACGCTTTCCTCCCCCCTGGAGAACGACAGCGCCCGGCGTCTTGGCGCGGCAGGCCGCGTTTCGGTTGCGATTTCACCCGATGCGGAATTCGAGGTGGGCGGCTATGCAAGCGACAACCGCGCGCAGATCGACAACGATCCGGACTTCGATGCGCTGCCGGATGGCCCTTCGAAAACTCAGGGGCGGTTGTTCGAGGGGCATTCCCGCCTGACCGTCAATACGTTGGACGGCTTGCTCAAAAACAGCTTCCTCGTCTCGGGCAGCCGCACCGACACCGATCTTCGCCTGATCGGGTCCTATGCCCTGCCCGACCTCTATGGGAGCGAGTATGGCTATCAGGGTAATCGCCTCTCGGCGGAATATCAGGGCGATCTGAAGCTCGGCACCTATGGTCTTCTCACCTTCGGAGCAAAAGCAGAGCAGGAGCGTCTGATCTCGACGTCCCGCAGCCTTCTGCCTTTCGAGACTCCGGAGGGTAAAGACGTCAACGCCACGCAGATCACCCGGTCTCTCTATGCGCTGCATCAGTTCAGCCCGCTCGAAAACCTTCATCTGTCGCTCAGCGGCCGTATCGATGATGTCGAGGGTGGCGACACCTTCGGAACGTGGCGCGCAACGGCGGCATACGACATTCCGGCCTCCGGCACGAAGCTGCGCGCCAGCGTCGGCACGGGCGCAAAGGCGCCGACCCTGTATCAGAAATTCGATCCGTTCTCCGGCACGGCGGATCTGGAATCCGAGCGCTCCATCGGCTTCGATGTGGGCATCGATCAGCGCCTTGCGGATGACCGCGTGCTGCTCTCGGCGACGTTCTTCGCCAACCACTTCCGCAACCTCATCGCCTATGGAATGGCGGATACCTGCCGCCCGGAGCAGATGTGGGGCTGCTTCATCAACGTGAACCGGGCGCGCACCAATGGCGTGGAGCTCTCCGCCGACGTCGATGTCGTACCCACCTGGCTGCGGGTGAAGGCGAGCTATACGTTGCTCGAGGCCTTCGATGAAGACACAGATCTGCGCCTTGCGCGCCGTCCGCAGCACCAGGGACGTCTTGGCCTGACGATCACCCCCTTGCCCGGGCTCTCGATCGAGCCTTCCGTCGTGCTCGTGGGGAGCCGCTTCTCCTCACCGGGAGAGCGGTACGAACTCGCGCCCTATGCGCGCTTCGATGTCTACGCGGATTACAGGATCAACGACACCTTCAGCATCTATGCCCGTGCGGAAAACCTGACCGACGCAGCCTATCAGGATGTCTACAATTACGGCACTGCGGGCCGCTCCTTCTACGCCGGCTTGCGCGCAACGTGGTAACGTCCACGCACAGCAGGGCAATATGAATTTCAAGGGTCAGGCACGTTCGAAGGTCTGACCCTTGGCGCCGCGGGAATTGTGGCGATTACGTGCAATGGCGCGGTTTCATGGTTCGTTTCCGAGCAGTCCGACCCTGAAAGAATGCTTCTGTTTACGCTGCGACAACCTGCCCATGCGCTTATCGGGAACCGAACCAGGAATCCTAAAACCCCCTTTGTTTAGAGGGTTTACGCGTTATGCCGACCGGTGACAGCTTGCCGCGACACGGACAATTTGCCTAGACAAAGGTCAAGCTGACCTATTCTGGACATATCCCCCTATCAAAAACTCGCCCTCGTCAATGAAGAAGGACTGCACACCCGCTCCGCGGAGAAGCAGCCGATCCTGTGGGGGCTCTTTCGAATGCAGGCTGCTCTGACAGCGCTTCACCGCGCATGCCAGTCATCGGTGTTTCGTTACAAGGATAACGCTTATACCAGGCTGCGGGCGCGCGATGCCCTGCAAAGCCTCTCTACGCTCTGCACACGCTACGCTGTGCTGACCGTCGTCGCGGGCGCTGGCCTCGGCACCTGTGCAGCCGCAGGCGTTCCAGCCTCTCCGGCTCTTGCGGCTTCGCCGCAGAAGCAGGCGGCGCCGGCCTTCGACATGGCGCCGCAACCGCCAGTTCGGACAAGCGCGGCCGACCCTCTTGAAGCCATTGCTCCGACCATTTCCGCAGAGATGCTCACCTACGCGCAACTGCAGGAGCTCTTCATTACCTCGATGCCGCTCACCAATCCACCCGCCGCGGAAGGCGACGCTGAGCATGACATCGACCCGACTCCCGTCGAGTACGTGACCTTCGAGGAGATGCGCGTCCCACGCTGGATCGTCGACACCATTCTGCGTGCATCGGAGATCACCGGCGCCGATCCCGTCTATATGATGGCGCTCGCGGACAAGGAATCGAGCTTTCTGCCCGGCAACAAAGCCTCGACCTCGTCCGCCGTCGGCCTGTTCCAATTCATCACGAGCACATGGCTCGAAGCCGTGCGGTCGTTCGGCCCCAAATACGGCCTAATCATGGAGGCTTCGTCGATCGAACGGCAGGACGGAAAACTCTCGGTTCCCGATGAAGCCAAGCGCGAATACATCCTCGGCCTGCGCCGGAATCCCTATATCTCGGCCCTCATGGCAGCGGAGATGATGAAGCGCGACAAGGCCAAGATCGAGGCGAAACTCGGCCGCAAGCTCAGCCGCTCCGAGTTCTATCTCTCCCACTTTTTCGGGGTGGACAGCGCCAGCAAGTTCATCGCCCTCGTGGACGATACCCCGAAGAAAAGTGCAAAGAGCGCGTTCCCCAAGGCCGCCGAATCCAACAAGGCGCTCTTCTTTGCCAAGGACGGCAAGAAGACCCGGCAGCTCAGCGTGTCCGAAGTCTATGGCAAGATCGATACGATGATCGACAAGCGCCTGAACCGCTATGAGGACGTCTCGTCCCGCGTCACCGCCGAAGCCGAGTTCTGATCGGGCGTTGCGCCGCCCGCTTCCTGATCGCTCGCGGCACTTTCGGTGCGGGCGACCACGGTAGGAGCCGCGGAATTGGTGGAGGCGACCACGAAGCCGCCCATCACCGGCGCACGCTGAACCTGGCCGATGCGCAGGATGATGAAGGCGACAAGCCCCAGCGAAGCCGCTGCCGAGTAGATGAAAAGGCCGTCCGGCCCGAGCAGCTCCATGGCGAGGGCACCGAACAGAGGTCCGATCGTGACACCCGCCGCCCACGAGAAGAGAAGCGTGCCGACCGTCGAGACGATGCGGCCGGGATCGACGATGTCGCAGGCATGGGCCACGCATACGGAATAGATGCAGAGCGCCAGGCCGCCCCAGGCAGCGAAGCTCCAGAGGATCATGTCCTGCGCCCCCTGAGCGCTGGCGAACAGGATGAGCACCGAGACCAGGCTCGTGCCTGCCGCCAGGCCCGCGATGACATAGCGCCGGTCGGCCCGGTCGGAGAGCCAGCCAAGCGGCCATTGCAGTACGAGGCTCCCGGCCTGGAGCGCGACGAGAAGCGCCGCGGCTCGCTCCTGGCTCAGGCCGATGCTCACGCCGAAAACCGGCGTGATGGCGATCACCGGCCCATTGACGAGGCCCACCACGAAGGATCCGACAACGGCCGAGGGAGCCAGCGAGAAAAGATACCGGACATCGATCTTTACGCCGATCGGCGCCGGGGGCTCCTTCGTGCTCGTTGCTGCGATCGGGAGCAGCGACAGGGTGATCGCGGCACTCACGGCCATGAACAATCCATCGGTCCGGATGTCTCCGAAGCCGATGCCGAGCGGCGACAGCATCAGGGCGATCTTGGTGGCGATCATGTAGACCGAGAGAATGCGCCCACGGTGGCTTGAGGTGGCGCGCGCACTGATCCAGCTGTCCGTCACGGTGAAGATGCAGGCCAGCGTCACGCCCGTCAGCCCGCGCAAAATCACCCAGGCCGGGGTGGAATGCGCCTGCGTCATCGCCAGCACAAGCACGGCGACCAGCGCCGCCAAGCTCGCGAAAGCCCGGATGTAGCCGACATGGCGGATGAAGGCGGGAGCCAGGAGGCAGCCGGCCGAGAAGCCGAGGCCGTAGGCCGCTGCCACGATGCCAATGGCGGAGACCGAAAGACCTTCGGCCTGCATGCGCAGCGGCATCAAGGCCTGGAGCAAACCGTTACCGGCCTGCAGCAATGTAGTGGCGGCCGTAATGGTCCAGATGAGGGCGAGGGAAGAGTTCACGATCACGCAGGAAAAAGGCAGCGGCGGGTGCCGCCTACATCAAAAGAGAGCAGACACCCTGCAAGATCAAGCCCCGATCCGCCCGGATGAGTCTAAATTCCGTCTACGTCGCGTCAGCATAGGACCCGGGTCTATGAGTGCGCCGCGCTTTTGGGAAAGCTCGCGAACAGGTAGTAGCCGTTGAAGCGGACCCCGGTCACGGCCGCTTGCCTGTCGAAGCCGAGAGGAGGCTGGCCCAAGTCGAGGCGCCCTCCGAACTGCCATTGTGGCCCGGTGACGAAGGCAGGAACCGAACGCTCTTCCGGAACCGCGCAGACAAGGCCGTCCTGCTGCGTGTTGCGGAACAGGTTGTAAGCGTACATGCCCTCCTCCATGGTCATCCTCATTGTCATCGCGAATCGCACTATGCAGACAAACCGTGACGGGAGTGTGATACTGCAATGCAGCAACAATGGCAGGCGCCGGAGCCCTCGGCGGGCTCGCGCAGCGCCTTCCAATGGCCCAGGTAACCGCCATCGGCAGAGAGCATCGAGCGCCCATGCATATCATCGTGATCGGCAAGGAAGGACAAGTCGCCCGCGCGCTGGCGGAGCGCGCCAGCGCATATGGGGCGACGATCCGGCTGCTCGGAAGGCCTGAACTGGACCTTGCCAGGCCATCGACAATCGAGGAAATCCTGCGGCACGCGGGAGGCGATCTGATCGTGAATGCGGCGGCCTACACGGCCGTCGATCAGGCCGAGGCGGAGCCGGAAATGGCGGAGGCGATCAACGGCGCAGGCGCAGGCGCGGTCGCCAGTGCGGCCCGCGCCATGGGCCTGCCTCTCATCCAGCTCTCGACGGACTATGTCTTCGACGGCACCCTGCCTCGCCCGTATCGGGAGGACGATGCCGTCCATCCCCTGGGGGCTTATGGCCGCTCCAAGCTCCACGGGGAACAGGCCGTCGCCGGCATGACCGACGACCATGTGATCCTGCGAACCGCCTGGGTCTACAGCCCGTTCGGCAAGAACTTCGTAAAGACCATGCTTCGGCTGGCAGCGGATCGGGACGAGATTGGGGTCGTCGCCGACCAGATCGGCTCTCCGACGAGCGCTCTCGATCTCGCCGACGGGATCTTTGAAGTGGCCAGAAACCTGCTCGATAGACCTCGGGAGGGCAAGCTGCGCGGCATCTTCAACATGGCGGGAGACGGCTCTGCGAGCTGGGCCGAACTCGCCTCCGAAATCTTTGCCGTATCGCTGGGCCTGGGAGGCCCCTTCGCCCGGGTCCGCCCCCTGTCGACGGCGGATTATCCCACCCCCGCGAGGCGGCCGGGCAACTCCCGTCTGGACTGCGCGAAGCTCGAAGCGATCCACCGCCTTCGCCTCCCCTCCTGGCGCTCCTCCCTGGAACAATGCGTCGAACGGCTGATCGGCGAGGCCTCTAGCCGGTAGGCCCGAGAGCCCTTCGACGAAGGAGGGAGACATTCCTCTCAAAAAACGTTTGTTCTTTTAAAAGAACAGACCTAGCATCGGCTCATGAGCACGCATCGTGACCCCGGTTATCGTCTCGAAACCCGCCTCGTCCATGATGGCCAGGAGCGGACGCCCTTCGGCGAGACATCCGAGGCCCTCTTCCTCACGCAGGGATTCGTCTATGAGAGCGCGGAGAGCGCCGAGCGCCGTTTCCTGAACGAGGAGCCGGGCTACAGCTACAGCCGCTACTCCAATCCGACCGTCGACATGTTCGAGCAGCGCATGGCCTCGCTGGAAGGAGCGGAAACGGCCCGTGCAACGGCAAGCGGCATGGCGGCGGTCACGGCGGCCATGCTGAGCCAGGTTCAAGCCGGAGATCATGTGGTGGCCGCGCGGGGCCTCTTCGGCTCTTGCCGGTGGGTGGTCGAGGACCTTCTTCCCCGGTTCGGCGTCGCCTGCACGCTTGTCGATGGTCCGGACGTGGAGGCCTGGCGCAGGGCCGTCCGCCCGGAGACGAAGGCCTTCCTCCTGGAGACGCCCTCCAATCCCAGTCTCCAGATCATCGACATTGCCGCCGTCGCACAGATCGCCCATGAGGCCGGAGCCACGCTCACCGTCGACAACGTCTTTGCCACGCCGCTCTATCAGCAGCCCCTGGCGTTCGGCGCGGATTGCGTCGTCTATTCCGCCACCAAGCACATCGATGGCCAGGGCCGCTGTCTAGGCGGCGTCATCCTGGGCTCCACGGAGTTCATCGAGGGCAAGGTGCAGCAGTTTCTGCGCATGACCGGTCCCTCGATTTCGCCGTTCAATGCCTGGGTTCTGCTCAAGGGCCTGGAGACGCTGTCTCTGAGGGTGGAGCGCCAGACGGCCAATGCGGGCTTTCTTGCCGACGCCCTGCACGATCACCCCAAGCTGCAAGGACTCATCTACCCGGGACGGCCCGATCATCCCCAGGCCGAGCTGATCCGTCGCCAGATGAGCGGCGCCTCGACCATGATCGCACTGGACGTTCAAGGCGGAAAGGACGGCGCCTTCCGCTTCATGAACGGGCTGCGGCTCGTCCGTATTTCGAACAACCTCGGCGATGCGAAAAGCCTCGTCACGCACCCGGCCACCACGACCCACCAGCGGTTCGCGCCGGAGTTGCGCGCCGAGATGGGAATTTCAGACGGCCTCGTGCGCCTGTCGGTGGGATTGGAGCATCGCGAGGATCTGCTCGCCGATCTGCGCGACGCCCTCGACAACGTCTGACCGGCGCATTGGCCGGGATTGCCTTCTCGCGAGGCGAGGAAATATCATCCTCAGAACACGGCGAGACTCATCACGTTGGCCTCACACCAATCCAGCAAGGAGGCCATCATGAAGTGCCAGTTTTGTCATCAGGATGTGGATGACCCCAGTCACGATTCACAACAGATGCAGCAACGTGCGATGAACCACGTGGAGCGTTGCGAACGCGCCCTTCAAAGCCGCCAGGGCATGAACCCCGGTGCGCACCGCCGCGACGTTCAGAGCAGCGGATGAGCCATGGCAGGGAAGCCCGAATGAGGCGTTCTTCGAAAAAGCCGAAGCACCGCAAAGACGAACCTTCGGCGTTGCATGAAAATTGCGTCATGCGGCGCAGCTGACGACCTCCGGAATCTTATGGCAGAGGCGGCCTATCCCCAGGCCGCCTTTCCTTTTGAACACAAGGCCGGTTACGAATAGCGCCGCTTCAATCTATACATAATATCGCTGCACAAATTTCCCTCCTCCAACCTTTTCATGTGATTTTACACACAGTTCGATTGGTGGGATTGTGATCAGAACAACAACAACATGCAATCCAGCAGGGAACACTCGTTAGGAGGACTATCATGACTGCATCGTCGCTCAGCTTTAAGCTTGCCGTTCTTTTCGTCATCGCCGGAATGGCCATGGGGATCGGAATGGCGGCGTCGCAAGACCATTCGATCATGCCGGCCCATGCGCATCTGAACCTGCTAGGCTGGGTGTCCTTGTTCCTGTTCGGAATTTATTATGAGCGCCGCCCCGTCCTGAATGCGAGCCGGATGGCGCTGATCCAGGTCTCGCTGTGGTCCGCCGGCACGGTCGTGCTGACGGTCGCCGTCGCCGCCATCCACCTCGGCTACACCGCCGCGGATCCTGTTGCGGCGATCGCATCGCTCATCGTTCTCGCAGCGATGCTGATCTTCGCCTATTTCGTATTCCGCCCCGCCTCTGCCGTCGAGTCCGGCCCGACCATGCGGATGACCCCGGCCGAATAACAGCCGCTTCAGGGCATTCGTAAAAAAGGCCCCGCACAAAGACGGGGCCTGTTTCGCAATGTCTGCTTTGAAATAAAATAGCGACGCGCAATCCCTTTAAGATCTCAAGCGGCGTTATGAAGAGCCTGATCTTGTGGCGGACGTGTGATGCAATCCGCACAGGATCATGAAAGGAGGCAGCTCTCGTCTGATGGAAGAGCCGCCTCCAATCGGCATCGGTTTAGATCACGAAGAAATCGGCCGCCGTCAGAGCCATCTTGTTCTCGATCACGGCAAACTTCACTGCAGCGCCCTTGCCCGAGCCGTCGGCATCGTAAGAAAGCGCCCCGGTTTTGTTGTTGTAGACGATGTAGTCGTTCGAATCCTTCGCCTTCTCACCCATCGTGAAGAAGCTCGAAGACAAGGATCCGGTCTTGGCAAGCGTCTTGAAAATCGCATTGTCGAGGCGGATCGTATCGTCCCTCACGCTGAAGTCCGTGATGTAGTCGACGTCCTTGCCGATGGTGGTGTCGAACACGAACGCGTCCTCGTGGGCACCGCCCGTCAGCACATCGCTTCCGGCCTTGCCCCACAGCACGTCGCGGCCCGCGTTCCCCTTCAGAAGCTCGTTGCCCGAAGCGCCCTTCACGTAGTTGTTGCTGTTCGAACCTTCGATGGTCTTGATTGTCACCGGGCGGCCTGAGGTCGGCACATCCGGCATCGGCAGCGGGGTCGGAGTCGGCGTAGGAGTTGGGGTTGGCTCAGGGGTCGGTGCCGGCGTGGACGGCGTCGTGACCTGGCCGTCGTGGTTGAACGACAGCGCATAGAAAGATGTCTGTCCGTAGCCCGAACCATTCGATTCGTTGGCCCCCAGATAGGCGCCTGCCTTGAAATAAAAGCTGTCCGACTGCCACACCGAATTGATGCTGGTGTGCGAGTGATAGACCTTGCCGTCGGCATAGATATCGACGTCGAGCACGTTGTCCTTGGCGTTGATCGTGTACGAGAACTTCTCGTTCAGCGACACGTTCGGCGTCGAGCCGTCATCCGCCTTGAACGTGAAGTCATGCTCCTTGTTGTCGGAGCCCGACTGATCGTTGGCGAAATACAATGAATTGTCGTGCCAGTAGAGGCGAACGAGCTCGTCATCCTGACCGTGGATCTGGCCGATCACGACCTTCTTGCCCTGGCCATCGCGCATGGGGGCCGCATCGACCTCGAGGGTGGCGCTCATGAAGCCGCCGGTCTTGAGGTTCCACGCGGCTTTCGCGGTGCCGTTCATCTCACGCAGTTCGGAGCGTGCATAGGATGAGCCGCTGGTGGTCGCTCCATCGACCGAGGCGTAGAAGACCATCGCGCCGTCGGAGCCGGTATAGAAATATTTGCCGTTCTGATAACCGCTCAGATTCGAAACCTCCAAGGCCGTGCCGGAGGTCTTTCCCGACGAGTCGACAGGGAGTGTGATCTTCCAATTGGACAGGTTGAAATTGACGCTGGGTGCGACATTGGGATTCAAAGACATGAGTATTGCCCCTCGCATCTCCAGCCCCGCTTCGGGAGCTTTCAAGATACGATAATAGTTTTGATTAAAATGCTGGGAAACGCACTAAACCGCACGCAACAACATCGACATGGATGAAGATGTCATTATGGTATAGAGAACTTTACTTCGGACTGACAATGTCACTACTGACTTTATCGTTAAAAGCCTTTTCTATAGAGAATAGGGCGAAATCGTGACAAGAATGAATAATGTTCGGTAGGAACACCCTTACCGTCGAGCTTTTGCTCCTGCCTTTTGAAGAGGCGGTTCCTATGGCGGTGGAGTGTAGCGGCTTCAGTTCCGAATGCGGCTCAATCTGAAACGGCCCGCATGCCCGCGCGTCGCAGGCGCAGAGCGATCGGCCTCGGCATGACCTGCATTCAAGCGGCTGCCCGACCCGGAAAAATCGCAAGGAGCCATCCCCTCACAACACATGCGGAGATATTGCTCATTCGCTCTGGGGGATCACGTCGCTGGCAAGATGAGGCCAGCCTATCGAACCTTTGGCGCTCCCTAGGGGACTCGAACCCCTGTTTTCGCCGTGAGAGGGCGACGTCCTAGACCGCTAGACGAAGGGAGCTAGCAAGGTGGAGGCCGCTCGTATAACCACCATCGTGAATCCCTTCAAGCCCTTTCTTTGAAAAATGAGAGGGCCGCGCGAAAAATGAGGACATGGTGGACGATACGACCCGGCAGGAATGGACCCTGGACGACGAAACCGCAGCCGAGCGGCTGGATCGCGTGCTGGCGCGGCTCGCGAGCGACATGTCTCGCAGCCGGCTGCAGGCCCTCATCCGGGAGGGCCAGGTGACGGTCGACGGCGCGCCCGTGCTCGATCCGGGCCGCAAGGTCGGTCCGGGCGCCCGCATTGCGCTGCAGGTGCCCCCTCCTGTCCCGGCAGAGCCCCAGGGCGAGGCCATGGACCTGTCCATCGTCTATGAGGATGACGATCTGATCGTCATCGACAAGCCGGCCGGGTTGGTGGTCCACCCTGCGGCGGGGCATGAATCCGGCACCCTGGTCAATGCCCTCATCGCTCATTGCGGCGAGAGCCTCTCGGGCATCGGCGGCGTGAAGCGCCCCGGCATCGTGCATCGGCTCGACAAGGACACGTCCGGCCTTCTCGTGGTCGCCAAGAACGATCTGGCCCATCAGGGTCTCGCGGAGCAGTTCGCCGACCATGGCCGCACGGGCCCGCTCGAACGACGCTACCTTGCCCTCGTCTGGGGCGTGCCGGAGCGCAGGCGCGGCACCGTCGAGGCCGCGCTCGCCCGCAGCCAGCACAACCGGGAGAAGATCGCCATCGTCTCCGAGGACAACGAGCGCGGCCGCTATGCCATCACCCACTACGAGGTGCTGGAGCCCCTGCCCTCCGGCCTTCCGATCGCCTCTCTCGTGCAATGCGAGCTGGAAACGGGGCGGACGCATCAGATCCGGGTCCACATGGCCCATATCGGCCATCCGCTGCTTGGCGACGCGGTCTATGGATCCGGGTTCAAGACCAAGGCGAACCGCCTCGCCGAGGCCCAGCAGGAGGCGCTCAAGGCCCTGAACCGGCAGGCGCTGCATGCGGCGGTTCTCGGCTTCGAGCACCCCAGGACGGGCGAATTCCTGCGGTTCGAGAGCCCCATCCCGGCGGATCTGGCAAGGCTTCTGGAGGCTCTGCGGTCCTGAGGAGCAGGCGTCAATGCGTCGCAAAATTCAGCCACGCTGGCACCCTTGCGAGTCTGAAGCGTTCACCAGGTCTTGAACCATGGCGCCTCTATCCGGACACGGTTGAACCGCTTATATAAGGAAGTTGGGCGGCCAGCCATTGAGGGGGCCGCCTCAGGCTTGCCTCATCGAACGAGGGGGCCAAAGGAGGAGAAGATATGGCTGCAGCGCTTCCAGTGCTTGCCAATGAAGGGGGCCTTTCCCGCTATCTCGACGAAATCCGTCGCTTCCCCATGCTTGAGCCGCATGAGGAGTACATGCTCGCCAAACGCTGGCGGGAGCATGGAGACCGCGAGGCTGCCCACAAGCTCGTGACATCCCACCTGCGCCTCGTCGCCAAGATCGCCATGGGTTACCGTGGCTATGGCCTGCCGATCAGCGAGGTGGTCTCGGAAGGCAATGTCGGCCTCATGCAGGCCGTCAAGCGCTTCGAGCCCGACAAGGGCTTCCGCCTCGCCACATACGCCATGTGGTGGATCAAGGCGGCAATTCAAGAATACATCCTGCGGTCCTGGTCGCTCGTGAAGATGGGCACCACCGCGAACCAGAAGAAGCTGTTCTTCAACCTGCGCAAGGCCAAGGGCCGCATCTCGGCCCTGGACGAGGGCGACCTGCGCCCCGACCAGGTGAAGCAGATCGCCACCCAGCTCGGCGTGACGGAGCAGGACGTGGTGGACATGAACCGCCGTCTCGGCGGCGACGCCTCCCTCAATGCGCCCCTGCGCGACGAGGGCGAAGGCGGTGGCGAGTGGCAGGATTGGCTGGTCGATCAGAGCGAGAGCCAGGAGCAGGTACTCGTGGAGGAGGAGGAAGGCCAGAACCGGCTGACCGCGCTCCGCAATGCCCTGACCGTTCTCAATCCCCGCGAGCGCCGGATCTTCGAGGCCCGCCGTCTCTCGGACGACCCGATCACGTTGGAGGAGCTTTCGACCGAGTTCGGCGTCTCCCGCGAGCGTGTCCGCCAGATCGAGGTCCGTGCCTTCGAGAAGGTGCAGGAAGCGGTGAAGAAGAACCTCACCCAGATCGAGAGCGCGCCCTCCGCCGAAGCCTCGGCCTGACCCCGGAAAGCCTCATGAAAAAAGCCGCGCATCCAGCGCGGCTTTTTTATTGCCTCATGTCGGCCGTCTCACTGCCACTGACTGAACGCGCTGTTCAGAACCTGCTCGCCGGCGGAGCCCTTCTCGAAGCTGAGAATGGCGCGCTGGCCGGAGGCCATGCGGACCGGTAGATCGATCCAGTTCCGCCGCACGAAGAGCTCCGTATTGCGCTCCACGTCGCCCTGCAGGTTGGACAGGCCGATCAGGAACAGGTTCTCGCGCACGGGCACCGGAAGGCCCGCGACCGGGGTGCCACGCGCGGCCTCTTCGTTCTTGAACTGCAGGAGGCCGACGTCGCGGATCACGCGGCCGCTGTCGCCCGCGCGAGTGGTGAAGGTGAGCTCGACCGTATGCGACGCCGGAAGGGTCGTATCCAGGTTGCGGCGCAGAACCATCTTCATGGTCAATCCGGCGTCCGGAACCTCGACATTGGCCGTGACCGCCTTCTCGAGCGGCTGACCCTGGCCAGGATTCACATCCTCGAGCCTCCAGACCACACGCCCCACATGGGCCTTGGGCGCCTGCGGATTAGTCGCGTCCTCCTCGTAGAAGACGGCGCGATGCGCCACGCCGATGGCCTGGCCCGCATTCGGGGAGGCGGCGGGAGCCTGCCCGCCGACGCGTTCTTCGATCTTGGCCGATTCCCGGCTCGCCGGCGCGCCCTGGGAAGTTTCGGCGACAGGCGCCGCCGGGATGGGGGCATCCGAGCGGCTCTGCCACCAAGCCAGCCCCCCGATGATGAGGAGCACGAGAAGGATCGCCCCGCCGAGCAGGATCGAGCGCATCTGGCGATTGCTCTGCATGGCCGGATGCGGCCGGCTGTCGATCCGAGGGCGGGCCGGTGCGGCCTCCTCGACGATCCGCGGCGGCGGCTCGGGCTGCGGCTCCCCTTGCGAGGGAGACCTCGGGGCCTGCCTTGGCGACATGACGCTGCGCAGCCGCTCGGCCGGGGTCTGCGGCCCCTGATCCTCGACCAGCATCTCGGCGAAGGCGTTCGGATCGAAGCCGGCGGGAGGCGGTGCGTAATCCGCCTCGACGCGAGTGATCGCGTCATCGAGGGACGCGCGTTCCCTCTGAATATCGGCCTCGGACAGAGGCGGATTGAGGGAGCGCAACTGAGCCACCAACGCCGTTCGGGCGCGCTCGTAAACGGCGCGCCGCGCAACGGGCGTCTGCTCTGTCAGGCCTTCGACGGCCCGTACAATGAGAGGGTAATAATCTGCCATTTCCTTGGGAATGACCCGGAGAAGCTCCGCCGTCAACCCTCAAAGGGGTTCTTCATGAGGATTGTATCGTCGCGCTCCGGCGAGGTGGACAAAACCGCCACCGGCGCGCCGATCAGCTCCTCGATGCGGCGGACGTATTTCACGGCCTGCGCCGGGAGGTCGGCCCAGGAACGGGCACCGGCCGTGGAACCGCTCCAGCCCTCGAACTCCTCGTAGATCGGCTCCACCCGCGCCTGAGCGCCCTGGCTCGCCGGGAAGTAATCGATCGTCTGGCCATCCAGCTTGTAGCCGACGCCGATCTTGATGGTTTCGAAGCCATCGAGAATATCGAGCTTGGTGAGCGCGATGCCGTCGATACCGGAGGTGCGCACGGTCTGGCGCACGAGAGTGGCGTCGAACCAGCCGCAGCGGCGCTTGCGGCCCGTCACCACGCCGAACTCCTTGCCCTTCTGGCCGATCAGCTCGCCGGTCTCGTCGTGGAGCTCGGTCGGGAACGGTCCCTCGCCCACGCGGGTGGTGTAGGCCTTGGCGATGCCGAGCACATAGCCGACGCCGCCCGGGCCGAGGCCCGAACCGGTGGCCGCCTGCCCCGCCACCGTGTTCGAGGAGGTGACGAAGGGATAGGTGCCGTGATCGACATCGAGCAATGCGCCCTGCGCTCCCTCGAACAGGATGCGCTTGCCGGCCCGGCGTTCGTCGTCGAGGAGGCGCCACACGGCGTCCATGTAGGGCAGCACCTTCGGAGCGACCGAGGACAGCTCCTCGTAGATCTCCTCGGGCTTGAACTCGTCGAGGCCGAAGCCACGGCGCAGGGCGTTGTGGTGCGTGAGCAGGCGCTCGATCTTGTCGCGCAGCGAGGGGAGATCCGCGAGATCCATGAGACGGATGGCCCGACGTCCCACCTTGTCTTCATAGGCGGGGCCGATGCCGCGCTTGGTGGTGCCGATCTTCGTGCCCGCGCTGCCGCTCTCGCGCAGAGCGTCGAGCTCGCGGTGGATCGAGAGGATCAGCGTCGCGTTCTCGGCCACGCGCAGGTTGTCGCGGGAGATCGACACGCCCTGCTCGGACAGCCGCTCCACTTCCGCGGCCAGCGCATGGGGATCGAGGACCACGCCGTTGCCGATGACGGAGAGCTTGTTGGGACGCACGACGCCGGAGGGCAGCAGCGACAGCTTGTAGACCTTGTCGCCGATCACGAGGGTATGACCGGCATTGTGCCCGCCCTGGAACCGCACGACCACGTCTGCCTGCTCAGACAGCCAATCGACGATCTTGCCCTTGCCTTCGTCGCCCCATTGGGCGCCCACGACAACTACGTTCGCCATCGCTCAAGCCTCACATGAAAAAACCCCGGCGCAAGGCCAGGGTTGGGTAAAAACCTTGCAAACCCTCTTCGTGGATCGCGCGCCTCAGGTCAAGCCGGAATGAGCCTTGTCCCATGCGTCATGCTCCGTCCTGCTGTGCGCCAGATGTCTCTTTCTGCCTGCGTTTCAAGAGTCTGGGCACGCGCAAGCGGGATCGGCCCCGGGGCTGGTCGGCACCGAGGGGGAGCAGTCGAGGGGTCGCGCGAGGAGCGGTCCGGCTCGATGGAGAATGGTGATGGCTGGGGAACCCGACGGCTCCTCGCGCACGGTTCTTTTAGGCGGACTGTCGACGCAGGCTCCGGGATGCCGTTGGCGAGCGCGCCTGCCGTTGCGTCCTGCGACGCGCCGGAGACGGCGGGCGGCGGTGCATGCCCGGACCCCTGGGCCGAGCCAGGGCCTCCCGTCCGCCCAGGCTGCGTGGCCTGGAGCGCGGGACCGTGCCCCGGCTCCACAACCTGCGACGCCTCGCGAGCGCGCCCCTCGGTGAGTCGGGACAGGTCACGATATAGCTTAGCTTGGCGCGTCTGTCAAGAACAAAGACGGAACATTCCACCTCGTCCCCATGCGACCACCCTCCCCGTCATCCCCGGCCTTGAGCCGGGGATCCACGTCATTACGCCGTGGCGGGTCCCAAGACGTGGGTGGCCGGGACAAGCCCGGCCATGACGGGAGGAGGACCCAAATGACCGAACGGCCGTGACGAGAGGAGGCCCTAAACGACGGAGCACCAGAACGACCGAAAAGCCGTGACCAACGGAGACGCGAGGACGGAAAAGGGACATGGCTGTGGCAGGCCGTCGTGACAAAGGAAGCAGAGCGGCAGCGCAGGAATGGAAGCGCAGGGAGGGCCGATACCTTTCCTAACGGCATATGGTTATCTAGATCCTCTCCTTGGATCGTGATCGATGTCCATCCTGGGGGCTGCCGTGAAGAGAATTGTTGTCGTTGTCGGCATGGCGCTCGGCGCAGCAGGCTGCGTTCCGGCGAGCTATGAAGCCGCCCGGGTTTCCTGCGCGGATTTCATCGGCAGGCCGATCTCGGAACGGATCGCGGCTCTCGGGCCGCCGGAGGCGGTCTACCGGATCAGTCCGACCGAGGTGGGATACGTTTTCGAGACCAAGGAGACGGCATTCGTCGGCGGCTACGATTATTACACGGTCAATTATCTGGTGGGGGCCGACCGGCACCGCACGCCGATTTATCCCGTCACCACGAAATGCCGGGGCTTCGTCGTCAGCGCGCCGTCTTCCGCCACTCCGGTCTCCGAGCGCGTCATCGTGGACGTGCTCTAAGGACTCAAAGGATCCACTCGTGAGGCCTCAGGCCCGTCCCCGTGCGCTCTTCTCCATCTTGACCCGGTGCTCGATGAAGTTGCGGATCTCGCGCGTGCGGCAGGCAGGATCCAGGACCTCGGCATCGACCCCGTGCCGCCAGGCGAGATCGAAACGGGACGGCTCCCTGTCGAGGGCCGTCAGGTCGTCCGCATAGGAGGCGACCTCCCCGGGCGTGCGGCAGAAGCCCTCGCGGATCAGGAGTTCCGTCCGCTGGCGCAGGATCGTGGCCAACTCCGCCAGGCTGAATTCCGGATGATACTGGACGCCCCAGAACACGCCGCCGTCCCGCCGGATCTCCGCTGCCTGAACCGCAGAGACCGGGTTGGTGGCGATCACCGTGGCGTCTTCGGGCAGCACCGTGACCATGTCGAGATGGATGGCGGGAGCGTCGTAGACCTCCGGGCGGCCTTCGAGCATGGGGTGCCCCCTCCCCGCCTCCGTGCGCCGCAGGCGGCGGGCGAAGCCGACCTCGCGGCCGACAGGGTTCTTCTGCACGTCGCCATCCGCGGCGACGGCCGCCACCTGCAGTCCCCAGCAGGATCCGAAGCACGGGGTGCCCGAGGCGTAGACCGCCCGCATCAGGTCGATCTGGCGCAGGATCTCCGGCGTCCTGTCGTAGATGTTCAGGTGCGAACCGGTCAGCACGATGCCGTCATAGGATTCGAGCCCTGTCCGATCGGGCAGGTTCGCACCCTCGTCCGCTGGGAGGGCGATGTCGCAGATCGCATCCCGCGCGATGGCATAGATCGCCTGCGCATAGGATTCGGAGGGCATTTGTCCATAGGCGGCCTTGTGGGCCTCCCTTGCACCGCGCGTATTGCCCTCGACCACCAGAAACCTTAAGGCCATAACCGTCACCCGCTTCTTTGAGCGCTGGTTTATCGAAACTGCGCGCGGCGGCAAGCACCATGAGGTCCGCCTTCCATGAAAATCCCGCAACCGCTTTGGAAGGGACTTTGGGGAAGGGCCTACCTGCTCCTGATCCTCACCACGCTCATGTGGGGCGGCAACGCCATCGCCGGACGCCTCGCCGTCGGCCAGGTCTCGCCGATGCTGCTCACCTGCATCCGCTGGGCCATCGTGGCCGCCATCCTCGGCCCGCTCGTGGGCCGGCAGGTCGTGGCCGAATGGCCGCAGATGGGGTCGCGCTGGCTCTTTATCGTCCTCATGGGCTCGTCGGGCTTCACCGCCTTCAACGCCCTGTTCTATGCCGCCGCCTATCACACGAGCGCGGTGAACCTCACGATCATCCAGGGCGCCATTCCCGTGCTCGTGCTGATCGGCACGATCCTGTTCTTCGGCTCGCGCGTGGTCCCGCTCCAGGTCCTCGGCATGATCGTAACGCTCCTCGGCGTTGTGCTGGTATCGGTGAAGGCGGACTGGGGCGTTCTCAAGACGCTCGCACTCAATATCGGCGACGTGTGGATGCTGATCGCCTGCATCTTCTATGCAGGCTATACGTTGGGCCTGCGCCACCGTCCGCACGTATCGGGCCTCGTCTTCTTCACGGCTCTCGCCGGCGTCGCCTTCCTGTCCTCGCTGCCCCTGCTCGCGATGGAAATCGCGCAAGGCGCCATGCAATGGCCGACCTGGAAGGGATGGCTGATCCTTCTCTATATCGGCCTCTTCCCGTCGCTCATCTCGCAGGTCTTCTTCATCCGCGGGGTCGAGCTGATCGGCCCGGCGCGGGCTGGATTGTTCGTCAACCTGGTGCCGGTCTTCGGCGCGCTGCTCGCCGTGCTGCTCCTGGGCGAGCCCTTCGCCTTCTATCACGCGCTCGGTCTGCTCCTGGTGCTCGGCGGCATCTGGCTCGCGGAGCGGAAGTGAGGGTGCTCCGAGGGGACCCCGCACGCCGTTTTGCATTAACAGGCCGCCATCGGGTGGGTTCAAGCTGCTTTTGTCAGACGCGCCGTCACCTCGATCTCGATTTTCATCCTCGGATCCGAAAGACCAGCAGCAATCATCGTGGCCGCAGGACGAACATCGCCGAAAGCCTTGCGTAAAGCGGGCCAGCAGGCCGGAAAATCCTCAGCACGCGGCAGAATGTAGTGCACACGCACGACGTCTGCGAATGAAGCGCCTGCCTCTTCCAAGGCCTGTGCGATGTTGCGCAGACATTGTTCGGTTTGCGCGACAACGTCTTCTGAAATGGTCATCGTCTCATAGTCGAACCCCGTCGTCCCAGAGACGAATACCCAGTCACCGTCGACAACGGCGCGTGAATAGCCAATGTCATGCTCGAAGGTCGAACCTGATGAGATCAAGCGGCGCATACTTCTCCCCATATTCCCCACGTAAGGTCGCGCCGCCTTCATAACATAGTTTCAAATATCTTTGAAACACCCGACTACCAGACCTTCGTCGGACAAGGAGCGGCGCCTCAACGGCTATGAATGCCACCCTAATCTGCGAACACCACCGTCTTGCGGCCATTGAGCAGGATGCGGTCCTCCAGGTGGTAGCGCACCGCGCGGGCGAGGACGCGCCGCTCGATGTCGCGGCCCTTGCGCACGAGATCCTCCGCGCTGTCCCGATGGGTGATCGGCTCCACGTCCTGCGCGATGATCGGCCCCTCGTCGAGATCGGACGTTACGTAATGGGCGGTCGCCCCGATCAGCTTCACGCCGCGGGCATGAGCCTGGTGATAGGGCTTCGCGCCCTTGAAGCTCGGAAGGAACGAGTGATGGATGTTGATGCAGCGGCCAGCAAGCTTCGCGGACAGCCCGTCGGAGAGAACCTGCATGTAGCGGGCGAGCACCACGAGATCGGCCTGTGAATCGCGGATGAGCGACCAGACCTTCGCCTCCTGCTCGAGCTTCGTGTCCTTCGTGACCGGCAGGTAATGGAATGGGACGCTGCCCAGATCCACATGGCTGTAGGCATCGACCGGATGATTGGCGATGACGCCGACGGGCTCGAAATCGAGTTCGCCGATGCGCCACCGATAGAGCAGATCCGCGAGGCAATGGTCGAACTTGGACACCATGAGCATGACCCGGCGGCGCTCGCCCTGATCGCGCAGGGCCCAGATCATTCCGAAGCGCTCGGCCAGCATCGCGAATGCGTCCTTGAGCGCCTCGATGTCGGCTTCGCCGCTCACCGGGTTGAAGACGACGCGCATGAAGAAGCGATCCGTCTGCGTGTCGTCGTATTGCTGGGCGTCGAGGATGTTGAGGCCCGCGTCGGACAGATGCCCCGCCACCGCGGCGACGATGCCGGGACGGTTCGCGCAGGCGAGCGTCAGGACGAAGCGTTGTGACGGGGAAATGGCCATGTCTGCACCTTCTTGCTTTGACCCATCGTCCGGCGAGCCGGTTTCCCTCTCGCCGGACGATGCTTTTTAGAACCGGACCGCACGGGCACGCTTGACCTGCGGGATCTCCTCGATCTTGCGCAGGAGTTCCTCGGAGACGGGCTCGTCGACGGACACGAAGCAGATCGCGTCTCCGCCCGGCCTGTCGCGGCCGAGGGCGAATGTCGCGACGTTCACGCCCGACTCGCCGAGCAGCGTGCCGAAGCGGCCGATGAAGCCGGGCTTGTCGTCGTTGCGCACATAGATCATATGCGGCGCGAATTCGGCATCCACCGCGATGTCGCGGATTTCCGTCACCCGCGGCTTGCCGTCCTGGAACACCGTGCCGCCCGCGTGGCGCGCCATGTCCTCGGCGTCCACGATGATGCGGATGAAGCTCTCGTAGTCGAGCGCGGCGCTCTCGCGCTTGACCTCTTCGACGATGGTGCCGCGCTCGCGGGCAACGACCGGAGCGGACACCATGTTGATGTCCTGCAGGAAGGGACGCAGTACGCCCGTCACGGCCGCCGCCGTCAGGGCGCGGGTGTTCATCTCCGCCACGGCCCCTTCGTACTCGATGCGGATTCCTTTGATCGACGATTCCGTGAGCTGACCCAGGAAGGAGCCGAGCTTTTCGGCGAGCGCCACGAAGGGTTTCAGGCGCGGGGCTTCCTCCGCCGTGATCGAGGGGAAGTTCACCGCGTTCTGGATCGCGCCCTGGAGCAGGTAATCGGACATCTGCTCGGCCACCTGCAGCGCCACGTTCTCCTGCGCCTCCGTGGTGGCGGCGCCCAGATGCGGCGTGCAGACCACGTTGGGATGGCCGAAGAGCGGATTGATGAGAGCAGGCTCCTCCACGAACACGTCGAAGGCCGCGCCCGCCACGTGCCCTGAATCGAGAGCCGCGCGCAGAGCTACCTCGTCGACGAGGCCGCCACGGGCGCAGTTGACGATGCGCACGCCCTTCTTCGTCTTCGCGATGTTCTCGGCCGAGAGGATGTTCTTCGTCTTCTCGGTCATCGGCACGTGCAGGGTGATGATGTCGGCGCGGCGCAGAAGCTCGTCGAGCTCCACCTTCTCGACGCCGAGTTCGATGGCGCGCTCGGGCGAGAGGAACGGGTCGAACGCGATGACCTTCATGCGAAGCCCGATGCCGCGGTCGGCGACGATGGAGCCGATATTGCCGCAGCCGATGACGCCGAGCACCTTGGCGGTGAGCTCGACGCCCATGAAGCGGTTCTTCTCCCACTTGCCGGCTTGCGTCGAGGCATCGGCCTGCGGGATCTGGCGGGCGAGCGCGAACATCATCGCGATCGCGTGTTCGGCCGTGGTGATGGAATTGCCGAAGGGCGTGTTCATGACGATGATGCCCTTCGCCGTGGCGGCGGGAATCTCGACATTGTCCACGCCGATGCCGGCGCGGCCGATCACCTTCAGGTTCTTCGCCTGTTCGAGGATCTTCGCCGTCACCTTCGTGGCGGAGCGGATGGCGAGACCGTCGTAGTTGCCGATGATGGCGGCAAGCTTCTCTTTGTCCTTGCCGAGATCGGGCTGGAAATCGACCTCGATGCCGCGATCCTTGAAGATCTGCACGGCGGCGGGCGACAAGGCGTCGGAAATGAGAACGCGGGGAGCGGGCATGGGATGGGCCTCATGGCGTCATGGCCGGGCTCGACCCGGCCATCCATGTCTGCCGGGTGTATGAGCTCACTTGCCAGAAAAGTCGCGGATCCCCGGGCCAAGCCCGGGGATGACGGTTCAAGGGATGCTCAAGCCGCTTTCGCGAGCTTCGCCTTTTCCTGCGCGAAGGCCCAATCGAGCCATGGCGTCAGGGCCTCGAGGTCGGATTGCTCCACCGTCGCGCCGCACCAGATGCGAAGGCCGGGAGGCGCATCGCGATAGGCGCCGATGTCGAGAGCCACGCCCTCCTTCTCGAGCGCCGAGGTGATGCCCTTGGCGACCTGCGCCACGGCCTCGGGACCCTTGGCGACCACGTCCGGATCGGCGACGACGAGGCACACGCTGGTGTTGGAGGCGGTCGCCGGATCCTTCGCGAGATTGGCGATCCACGGGGTCCGGGCAACCCAATCGTGAATGACCTTCGCGTTCGCGTCGGCCTTGGCGACGAGCTCGTTCAGACCGCCGATGGACTTCGCCCATTCGAGCGCATCGATGTAATCCTCGACCGCGAGCATCGACGGGGTGTTGATGGTCTCGCCCTGGAAGATGCCCTCGATCAGCTTCCCGCCCTTGGTCATGCGGAAGATCTTCGGCAGCGGCCACGCGGGCTTGTAGGTTTCAAGCCGCTCCACGGCGCGCGGGGAGAGGATGAGCATGCCATGGGCCGCCTCGCCGCCCAGCACCTTCTGCCAGGAGAAGGTGACCACGTCGAGCTTGGCGAAATCGAGCTTCTGCGCAAAGGCCGCGGAGGTCGCGTCACAGATGGTGAGGCCCTCACGGTCTGCCGCGATCCAGTCGGCATTCGGCACGCGCACGCCGGAGGTGGTGCCATTCCACGTGAAGACCACGTCCCGGTTCTTCGTGTCGACCTGGCTAAGGTCGGGCAGCTCGCCGTAGGGCGCGTTGATCACGCGGGCATCGGCGAGTTTGAGCTGCTTGACCACGTCCGTGACCCAGCCCTCGCCGAAGCTCTCCCAAGCCAGCATATCGACCGGACGGGCGCCCAGCATGGACCACAGGACCATCTCCACCGCGCCCGTATCGGAGGCGGGCACGATGCCGATCCGGTAATCGGCCGGCACGTCCAGAACCTCGCGGGTGAGGTCGATGGCGAGCTTCAGGCGCGACTTGCCGAGCTTCGCGCGGTGCGAACGGCCGAGGCTGTCGGTTTTCAGGTTTTGCAGGGACCATCCGGGGCGCTTCGCGCAGGGGCCGGACGAGAAGAAGGGCGCGCGGGGACGCGCGTTGGGCAGGTCTGTCATGTGAATCCATCCTTACAGATGGGCGCCTCTCGGTGGGGAGAGGTGTCCCGCCAACCGGTATGATGGAACTCCCGAGGCCGGTCAAGGCGATTCGGGACAGACGTCAAGACGAGCCACCACCACGGACCTCGAAATGAAGCCTGTCATGAAGGAGGGCTCTACTCCTTCCACCGCGTTTCGCACATGCGCCGAATGGCGGCCTCAAGCCGGAGGGAACCAAGCCCGCTCGCGTCGGGCAAACCAAAGACCGCCGGGATCCTCGTCCTTCGCCCCATTGGCGAGCCATTCGCGTACGACGTTTTCGATGATCTCGCCCGGCTGAGAACCATATTGCGGCTGAGCGATCCAATCATGCTCGCCTTCCAGCCCGCCGCCCACGACCGGCACCGCGCCGCGCGACAGCAGCTCGGCGATGCAGCGGTGGACGCAGTCGGTCAACGCATCACCTTCGAGGCCGAAGCCACGGCGGCCGCCCGGCACGATCTGCCACATGCCGACCGCATCGATCGGCAGCTCGTTGGCCACCATCTTCACCCATTCACTCAGGGGATAGCCATAGAGGAGATGTCTAGGTTCCCCGGTCATTTCTGATGCACCTTATCGCCATTTCTGATGATGAGCGGCCGCTCATCACCTTTTCCCAGCTGATCCAGGGGCTCAATCGTCTCCCCAATGCTCCTTGATCAGGTGGGCCAAGAGGGCGGTGTCGGTTTCGACCTCCTCGTTTCCTTTGAAGAAGCTGAACTCCACATGCTCATCGAAGAAATCGAGTTCGATGCGCAGGCCGACAAGCGTGAAGGAAACCATGATAGAATCCTCCCGCAGATGATCCAGACGATAATAAATGCTCTGCTTGTCCAGATAATTCAGGAAAGAGAGAAGATCCTTTATTCCGTTCAACTGCATTTCAGCTCCCTACTTTCTGTATTCATCGCGGCCAAGGATTTTCAGGCAGGTCCTGGCAGCGCGATCGCTGCCTCAGAAGGGCGAACGATAGGCTCGTCTCGATGCAAACCCGCAAGAAGCAGAGGATGAGAGTAGGGAGTCTATTTCCACCGCGTCTTACATTTTTCGGCGAGAGCAAACCAAAGACCGCCGGGGTCCTCATCCTTGGCACCGTTGGCGAGCCATTCGCGCACGACATTCTCGACAATGGCTTCAGGCGTCGAGCCATATTGCTTCTGCTCGATCCAATAGTACCCCGTATCCCCGCCGCCCACGACCGGCACCGCGCCGCGCGACAGCAGCTCGGCGATGCAGCGGCGGACATAGTCGGTCAGCGCCTCGCCTTCGAGCTCAAAGCCATAGCGGCCATCCGGCACGATCTGCCAGAGACCAACCGCATCGATCGGCAATTCGTTGGCCGTCGCCTTGATCCACTCGCTCATGCTGTAATCGAAGTGCTTGTGCCTGAGTTCTTCCGTCATTGCTGATGCACCTTGTAACCGTCTCTTATAACAGGATGATTGTACTGAATGACATCAATCGTGATGCCATTCTCCAGGCTTTGCCTCACCCCGAAAATGGACCCGTCTGGTCGCCGATACCAAAGTCCAAGGTATCCCGGAGGAGACTGAATGACCTGCGAGCCCGGTGTAAGAGCCTCGAGCAAGCCGTTGAATTCCGAAGATGTCACCGTACGCGTTCGCCCGTTCGCATTCCTATACCGCATCCCGACGTGCTGCCCGTTGGGCAGAAGGATTTCCTCCATCGGTCCCCGGACAGGCTCCGGCCTGCTCAATTCCCTCAGGCGGGCCGTGGCCTGCATGGCTGCGGATTCGTTGGCGAGGATTTCGCCTTCGACCCCCTCATAGATGCTCGGCGTCGGGCGCCAGTTCGGATCGTGCCGCCGCACTTCCTGCTCCAGAGCGCGCGCACGGGCAGCCGACACGTCGAGACGCACCTCCTGAGCCGGGGTCGTCTCATAGACGCGGCCGCGAATGACGCGACTGCCGCCGCCTTGACGCGAGCGGCCGGACACGAATTCGACGCGCGAAGCGTCTCCTCCACCGCCTCCGCCCGTCCACTGCCCGCCATCCGGGTTGCCTGCCGGGACGCGCGGCTGGTTCGGGTTGAAGCGCTTGGTGGCCAGTGCGATGCGCAATCGCCGCACTTCCAATTGAGCAACGGCGAAGGCATGGCGCAGCTCCCTCCACTCCCGCTGCTGTGACTGCAAAAACGACATGACAATCCACAGATCGTCGAAATAAGGATCCTTTCCTAGAACAAAATAGGAACATTGTCAAGCTGGAGGTCCGAGCGGGCGGAGAACCGCGTGTCACAAAGGCGGCAGATTACGAAATCGTAATACGAAACATCGCGTTTGCTGCGTTATAGTCAGAACGCCTGGCTCATGATGTGCTAGGTCACTTCAAAGTCATTCTGGCTGATAAAAGACTTGCCAAAGTTCAAGGAGCGAGCATGCGTGTGTCCGGTCAACTCGCCGTCATCGCCTTGCTGGGGGCAGCAGGGTTCGGCGGGTGGTATGGGTATCAGAACGGATACCTAGGAACGCAGTCGACGGAGCAGCAGGCTGGTCCTTCCGGAGGGCGCGGCGGCAATCGTGGCGGGCCCTCGGGCCCTGCAACCGTCGAGGTGGACACCGTCAGGACGGGACGCATCGTGGAAACCCGCGAGGCGGTCGGGACCGTGCGCGCCTACGAGTCGATCACGGTGACCGCCAAGGTGGCGGGCATCATCGACCAGATCGGGTTCGAGGAAGGCCAGAAGGTCAAGGCGGGCGACGTGCTGGTGCAGCTCGACGCCGCCGAGCGCCAGGCCGATATCGACCAGGCCGTCGCCGAGGCGAACCGGGCCGTGGCCCAGCGCAACGAGGTCGCGATCAAGCTCGAGCGCGCCCAGGCTCTCAACCGCACCGGAGCGGGGACCAGCGCCCAGGTCGAGGATCTCACCGCGCAGCTCAAGTCGCTCGAAGGCGCCATCGCCTCGGCCCAGGCGCAGCGCAAGGCCGCCGAGGCCCGGCTGCAGGATCTGACGATCCGGGCGCCGTTCAACGGGCGCGTGGGCACGCGCTCCGTCTCGCTCGGGGCCTATGTCGCGCCCGGCACCCGGATCACCTCCCTCGACGATCTCTCCAAGATCCGCCTCGACTTCGCCGTGCCGGAGAACCTTCTCGGCCGTCTAGAGCCGGGACAGACGGTGACCGCCGTTTCCGCGGCCTACAAGGCCCGCACGTTCAAGGGCAAGGTGTCCACCATCGATCCCCGTGTCGATCAGGCGACGCGCACGGCGCGTCTGACCGCCGAATTCGACAACCAGGACGAGGCCCTCAAGCCCGGCATGTTCCTGGCAGTCCGGCTCGAGGTTTCGTCCAACGACGAAGCCGTCGTGGTGCCGGAAGAGGCCATCGTCAGCGAGGGCCTGCGCCACGTGGTCTATCCCGTGAAGGACAACAAGGTGGAGCGCCGCGTCATCACCCTCGGCCAGCGCCAAGGCGGCAAGGCGGAGGTGGTCGACGGGCTCGCAGCCGGCGAGACCATCGTGGTCCTCGGCCTTCAGCGCGTGCGCCCCGGAGCCGACGTGATCGCACGCCCGCTCGGTTCGGGTTCCGGCGAGCCGCAGGGAGCCCCGGCGGCCAATCGCCAGCAGCCCTCGCGCTCCTCGCTGAACGTGCCGCACGCCATCGGCACGGCGCAGGCGGCGGAAGCGCAGTAATTGCGCTGTTCAGGGCCCCGCCCTCGTCCCCTCCCCCTTGTGGGGGAGGAATGTGCCGTCGAATTATTCTGATCTCACCGAAACGACCAGAACCATGCAGGTTTCCGACCTCTTCATCCGCCGTCCCGTCTTCGCCGTCGTGGTGAGTCTGCTGCTGATCGTGGGCGGCCTGTCCGCGCTCATGAACCTGCCGATCCGCGAGTATCCGAGCGTCGACCGGCCGGTCGTGTCGATCTCCACCGTCTATCGCGGCGCTTCGAACGAAGTCATCGAGAGCCGCGTGACGGAGGTGATCGAAGGCGCCGTGGCCGGCATCGAGGGCATCAAGCAGATCCGCTCACAGAGCCGGGACGAGCGTTCCTCCGTCACGATCGAGTTCGACGTGTCGCGCGACCCCGAAGGCGCGACCTCCGACGTGCGCGACGCCGTGTTCCGCGTCGTCGGCCGCTTGCCGGACGGCGTCGACCAGCCGGTGATCCGCAAGGTGGACGATGACGCCTCGGCAATCATGTGGATCAGCGTCACCTCCTCCACCTACGATGCGCTGGAGCTCAGCGACTTCCTCAAGCGCGTCTATGTGGACCGCCTCTCGACCGTGCCGGGTGTGGCCAACGTCAACCTCGCCGGCGAGCGTCGCTATTCCATGCGCATCTGGGTCGACCGCCCCGCCCTCGCGGCGCGCGGCCTGACCGTGCAGGACCTGGAGAGCGCGATCAAGCGGCAGAACGTCGAGCTTCCGGGCGGCCGCATCGAATCCTCGCAGCGCGAATTCACGGTGAAGACGGATTCCCGCCTCTCCAACCAGCAGGATTTCGAGCATCTCATCGTCTCGAACAAGAACGGATACCTCGTGCGCCTCGGCGAGGTCGCCAAGGTCGAGGTCGGACCGGAGGACAACCGCTTCGAGTTCTACGAAGGCGGCAAGGTCGCCATGGGGCTCGGCGTGGTGCGTCAATCGACGGCCAACACCCTTGCCGTGGCGGACGGCATCCGCGCCGAGCTGAAGAACCTGGAATCCTCCCTGCCTCCGGGCACGACGGCGCAGATCTCGTATGACGAGAGCCAGTTCATCAGCGCCTCCATCAAGGGCGTTCTGCACACGCTGATGGAGGGCATCGCCCTCGTCGTCCTGGTGATCCTGGTCTTCCTGCGCGACTGGCGCTCCACCATCGTCGCCATCGTGGCGATTCCGGTATCGATCATCGCCGCCTGCATGGTGATGGCCTATTTCAATGCCTCCATCAACGTGCTGACCCTGCTCGCGGTGGTGCTCGCCATCGGCATCGTGGTGGACGACGCGATCGTGGAGATCGAAAACGTCCATCGCCGCATCGAGGAAGGTCAGCCGCCGCTGCTCGCCTCCTTCGACGGCGCGCGTGAGATCGGCTTCGCGGTGATCGCCACCACCGCCACGCTGATGGCCGTATTCGTGCCGCTCGCCTTCATGACCGGCAATACCGGCCAGCTCTTCCGCGAGTTCGGCATCACGCTCGCCGCCGCGATCTTCTTCTCCGGCGTCGTGGCGCGCACGCTCACCCCGATGATGTGCTCGAAGCTGATGGTGCCGGCCCATGGCCGCATCCAGAGGCTGACTGAGCCCTTCTTCACGGGGATGAACAACGTCTACCGCAAGATCCTGACACGGGTTCTCAAGGCTCCGCTCGTCATTCTGGCGGTCGGATTCATGGTGTGCCTCTCGGCCTATTCCCTGTTCCAGATGCTGCCGAAAACCTTCTCCCCCACTGAGGATCGCGGCGCGATCATCGTGCGCATCGAGGCGCCCGAAGGATCGAGCCTCGACTACACCCGTGAGCGCGTGAAGGAAGTGGAGAAGATCCTTCTGCCCTACCAGAAGCAGGGCGTCGTCTCCTCCATCACGAGCCAAGTGGCGCCGGGCTTCGCGCGTCCCTCGCCGGTCAATTCCGGGCTGATCATCGTGCGCCTCGTGCCCTGGGACCAGCGCACGATGAAGCAGCAGGATCTGGTGCAGGAAATCAACCGCAAGGTCGCGAACTTCCCCGGTGCGCGCGTGGCTCCGATCAGCCCCGGCTCGCTCGGTCAGCGCGGCCCGTCGAAGCCCATCCAGTTCGTGCTGGGCGGTCCGGACTACAACACTCTGCGCGAATGGCGCGACATCGTCATGCAGAAGGCGCAGGAGACGGGCCTGTTCATGAACATGGATTCCAACTACCGGGAATCCCAGCCCGATATCCGCGTGCGGATCGACCGGCAGCGCGCCGCCGATCTCGGCGTGTCGGTGGAGGATATCGGCAGCACCCTCGAGCTGATGTTCGGCGAGCGCCAGGTCTCCACCTTCGTCAACCGGGGCGAGGAATACGCCGTCATCATGCGCGGGCGCGCAGAGGATCGTGCGACTCCGAACGATCTCGCCAACACCTTCGTGCGCGCCACGAACGGCGAACTCGTTCCTCTCTCCTCCTTCGTCAGCCTGACGGAGTCGGCGGCTCCGCAGATGCTCAACCGCGTCGACCGGATGCGCTCCATCACGATCGATGCCAGCCTTCAGGGCAACACCTCGATCGGCGAAGGCCTCGCGGTCCTGGAGCAGATCGTGCGCGAGAACCTGCCGGCGGATGCGCGCATCGGCTATACCGGCCAGTCGCAGGATTTCCGCGAATCCTCGAACGCGATCTATGTCACCTTCGGCATGGCGCTGCTCGTGGTGTTCCTGGTGCTGGCGGCTCAGTTCGAGAGCTGGATCAACCCCTTCATCATCATGCTCACCGTGCCGCTCGCCGTCACCGGCGGCCTGGCGGCGCTCGTGATCACGGGGCAGTCCCTCAACATCTACAGCCAGATCGGCATGATCCTCCTCATCGGCCTGATGACCAAGAACGGCATTCTCATCGTGGAATTCGCCAACCAGCTGCGCGAGCGGGGCCTCTCGGTGTGGGATGCGGTGATCGAGGCATCCGTGCTGCGCCTTCGCCCGATCCTCATGACGTCGATCGCCATGATCGGCGGCGCGGTCCCGCTCGCCTGGTCGACGGGCGCGGGCGCGGAAGCCCGCAGCGCCATCGGCACGGTGATCGTCGGCGGCGTGACCATGTCGACCCTGATGACGGTGCTCGTGGTCCCGGCGATCTATCTCCTCATCGGCGGCTATACCAAGCCCGCGACCTACGTGAGCGAGATGCTCGACCGATTGCGCGAGCAGACGGGCCAGCGCCCCCACGGCGAGGACGTACACATCCCGCAGCCTCCGGCTCATCCGGCAGAATAGGCAGAGCATCCTCAAGCAAATAACCCCGGTGGCGGCACCGGGGTTTTTCATGCTTCCGACCGGAGATCCGGCCTCCGTGGATCATGCAGGCTCCACCGGGTCAATCGAACGCGTAACGCAAACCCAGCCGCACCTCATGCGCGCCGATGGATTCCACGTCGGCGCCCGCGCCGCTGGCATAGCCGCGCGTCTTCACGCCGCCCAGGCTCACATAGCGATAGCCGAGATCGACGGTGAGGTTCTCCGAGAGATCGTAGCCGAGGCCGGCCATGAGGGCCCACGCGAAATCCCAGTCGTCGCCGCCCGCCAGACGCTCCTGCGTGGCGTTCCCGGCAGCATCGGCCGTCGTGCGGGTGTAGCTGCCGAGCACGTTGTATGCGACGCCGATGCCGGCGCCCAGATAAGGGGTGAGGCCGCGATAGGTGCCGAGATCGGCATAGACGTTGAGCATGGCGGTCGAAGACTGGAAGCGTCCCCTGTCGGACACCGATCCCTCCACGAAGCCGTCGTCCGTCGGAAGGCCCTTGAAGCGCGCGTGGAAGCGGTGATCCACGGTCACGTCGGCGCGGAGCAGCGGACTGAAGCGGTAGCCGATGCCGATGCCTGCCACAACGCTGTCACCGAAGCCTTCACGGACCATGCTGCCCTCGACGACGCCCGATGCGAAATCGGCCCCGGGGCGCTTGTCGTGGATGTAGCCCACATCGCCGCGCAGATACCAGCTCTCGGTCGCATCAGCGAGGACGGGAACGGGAGGCAGCATCCTGCGCGGAAGATCTGCTGCGGAGGCCGTCGAGGCGGTGATGCCGATCAGGCCGGACAGAACCGTGGTCTTGATGAAACTCATGGATCGCTTCGTCACTCGACAGGCACATGCCGCAGAAGTACCCGCGGCTATGTTAGAGCGTAGCTTTCAACCGTGAAGGGATGGTTAACTTTAATTTTCAATCGTGCCGACACTCTTTTCCGAGCGGTCGCGGGCTTGCCCGGATCTCCAGCGTGGCGCTGGAACCCTCCTTCCCCACAAGCCTTGGGCTTGCCCGAGACTTGTCCTTATCTGCCCAAGCCGGGAACACCCGACTTGGGGTGGGGAGGAGGTGGAGGTGGGGGTGTGAGCGCCAAGATCTCAGATCGTGACGCTTACACCCCCACCCTGGCCCTCCCCACAAGGGGGAGGGAAGCCCACGCCCTATTCTGAATCCGCGAGCTCACCCCATCTCGCAAACATCCGAGATGGGGATGCCGAAAGGCAAAAGAAAAGGCATGGATGTGGACATCCATGCCTGACCGTTTCGAAAAATGCAGAGCCTGCCCTCAGGCCGCGACCTGCGAGGCGGCCCGGGTCACGGCATCCACCACGTCGTCCACCACCTGGGTGACGACATCCGCATTGTCGCCCTCGCCCATCACGCGGATCACCGGCTCCGTGCCGGAGGGGCGGATGACGAGGCGGCCCGCGGCTCCCAGCCGCTCGCGCCCGGCTTCGATGGCCTTGGCCACGGAGGCGTCCTGGAGCGGGGCGCCGGACTTGTAGCGCACGTTCTTCAGGATCTGCGGCAGGGGCTCGAAGCAGTGGCAGACCTCGGAGACGGTCCGGCCCATGCTCTTCACCACCGCGAGCAGCTGAAGGGCCGCGACGAGGCCGTCGCCCGTCGTGGTGTAATCCGACATGATGATGTGGCCGGATTGCTCGCCGCCGAGATTGTAGCCGTGCGCGCGCATGTGCTCGAGCACGTAGCGGTCGCCCACGGCGGTGCGCACGAGGTTGAGATCGAGGCCGTTCAGGTAGCGCTCCAGGCCCAGGTTGGACATGATCGTCGCGACGATCCCCGGCTGGGCGAGGCGTCCGTCCTCCTTCCAGGACCGGGCGACGACGGCCATGAGCTGGTCACCGTCGACCTTCTGGCCCTTCTCGTCCACGATCAGGACGCGATCCGCGTCGCCGTCGAGCGCGATTCCCACATCGGCGCGCAGCTCGCGCACCTTATGAACCAGGGCGTCGGGCGCGGTCGAGCCGACCTCGTGATTGATGTTGAAGCCGTTCGGCTCCACGCCGATGCTCACGACCTCGGCGCCGAGCTCCCACAGGGTCTCGGGCGCGACCTTGTAGGCCGCGCCGTTAGCGCAATCGACGACGACCCGCATGCCCTCCAGATCGACCTGGCGCGGCAGAGTGCGCTTGGCGAACTCGATATAGCGGGCATGAATGCTCTCGGGGCGCTTGGCGCGCCCGAGGGCGGCGGAGCCCGCGAGCCGCGCGGTCAGGTCCGAATCGATGAGTGCTTCGATCTGCGCCTCGAGATCGTCGTTGAGCTTGAAGCCGTCCGGGCCGAAGAGCTTGATCCCGTTGTCCTCATAGGGGTTGTGCGAGGCGGAGATCATGACGCCGAGGTCGCAGCGCATGGACCGCGTGAGCATGGCCACCGCCGGGGTCGGCATGGGGCCGAGGACCAGAACGTCCATGCCCACGGAGGTGAAGCCCGCGACCAGGGCATTCTCGATCATGTAGCCGGACAGGCGCGTGTCCTTGCCGATGACGACCCGGTGACGGTAATCGCCGCTCTGGCTGAACATGAGGCCCGCCGCCTGACCGACCCGCAGGGCCAGATCCGGCGTGATGATCCCATTGGCCCGCCCCCGTATGCCGTCGGTCCCGAAGTATTTCCGCATGGGCTTAGTCTCCGCATTTCGTTTCGCGGCTGTGCGCTTTGGTTTTTTCAAAGCACCCCCCTCCAATCCGGGTCAAGACTTCGCCCTGCCAAGCCTCATCACAAGTGATGAGCAATTGTTACAAGAGGCGGTCTCCTCTTGCTGGATTGAAAGTAGAACGGTCAGGTAAACAAAAAAGAACGCTCGCAAAAAGGCGAGCGTTCTGGGTAATACGCAAGAGCCTGATCCCGCTAGGCCTGCGGCTGGGGCTCCATGCCCCCGTCGTTTTCTCTGGGTCGGCCTGGTCGGGTGGAGGGCACGGCGGAGCCGCGCGCCGGGGTCACCGGATCACCGCCCGCATCGCGCACCGGCGGCTGCCCGTCGAGCAGGTTGCGGATC
>NZ_JBVVAJ010000035.1:0-47298 GCF_055792805.1 Microvirga sp. HS2
CGTCGTGGAGCTGCAGAAGGGCGCCGGCGAGACCGGTGCGGCAGCGAACCAGGTGCTGGGCGCGGCGCAGGAGCTGGCGCGCCACTCCACCGATCTCGACCACGAGGTCGCGAGCTTCCTCTCCGGCGTCAAAGCCGCCTAGAGCCTCGGACGCAAAAGTGGGAACCGGTTTTGTGTGGAAAGAGGCTCACAATCAAAAGCCTAAAGCACCGGGCGTGAGTTCGAATTCACGTCCGATGCTTTAGGCAACCGGGTGTGAAACGGGGGCGCTGTTCGCTGGCGCGGGTCTCCGGTTTCGCTCGTTGTGCTGAGGAAGAAATGCCGGATGGGCGTTGCATCGTGCCTGCCCATTCCGCATCAGGGCCGCTGGAATCAGCGGCCCTTTTCGCGCCCCTCATGATGCCGGCGGCAGCGCTCCAGTCCACTGCGCAGAAGAGCGGCGACGATATTGTTGGGTCGCCGGATCAATCGTCTCAGGAATGTGCCCGTAGATAGGTGCCGGGGAGCAGGCGCTCATACATTTTCCGGGTTTTCCCGTAGCATTCGCAGGCTGTTTCTTCGACGCCAGCCCGGTCGATGACCGTGATGCTGCCTCTGGACTGCTGGATCAATCCTGCCGTCTGCAGAGTTCGGGTGACCATGCTGACCGTCGAGCGCTGAACGCCCAGCATCTCGGCCAGAAATTCGTGTGTGAGCGGCAGGGTGTCTTGCTCGGCACGATCGTGCATGGCCAGGATCCATCGGCAGGTGCGGGCTTCGACCGGGTGAACCGCATTGCATGATACGCTCTGGAACGTATGCATCAGCACAGCCTGGCTATAATTGCTGAACAGCTTGCAGACATCCGGGCGTGCATTGCGCACGTGGTTCAGCCGCTCGAATGCGATCCGTGAGGCGCTGCCGGACATCTGGACGATATAGCGCCCGAAGGCCTCTCGCGTGGCGATTTCGGCCAAGAGGCCCATTACTCCCTCTCGCCCGAAGACCGCCACCTCGACGGCACTCCCGTCCTCCATGACGTTCACCAGCGAAATCATGGCATTGTGGGGAAAATAGGCGTAGTGGAGAAGCTCGCCGGCTTCGTAGAGCACTTGGCCGCGCGTCAACCGCACAGCATCCATGTAAGGGAGTATCGCGGCAAAGTCCTCGGGCTTGAGCGCAGCCAGTAGGCGGTTGGCGCGGTGATCTGCGGTGAGAGCCTCTGTCATGGCAATCTCCACACCCCAATCATATAACGCGTCTATGCACAGTTTGTGGCGTTCTGGAGCGCCACGGAATATCGGATTTCGAAAGATCGAGATGAGCGCGACTCACGGGGGCGCTGATGAGGTCCGCTCTCGACAATGTCTGGTTTTTGCGCACTTCCGGGACCGACCGAAAGTAGCATTAGTGCCTGCTTGCACGAGGCAAAGGGTATGGCGCGTCTGTGCCTTGCTTGAGATGCGCCCCCCTTATATATCACGGCTCTGCGAGGACGACCTCCCCCTTCTGGGCATTCACTCGGGACGACCCGACCTTCCGGCTGGGGGACTGAATCATGCGCACGACTCGTGACCGTATCCGTCACGCCATCAGCTTCGAACTCGTCGGACTTGCTCTCGTCACGCCTCTCGGTGCGTGGGTCTTTGGCATGTCCATGACCGACGTCGGTGTCGTCGGGATTGGCGCCGCGACCATCGCGACGATCTGGAACTACGTCTATAATCTGGGCTTTGACGCCATCATGCAGCGCCTGACGGGCGGAACTCGAAAGGGCATCACCATCCGAGTCCTGCATGCCGTCCTGTTTGAGGCGGGTCTGCTGGTCGTGCTGATGCCTCTCATTGCTTGGTATCTCGATATCGGCCTCTTTGAGGCCTTCCTCATGGATGTGGGCTTCGCCATCTTCTACATGGTCTACGCGTTCGTATTCAATTGGGGATACGATCGGGTTTTCCCCTTGCCCGCATGGCAGGCTTCTTCGCAAACGCCCTGATGGCGGGCCTGTGCCGGAGATTACGAAAGATTAATGCAGGCATTCAGTCATTGTTCACTGGGCGACGTCGAAATTGAACGCAGGCAATTCGTTCACATTCTGCCTGCGGAGTGAGTTATGAAGAGAGTAGTGTCTGGTATTGTTGTGGCGTGTTTGGCCGCTGGTGTTGTCGGGTCTGCGACCAATGCTGCAAACGCGTCTCCTTTGATTTTCGTGAAGCCCGAAGTTGAAGGTGCAGAATTGCAGCAGGTTCAATTTCGTCGCGACCACGATCGGGCCAGATATGAACGCCGCTTCCACCGCCCGCATCATGAACGCCGCGTTGAGCATCCTCGTTTCGAACGGCGCGGCGGCTGGGGTTATTACAACGGGCATCGAGGCTATCGGGACTACCGCCGTGGCTATCGGCATTACAATGGATGGTGGTTTCCGCCGGCGGCCTTTGTCGCGGGAGCCATCATCGGGGGTGCTATCGCCAATCAGCCCGCAGTCGCTGCTCCGCCGGTCTACGCTCCGGTTCGCTTGAGCGCTGCGCATGTCAACTGGTGCACGAACCGCTGGAAGTCCTATCGCGTATCGGACAATAGCTATCAGCCTTTGAGCGGGCCGAGGCTCGCCTGCGTGTCGCCCTACGGCGGCTAGCGCATTGCATGGGCCCGGAGGGCCGCAAGAGTGAAAACCGGGTCCACTGTCCCATGCGATGCGCTCTTCTAAAGAACAGAACGTGGGCGGGCCCTTCGGGTCCGCCTTCAGGCGCCATGATTATGAGTATTTCTGAGGCGGATCCGCTTGTGGGCAGCCTCTGCCACACCTCTCCGATGGTTGCCCGGGAGGCTCGGCTGTGTCGTCGACGATCTCTCGTCGAGGCGGTTGCTTGAGGCTGTCAGCAGAGAGAGTGGCTCTATGTTCGCCCCGTCGACGGGGCGATGCGAGTGGGATGCCCATTCCGAACTCAAAAAGTCGCGTCGATCCCCAGGCCACAGCGCTCCAGGGCGTCAGAACTTTCGGCGGAGCCTTGGCGGCGGAAAAATTTCCTGGAGGCCGGTGGATGGGAATATTGGCGGAGAGGGGGAGATTCGAACTCCCGATACGGTTGCCCGTATGCCGCATTTCGAGTGCGGTGCATTCAACCACTCTGCCACCTCTCCGGAGGGCGAGGGCGTTCAGCCCCGCTGGTTGAGGCCGGGTGGATATCATGGGCTTGGCGGCTCTTCAAGCACCTTGGTGCATGTTTTTGAGAGGTTTTTGATTGACAAATCCAAAGGCAATCCGTACCTAGGCATCCTCTATGAGCGGGTACGAGTGCCTGCTCGTATCCATGCGGCTGCTCTCAGGCGGCCGTGAACCGAAGCCGGAAACTGCCAAAAAGCCAATCCTGCGGGCCATAAGCCTCGTGGAGAATTGGGTTTGAACACGAGGATCAAGATGTTCGCAGTGATCAAGACCGGCGGCAAGCAGTATCGCGTTGCCGCCAACGACGTCATCACCGTCGCCACGCTCGCGGGCGAGCCGGGCACAGCCGTTACGTTCGACCAGGTTCTCATGGTCACCAACGACGGCACGACCCAGGTGGGCGCCCCCCTCGTCGAGGGCGTGACCGTGGCAGGCGAGGTGGTGGAGCACACCCGCGGCGAGAAGGTCATCTCCTTCAAGAAGCGCCGTCGCCAGAATTCGCGCCGCAAGCGCGGGCATCGCCAGGATTACACCGTGGTGCGGATCACTGAGATCCTCGCCGGTGGCGCGAAGCCCAAGAAGGCTGCGCCCAAGAAGACCACCAAGGCCGCGGCGGAAGACGCTGCGCCGGCCACAGCTGAATAAGCGCAAGGCAACTGACAGGAACACGGGAGTAGACCCATGGCTCACAAAAAAGCAGGCGGTTCGTCTCGCAACGGTCGCGATTCCGAAGGCCGTCGTCTCGGTGTCAAGAAGTTCGGCGATCAACAGGTTGTCGCCGGCAACATCATCATTCGTCAGCGCGGCACGAAATGGCATGCGGGCGCGAACGTCGGCATGGGCAAAGACCACACCCTCTTTGCCACGGCCAACGGCCGAGTCCGATTCCTTACGCGTCAAGGCCGAGCCTTTGTATCGGTCGTCCCGGCCCAAGAGGCCGCAGAGTAAACGGCGAGAGCAAAACGAAGGAGCTCCCGCCGGCATCACACCGACCCGGCGGATCGAAGCTCCGAAACAGGCCCAAAAGGCCAAGCTCAGATCCGAGAACCAACAGGGGAGGTGGGATGTCCACCTCCCCTTCGTGTTTTCCGGGCCAGGGAGGCCCATTCGGATCGGAGCAAGAGCATGTTTCCCGACCTCACCCGTGACGATGTTTTCCGTCTCGAGACGCGCCGCCTTTGGCTGCGCTGGCCTCGCCTTGCGGATGCCCAGGCCGTCGTACGTCTTGCCGGTGAGAAAGCTGTCGCGGACATGACGGCCCGAATTCCGCATCCGTACCATCCGGACCAGGCCGAGAGGTTCATCTTCGAGGCGAGGCGGTCCAATGCGAACGGCGAAGGCCTGCAACTGGCGATCACCCCCAAGGGCAAGCCGAACAGCCTCATCGGCGTGGTCGGAATCAGCGCCGATCCTGAAACCGGCAAGCCCAACCTCGGCTATTGGCTCGGCATTCCGTCCTGGGGGCAGGGCTATGCCACCGAGGCGGCCCGGGCTCTGATCGACGCCTTCTTCGCCTACAGTGACGGAAGCGAGATCACGGCCTGCGCCCGGGTGATCAATCCGGCCTCGCGGCGCGTGCTGGAGAAGTGCGGCTTTGCCTATCAGGGCGCAGGGCTCTCCGAGCTGCCTGCCCGGTGCGGCTTCTATCCGGTCGATCATTTCCGCCTCGACCGGCGGACGTGGGAAAGCCTGAAGACCTGGGGCCATACCGGCTTCGTTCCCGAGCCCGCCTCCGTCGAGGTGGAGCTGGACCGCTCCATCTCGTTGGCGAGCTAAGCCGCCTTCACACGAACCGGAGCGCTCCCGAAAACCGTTCGGGAGCGCTTCTCTTTTGTCTGCGTTGCCCGTGCGGGTGCGTTGCTCATGGGCATGTTGTCCCGTAAAGGATACGGGTTATGAAATTTCTCGACCAAGCCAAGATTTATATTCGTTCGGGCAATGGCGGCGCGGGCGCCGTGTCGTTCCGCCGTGAAAAGTTCATTGAATTCGGTGGGCCTGACGGCGGCGACGGCGGCCGTGGCGGCGACGTATGGGCTGAATGCGTAGAGGGGCTCAACACGCTCATCGACTACCGCTACCAGCAGCATTTCAAGGCCAAGACCGGCGGCCACGGCATGGGCAAGAACCGCGCCGGCGCCAAGGGCGCCGATGCGGTGCTGAAGGTGCCCGCCGGCACGGAAATCCTGGAGGAGGACGGCGAGACCGTCATTGCCGACATGACCCATGTGGGCCAGCGCGTGCTGCTCGCCAAAGGCGGCAACGGTGGCTTCGGCAATGCGTATTTCACCACTTCCACCAACCGTGCGCCGCGCCGGGCCAATCCGGGCCAGGAGGGCGTGGAGCGCACGCTCATCTTGCGTCTGAAGCTGATCGCCGATGCCGGACTCGTCGGCCTGCCCAATGCCGGCAAGTCGACCTTCCTGGCTGCGGTCACGGCGGCGAAGCCCAAGATCGCCGATTATCCGTTCACCACGCTTCATCCGGGACTCGGGGTCGTGCGCGTCCATGGCCGCGAATTCGTGCTGGCGGATATCCCGGGCCTGATCGAGGGCGCGTCGGAGGGTGTCGGCCTCGGTGATCGTTTCTTGAGCCATGTGGAGCGCTGCCGTGTGCTGCTGCATCTCGTCGAAGGCACGAGCGAGGACGCGGGCGAGGCCTACAGGACCGTCCGTCACGAGATCGAGGCCTACGGCCACGGGCTTGCCGACAAGCCCGAGATCGTCGCGCTCTCGAAGGCTGACGCTTTGGACGAGGACACGCTCAAAGAGCAGCTCAAAACCCTGAAGAAGGCCTGCAAGCGTACGCCGCTCGTGATGTCCTCCGCATCGGGGCAGGGCGTGCAGGAGGTGCTGCAGGCGCTCCTCGCTGTCATCGACGAGGCGAAGGCCGAGGAAGAGACTGTCGAAACCGAAGATGAGTGGCATCCGTGAGCCCCCAGATCAGCCAGTTTCGCCGCGTCGTCCTGAAAGTCGGCTCCGCGCTCCTGGTGGATCGCGCCAGGGGTCGGCTGAATCATGCGTGGCTCGCCGCGCTCGCGGAGGATATCGCAGACCTCCATGCCAAGGGCGCGGATGTCCTCGTCGTCTCCTCCGGCGCCATCGCCATGGGGCGCACGGTCCTGGGGTTGCCGTCCGGCCCCTTGAGGCTGGAAGAGAGCCAGGCGGCCGCCGCCGTCGGCCAGATCGCGCTCGCGCGGACCTGGTCGGAGGTGCTGGCTCATCACGGCATCACCGCAGGCCAGATTCTCGTGACGCTCTCCGACACGGAGGAGCGGCGGCGCTACCTCAATGCGCGCGCGACGACGCTGAAGCTGCTCGAAATGCGCGCGGTGCCCGTGATCAACGAGAACGACACGGTGGCGACGTCCGAGATCCGCTATGGCGACAACGATCGCCTGGCGGCACGCGTGGCCACCATGATCGGGGCGGATCTTCTGGTGCTGTTCTCCGACATCGATGGGCTCTACACGGCGCCGCCTGCATCCGATCCCGATGCTGAGCATATTCCCGTCGTCCAACGCATCACGCCCGCTATCGAAGCCATGGCGGGAGGGGCTGCGTCCGAGTTGTCGCGCGGCGGCATGCGCACCAAGGTGGAGGCGGGCAAGATCGCCACGTCCGGCGGCACGCACATGATCATCGCCGACGGGCGCGCGAAGAATCCCTTGCGGCGCGTGGCGGAAGGTGGGCGCTGCACCTGGTTCCTCACGCCGTCCAACCCTGCGACGGCGCGAAAGACATGGATCGCCGGCGCGCTCGAGCCGCGCGGCGCGATCATTGTGGATGAAGGAGCGGCACGCGCGCTGAAAGGCGGCGCAAGTCTCCTGCCAGTCGGCGTGCGCCGCATCGAGGGCACGTTCCATCGCGGCGACGCGGTCACGATTCGGGATGAAAGCCGCGTTCTCGGGCGCGGTCTCGTGGCTTATGACGCCGAGGAGGCCTCTCGCATCATCGGCCGCCCGAGCCGCGATATCGAAGCCATCCTCGGCTATCCCGGTCGCGCCGAGATGGTTCACCGGGACGACATGGCGCTCAGCGACTGATCGTCGTTCAAAATTCTCAGCAGGGTCTGAGCGTCGCCGGGAGCAGCGCTTTTGATGTCGTTGTCGAAATAGACGTAAACGTCACGTTCCTCCCGACGCCATTCCGCGATCCGATGGGACCAGGCCCGCAGGGTTGCCTCGCTGTAGCTCCCCGCGTAGCGGCCGTCGGTGCCATGGGCGCGCACATAGACGAAAGCGGCGGTGCTCATCCAAGGGGCGGGAGCATCGGCGTGGTCGGACAAGCAGAGCGCCGCGTCGTGATCGCGCAGGATGCGAAAGGTGGCTTCTTCATACCAGCTCGGGTGGCGAAACTCGAAGGCGATGCGCTGGTCTTGCGGAACGAGCGATAGGCAGCGCGCAACCCGCCCGCGTGTTTCCTCATTGGCCCGCAGCATGGGCGGCAGCTGAAACAGGACGGGTCCGGAGGCATCGCCCAGGCCCGCCATGCGCCCGAAGACGAGATCGAGGCTCTCCTCGACGTCTTTCAGCTTCTTCATATGCGTGATGAAGCGCGAAACCTTCCAGGCGAAGATAAAGCCGTTCGGCACGCTCTCCCGCCAGGTCCTCACGGCCTGCTCCGTCGGCAGCCTGTAGAAGGAATTGTTGATCTCGGCCGTATCGAAACGACCCGTATAATAGGAAAGGAAGTCCTTGATCTTTAAGGTCGCAGGGTAGAAAGGTCCGTGCCAGGACTTATAGTGCCAGCCGGACGTTCCCACCCGGACCTCGGGATGCATCGTGGCATGCCGGACGGGGCGGCCCGGCTCTGGGATATCCCGGCGCGCTATGGATTGTGGATGGTTGGTTTCCCTTCGAGAAGCGGAGGGCTGGGACTGGGACATGGATGACACTCGAGCCTTGAGCGACACGTCGCTCGTCGAACACCTCAACGCGTCAGGTGCGGCTTCGGTTGGGAATCCGGATGTTCCGGCGCTCATGGCCGAGCTGGGACGCCGTGCCCGCCAGGCCGCCCGTGATATCGCCCTGGCTTCCTCCGAGCAGAAGAATGCGGCCTTGCGCACGATTGCCGCCAGCATTCGCGCGCGGGCGACCGCCATCCTTGCCGCCAATGCGGAGGATCTGGCCGAGGCCAGGGCCAAGGGGCAGACCCCGGCCTTCGTCGATCGCCTCGTTCTGAACCCGGAGCGCCTCGAAGCCATCGCCGCCGCCGTGGAGAGCATCGCCGAGCTGCCTGATCCCGTCGGCCGCCTGCTGGCGTGCTTCGAGCGTCCCAACGGCTTGAAGATCGAGCGCGTCGCGACGCCGCTCGGCGTGATCGGCGTCATCTTCGAGAGCCGCCCGAATGTGACGGCGGATGCGGGGGCCTTGTGCCTCAAGGCGGGCAACGCCGCCATCCTGCGCACCGGCTCCGACAGCTTCCGCAGCGCGCTCGCCATCGCGGAGGCCATGAGCGAGGGGCTGGAGAAAGCCGGATTGCCCGCCGACGCCATTCGCCTCGTCCCCACGCGCGACCGCGCCGCCGTAGGGGCCATGCTGTCGGGACTCGGCGGGAATCTCGACGTGATCGTGCCGCGCGGGGGCAAGAGCCTCGTGGCTCGCGTTCAGGAAGAGGCGCGGGTCCCGGTCTTCGCGCATCTCGAAGGCCTCAACCATGTGTTCGTGCACGGCAAAGCCGATCTGGAGATGGCGAAGAGCATCGTGCTGAACGCCAAGATGCGGCGGACGGGCGTCTGTGGCGCGGCGGAGACGCTGCTTGTCGACCGCGCCTGCGCGGCCACTCATTTGAAGCCGCTTGTGCTGATGCTGCTGGATGCGGGCTGCGCCGTGCGCGGGGACACGGCCACGCAGGCCGTCGATCCGCGCGTCACGCCTGCAACGGAAGAGGATTGGCGCACCGAGTACCTCGACGCCATCATCGCCATGCGCGTGGTAAACGGATTGGATGAGGCCATCGCGCATATTGAAACTTACGGCTCCCATCATACCGATTCCATCGTCACGGACGATGCCGCGGCCGCGGAGCGCTTCCTCAGGGAAGTGGATTCGGCCATCGTGCTTCACAATGCATCGACGCAATTCGCCGATGGCGGCGAGTTCGGGTTCGGGGCCGAGATCGGCATCGCCACGGGCCGCATGCATGCCCGCGGTCCTGTCGGCGTGGAGCAGCTGACGTCGTTCAAATATCGCATCCACGGTTCGGGTCAGACGCGCCCGTGATTTCCCCTCCCTCCCGTTTCCGTCTGATGCCCTCAGGGCTCGTCCGCGTGCCGCTGGCTACCCCCGGCATGCGGATCGGGCTCTATGGCGGCTCGTTCAATCCGGCGCATGCCGGACACCGCCATGTGAGCCTCATGGCGCTCAAGCGCCTGGGGCTCGACCGCATCTGGTGGATCGTCACCCCTGGTAACCCCCTGAAGGATACGGGCGAGCTGGCGTCCACCCCGATGCGTGTCACGCAGGCGAAAGAAGTCGCCGGCGACCCGCGAATCGACGTCACCGCCTTCGAGGAGGACATCGGCGCACGGTACACCGTCGATACCCTGGCCTATCTCAAGCGCCGTTTTCCGGGCGTGCACTTCGTGTGGATCATGGGCGCGGACAATCTGGCGGGCTTCCATCGCTGGCGAGGCTGGCGGCGCATCGCTCGGCTGATGCCCATTGCGGTCATCGACCGCCCTGGTTGGACCCTGAAGGCGATGCGCTCCCGCGGCGCGACGGTCCTTTCGGGGGGGCGCATCCATGAGGAGAAGGCACGGGCGCTGGCCGGTCTCAGGCCGCCAGCCTGGGTCTTCCTGCACGGCCCCCGCTCGCATCTGTCCTCCACCATGCTGCGGCAAATGGGACGAACTTCTCCTTCCGGGGGACGTTGAAAGATGGGGGCATCCGATCTTATCTTAAGAATCGGCGCTCCCCTTGGGCGCTGCTTAGAAAGGGCTTGAACCTGAACCGACTGAACTCTCTCGAAGCGGATACGAACACGCTTCCCCCTCTCTCCGGAGCGACTGCTCCGCAGGATGAGGATATCCGGGCCGCCGTCCTGGCTTCCATCGAGGATATGAAGGCCGAAAACACGGTCGAAATCGACCTGGCCGGTAAGACCTCCCTTGCTGACACCATGATCGTTACGTCAGGCCGTTCCCATCGTCACGTGGGCGCGATCGCCGACCGTCTGGTCAAGGATCTCAAGGACAAGGGGTTCGGCACTCCGCGCGTGGAAGGCCTGCCTGCCTGCGATTGGGTGCTTATCGACGCCGGCGACATTCTCGTTCACATCTTCCGCCCCGAGGTTCGTGGCTTCTACAACCTCGAGAAGATGTGGGGCGCCGATCGTCCTCAGGATCGCGCGAGCTGAACTGAAGGCTTGAACCGTTGCGACTGAGCTTGCTGGCCGTGGGCCGTCTCAAGAGCGGCCCCGAACGGGAGCTGGTCGAGCGATACAGGCAGAGGGTGGACGGCATGGGCCGGGCCCTGGGTCTGGCCGGGCTCGACATCGTCGAGTTGCCGGAAAGCCGCGCGCGCCGGGAGGACGACCGCCGCGCCGAAGAGGCTGAGGCCCTTCTGGAGAAGGCCGGATCCTCCGTGCTGATCGTGTTCGACGAGCGCGGCAAAAGTCCCTCGAGCGAGGCTTTCGCCGAGCGAATCAGGCAGTGGCGCGACGAAGGTCGTTCCGGGGTAGCCTGTGTGATCGGAGGCCCGGACGGCCTCGATCCCAAGATCCGCCAACGCGCCGAGTTGGTGGTTTCCTTCGGTGCGCTCACGATGCCGCACCAGATCGTCCGGGCGCTCGTGGCCGAGCAGCTTTATAGGGCGCTGACAATCATGGCCGGGCACCCTTATCATCGCGCCGGTCACGATGATTCCTGACGAATGTTCCGCCTGATGAATCTTCCCTCCCGCAAGGCCCTTGGCTTTGCCTCATGCCTGGCTGTTTGTGCCCTGGGCCCCGCATGGGCCCAGCAGGCGCCTGCGCCCGCTGCGGGAGCCTCGAAGGTTTCGCCCGAAACCGAGGAGGAGAAAAGGAAGCGCCAGAACGACCTCAAGGTTCTGGAGGAGGCGATGAACGCCAGCGCCGAGGCCCAGAGGCGCCTCACGGCAGAAATCGAGTCGATCAAGACGGATCGGGCCAAGCTCAATGCCACCCTGATCGAAACCGCAGGCCGAGTTCGGGATACGGAGGACCGGATTCGCGGGCTGGAGCAGCGCCTCCAGACGTTGACGTCCTCCGAGGCGGCCATCCGCCGCTCCCTGGAGAGCCGCCGCGGCGTGATCGTCGAGGTCTTTGCGGCCCTCCAGCGGATGGGCCGCCGCCCGCCGCCCGCCGTCCTGGTGCGGCCCGAAGACATGCTCGAGGCCGTGCGGGCCTCCATCATGCTGGGCGCGGTGCTGCCGGAGCTCAGGGCCGAGGCCGAGATTCTGGCCTCCGATCTTGCCGAGCTGGTGCGCCTCAAGGAGGCGATTGCCATCGATCGCACCACTCTCAACGCCGAACTGGGGCCGCTGAACGGCGAGCAGCAGCGCCTGACTGCGCTCATGGAGGTCCGCCAGAGCCGCATGGCCGAGGTCGAGCGCAACGTCGGGGCCGAGCGGGACAAGGCGGCGGCGCTTGCCCGTCAGGCTGGAACTCTCAAAGAGTTGATCGACCGGATGGAGGCGGAGATCGCCAGCGCCCAGAGGGCTGCCGAGGAAGCCCGGAAGGCGGCGGAGGCGCAGGAGCGCGAGGCCAGGGAGCGCTTTGCCCAGGCTGCCTTCCGCGATCCGGCCAGGCTGGCGCCGAAAATCCCGTTCTCGGAGGCGAGAGGCATGCTTCCGAGGCCGGTCAGCGGCGAGGTGACGTCGAATTTCGGCGCCGATGACGGCTATGGCGGAACGACGCGCGGCATTTCGATCACCACCCGTCCGAAGGCGGCTGTCGTATCACCAGCGGACGGCTGGGTGGCCTTTGCCGGGCCCTTTCGGTCCTACGGTCGACTCTTGATCATCAACGCAGGCGGGGGATATTATGTTCTTCTGGCCGGTATGGACCAAATCAACGTCGACGTCGGGCAATTCGTGCTCGCTGGCGAGCCAGTTGCGACCATGGGTGACACCTCTCTCATGAGTTTGACTGGATCTGCCATAGAAAAGAACAATCCCGTCCTCTATGTTGAGTTCAGGAAAGACGGCGGTTCAATCGACCCAGGTCCCTGGTGGGCGAAATCGCAAAGCGAAAAGGTTCGCGGATAATGCGCAAACTCTCCCTATTGATTCTCGGTGTGGCTATCGGTGCCGGCAGCGCGACCATGGTGTCGCAGACGAGCCTGATGACCTCGGGCGCAGTCGCCGCCTCGGCCGATACCTACCGTCAGCTGAGCCTTTTCGGAGACGTCTTCGAGAAGGTCCGCACGGATTATGTCGAGAAGCCGGACGAGTCGAAGCTCGTCGAATCGGCCATCAACGGCATGCTGACCTCGCTCGATCCGCATTCGAGCTACATGGATGCCAAGAGCTTCCGCGACATGCAGGTGCAGACCCGCGGTGAGTTCGGCGGCTTGGGCATCGAAGTGACGATGGAAGACGGCCTCGTGAAGGTCGTGACCCCGATCGACGACACGCCGGCCTCCCGCGCCGGCATCCTGGCCAACGACGTTATCACCCAGATCGACGGTGAGCAGGTTCAGGGCCTCAACCTGAACCAGGCCGTCGACAAGATGCGCGGTCCGGTCAATTCCTCGGTGATGCTGAAGATCCAGCGCAAAGAGGCGAAGGATCCGATCGAGGTGAAGCTTACCCGTGAGACCATCAAGGTCCGCCCGGTGCGCGCCCGCGCCGAAGGCGATATCGGCGTTCTGCGCATCACGCAGTTCAACGAACAGACCTACGATGGCCTGCGCTCGGGAATCGAGAAGCTCAGCCAGGATATCGGCGCCGACAAGGTGGCTGGCTTTGTCATCGACCTGCGCAACAACCCGGGCGGCCTGCTCGATCAGGCGATCATGGTTTCCGACGCGTTCCTCGATCGCGGCGAGATCGTCTCGACCCGCAGCCGCAATGCGGAGGATACGCAGCGCTTCAGCGCCAAGGCCGGCGATCTGACGAAGGGCAAGCCCCTCGTCGTGCTCGTGAATGGCGGCTCGGCCTCTGCGTCCGAGATCGTGGCCGGCGCCCTGCAGGACCACAAGCGTGCGACGGTGCTCGGCACACGCTCCTTCGGCAAGGGCTCCGTGCAGACCATCATCCCGCTCGGCGGCAACGGCGCGGTGCGCCTGACCACGGCGCGCTATTACACGCCGTCGGGCCGCTCGATCCAGGCCAAGGGCATCGATCCGGATATCGAGGTGCTGCAGGATGTGCCCGACGAGCTGAAGGGCAAGGACGAGACCAAGGGTGAGGCCGGTCTGCGCGGCCACCTGCAGAACGGCGGCGATAAGGAAGAGCGCGGCGGTTCCTCCGCTTACGTTCCGCCGGATCCGACCAAGGACAAGCAGCTCCTGGCCGCTTACGATCTGCTCCACGGGGTGCGCAAGGGCGCGGCCAACATCACGCCGACCCAGAACTGAGTTCGGCTGCATCACAAAACGATCAAGCCTGGCGTTGACGGACGCCAGGCTTTTTCATTCAGGCTTTGACAATCGTACGGGACGGCTTGTGCAGAATCCTTTGAAACGGCACTCTGCAGGCTCGATCTTTGGAACCATCGATACAAGCCGGCGATGACTGAGATGATCGGCGAACGTGGGGGCGAGGCAAGGGAGTGAATGTCTGATGAGAAACGCCAAAAGCCCGCAGAGCAGGAAGGAGCTACCGTATCGCTCCTGCGTCGGCGTCATGCTGCTCAACAAGCAGGGCCATGTTTTCATCGGGCGGCGTCATTCTTCCGATTCGAGCGATCAGGTCGCCGACGGCTATGCGTGGCAGATGCCCCAGGGCGGCATCGATCCTGGCGAGGATCCCTATCAAGCAGCCCTGCGTGAGTTGTACGAGGAAACCAGCGTTCGCTCGGTCAGGCTGCTCGCCGAAGCGCCTGACTGGTATTCCTACGACTTGCCATCCATGGTGGCGGGGCGCGCATGGCGAGGCCGCTACCGCGGGCAAACGCAAAAATGGTTCGCCTTCCGATTCGAAGGCGACGAGAACGAGATCAACATCACGCAGCCGGGCGGCGGGCACCACAAACCCGAATTCGACGAGTGGCGCTGGGAGGAGATGCATCGGCTGCCCGAGCTTATCATCCCGTTTAAGCGCGGCGTGTACGAGAATGTCGTCGCGGCTTTCGGCCATCTGGCTCCGCAGGAAACAGGGGCCTGATTGCTGTCGAGCTCTCCGCCCCTGCAGCGTCCGCAGGAACCACGTCAAAGCTTGTGAGTTGTTCCCGCGCTTTCGTGCAACCGACCGAGGCTGATCGTGCCGAACGAGCCCTTCGACCCTGAACCGAGCAACTCTCTCTCGAAGGACTTTCGCATCTTCCTCGATTCCGGATTCCTGATCGCGTTGCTGCTGGGTTTGTTGCTGCTCGCCTGCGTCGGGGGCGTCCTCCTCTACGCCGCCATGAAGTATGATATTTCGCCGTTGTGACACCCCTGCCGAACGACTTTAGGAACGGAACCCTCACGAACACTCTCCGTTGACATGGTCATGTGAGGGGCAGGGGGTCTGCTCCTCGTCGATGGAGGGTTCTCAATGCGCGTAACTTTGTTAGCAACCGTTGCGGCGGCAGCTCTTTCCCTCAGCGTGGCGGCCATTGCTCAAACGAGTGGTGGCTCGGGTGGAACATCGGGGGGCACCTCGGGCACCGTCTCCGGTGGCACCTCCGGCGGAACGGCAGGTGGCACTTCAGGCGGCGCTTCGGGCACCACCTCTGGGACGACTTCAGGCGGAACGTCGGGTACGAGCTCCGGTGCCGCATCGGGCGGTACCTCGGGCGGAACGTCAGGCACCTCGGGTGGAACGTCCGGTGCGACCGGCGGAGCGGCAGGCAGCACTTCGGGCGGCGCAGCTGCGACCGGCACCACATCGGGTACAACGAGTGGGACGTCCGGCAAGGCAGGCGGCGCCGCCAACACGACCGGCAGCACCTCCGGCTCCAATGTCAACGTCTCGAGCGAACAGCGCACGGAAATCACGCGTGCCTTCAGCAGCGTGAGAACCGAGCCAATGAACGACGTGAACTTTTCGGTGAACGTCGGCACCGTCGTTCCGGAGACTGTCGTGACACATCTGCACGCATGCCCGAGCGAGGTGGTGCGCATCCTCCACGGCCTGCCGGAATGCCGCTATGTGATCGTGCGTGATCAGGTGGTGATCGTGGAGCCCAAGACACGCAAGATCGTGACGGTCATCGAACGTCGCGGCTGAGGCCTCTGACGCCTATCGCTCCGACAACGCCCGTGATGGAAAGCGCATCACGGGCGTTTTTTCTGGCCCGGTGAAGGCTCAAGCCGCATGGGGGAACTCGTTCCTGCCCGTCTGGGATTCCTGTTGCGGCATCATCGCGATAGCCGCACGGGCATAGCGGCGGAATTCCTCCTTCAGGATTTCCGGCTCGGCTTCCCACAGCAATGCATCGTCCTCCGCCTCGTAAAGAGCCCGAGCGACGTATTCAATTTCTTGGTCCATGATAGTGCCCCTTCATGTCTTCGGTCGTTGCTTCTTGCGGCCGCCTGCACCACGCTTCTTTTATCGATTTTAGCGGGCGACAGGACTTGGCCGTTCAACGATGGCCATTTGTCCAAAAGGTTTCTGATTTGCCAAATGTGCAAAAGGGGTAGCTCAATGGATCCAAGCAGAAACGCGGGACGATGCAGGCGATCTCTTCAGGCTGTCATCCTACCCTGATCGCCCTCCGCGGTGTGGCCAGTGATGGAAGAGAGCCGCATCAACGATCAAACGCAAGAAAAACCCTCGGTCGTGCCGAGGGTTAGGCAATGGTGCCCCTGGCCGGGATCGAACCAGCACTCCTTGCGGAACTCGATTTTGAGTCGAGCGCGTCTACCAATTCCGCCACAGGGGCAAGGATCTGCGGAGTACCATGAGGAATTGAGCGTGGTCAATCAGGCAGATGTGAAAGCTTGGGCGGAGCCTGCCTCTCGCTATTCCGGGCGGCTTGTGCTCAAAGGAGCCGGGGCGTGCGGCCTCAAGACCGATATCTGCCGGAATTCCATGCTCAGACGCCTTTACGACTGGACGCTGTCTCTCGCCTCCAAGCCTTCGGCTCCTTATGCCCTGGCCGCCGTGTCCTTCGCGGAAAGCTCGTTCTTTCCCGTGCCGCCGGACGTGATGCTCGTGCCGATGATGCTGGCGCGTCCGGATCGGGCTTGGTTCTATGCCCTGATCTGCACCATCGCCTCCGTGCTCGGGGGTATCCTGGGCTATGCCATCGGGGTGGCCTTCTACGATACAATCGGGGCCCGGCTTTTCGAGTTCTATGGCCTCACCCAGGGCGTCGAGGCGTTCCGGCACGGCTATGCGGAATACGGGCATTGGGTGATCCTTCTCAAGGGCCTCACACCTATTCCCTACAAGCTCGTCACCATCACATCGGGCCTCGCGGGCTATTCCCTGGGATGGTTCATCCTGCTCTCTGCCCTGACCCGGGGCGCGCGCTTCTTCCTCGTCGCGCTGCTCATGAGCCGGTTCGGGCCGCGCATCAAATCGGTCATCGACAACCACTTCAACCTGGTTGCAACCGGGGCCATCGTCGTCATCATCGGCGGCTTCGTCGCTTTCCGTTATCTTTTCTAAAGGGGACAGGGATGAGCCTTCGCCTGACCATGCGCCAAGCTGCCCTGGCCGTCGTTCTGGCCGCAGCCGCCACCATCGGCGGAGCGCTCGTGTTCGAGCATGTGTTCGGCTATGTGCCCTGCAAGCTCTGCCTGATTCAGCGCAATCCCTATTACATTGCCATGCCTCTGGGGCTCGTGGCGGCCCTTCTGCCGCCCTCCTGGACGCGGATGGGCCTGTGGCTCCTGGCGTTGATCTTCCTCGTGAGCGCAGGGCTCGGGGCTTACCACGCCGGCGTCGAATGGGGCTTCTTCGTCGGACCCAGCGATTGCGGGGGCGGCTCGGGCGCCGGCACCGGAAACATGGGCGATTTTCTCAACCAGCTGCAGAATACGCGCGTGGTGAGCTGCACGGCCGCCGCATGGCGTTTTCTCGGCCTGTCCCTGGCGGGCTGGAATGTGCTGATCTCGCTCGCCCTCGCGGCCTTCGCCGCGAAGGCGGCCGCGGGCAAGGGCTTCGCTCTGGGGCGCTAAAGCTCGTTTGGGGGCGGTCCGGCTTTAAGTTTCGAGCTCGGCATCCCAATACAGGAAGTCCATCCAGGTCTGGTGCAGATCGTCCCTCGCCTGTGGCAGACGGCGGGCGATGGCGTCGAGTTCGTGGGGAGACGGTTCGAACGGCTTGCGCCGGAGGGTCATGCCGGCCTGCTGCGGCGTCTTGCTTCCCTTGCGCAAGTTATCGGCACTGCAGGATGCGACGATATTGCTCCAGGCCGACATGCCGCCCCGGCTCTTGGGGACGACGTGATCGAAAGTCAGATCCTTGGCGTCATATCGTTGGCCGCAATATTGGCAGGTGAACTCGTCCCGTAGGAACAGATGATACCGGGTAAACGCGACCTTCTTGCGTTTGCGGTAGCGCTTGAGAGCGACGACGGCCGGAACTTCGAAGGATTGATTGGCGGAGTGGACCAGGACGTCTTCATAGGTCTTGATCTGGACGACCCGGTCCTGAATCACGGCGACGAAGGCGTCCTGCCAGTTCCAGATCGACAAGGGAGCCCAACTGAGCGGCTGCAGATCCGCATTGAGAACGAGGGTTCTCAGGTTGGAGATGGGAACATTCATCCGAGAACCCCCATTCCGGAGTGCGATTGTGCGGAAAGGGGCGGGGTTCCGATCCGCTCAGGCGCCCATCGGTTTCCTTGGGGCATTCGCCACGAGGACGCGGAACGATGTCGAAGCAGGGAGCGGCCGGTTTGAGGAGAGGCTGAGCGTCGAATCGAGTGGGTGGTCGAAGAGAGGCAGATTGTGGCCCTCGGACTTCGAAACGCTTTATCATACTCGGAAATGACGTTCATGAGATCGAGGAACGCCGCCCTCATCGTATTCCACCAGCGACGGATGGGCATACGATCATCGCTCAATGACCGGTCGCTGGTCTCGAGGGCAAGGGCCGGAGCGGCCTCCGGCCTCACAACAGGTTTGATGCGAATCGTCACATCGCCTCCTCTCAAAGAAGAGTAGTCCCGTTTGAGTAGACTATAGGCAATGTGACGGTGTTGTGAAGTTGGCACGCGAAGGTGTTTGTGACGCACCTCACAGGAAATGAATGCGGGGTAGGGGTCCCGCAACGGAAGCGAACAGAGGCGGCTCACCCGCTGCCGAAGAGAGGGACCCATCGAAAATGAGCGTTCTTCAGCACGGTTTCGGGTCGCTCGAAGCGGCCATCGCCTCCTATGGGGTCTTTGCGCTCTTCGTCGTGCTTTACTTCGAGTCCTTCGGGGTGCCGCTCCCAGGCGAAAGCGCCCTGATCACCGTGTCCCTGCTCGCCGCCCGGGGCGATCCAGCCATCGGCCATGTCGTCCTGGCGGCATGGCTGGGAGCGGTGCTGGGGGACAGCACCGGCTATCTGATCGGACGCCTGGGCGGGCGTCCGCTGCTGCTGTGGTTGGCGCCGCGGGTCAAGCTGGCGCCGGACAAGCTGTCCCGCGTGGAGGCGATGGCCCGCGAGAAGGGCTTCATCATGGTGATGACGGCGCGTTTCGTCGTGGTCCTGCGGCAGCTCAACGGCATCCTGGCCGGGACGGTCGCCATGCCCTGGCCTCGGTTCGCCTTGGCGAACGCCCTCGGTGCACTGGCATGGGCCGCCTTCTGGGGGCTGGGAGCCTATTTCTTCGCCGATCTGTTCCGCCGCTTCGTTTAGAGCATTTTTCGGCGAGGTGGATCCGGTTCACCGCCCAAAAACGCAGCAAGGCAAAGAAAAGAGCTGATTCCACGCAAGGGAATCAGCTCCGAAACCGTCCTTGCCACTCCAGGCGACGGGGCGGAGAGGGTTAGCGCGTCGGAACCGGGTGCTCGCCGCGATAATCGTAGAAGCCGCGCTTGGTCTTGCGGCCGAGCCAGCCAGCCTCGACGTATTTCACCAGGAGCGGGCAGGGACGATACTTGGAATCGGCCAGGCCCTCATAGAGCACCTGCATGATCGACAGGCAGGTATCGAGACCGATGAAGTCGGCGAGCTGCAGGGGCCCCATCGGGTGGTTCGCGCCAAGGCGCATGGCGGTGTCGATGGCCTCGACGGAGCCCACTCCCTCATAGAGGGTGTAGATCGCCTCGTTGATCATCGGCAGCAGGATGCGGTTGACGATGAAGGCCGGGAAATCCTCCGAGACGGTGGAGGTCTTGCCGAGCTTGGCGATGAATTCCTTGGCGGATTCATAAGTCGAATCCTCGGTCGCAATGCCGCGGATCAGCTCCACGAGCTGCATCACGGGCACCGGATTCATGAAGTGGATGCCGATGAACTTCTCGGGGCGGTCCGTGGCTGCGGCGAGGCGCGTGATGGAGATCGAGGACGTGTTGGTCGCGACCATCGTCTCCGGGCGCAGGGAGGAGCAGAGATTGGTGAAGATCCTGCGCTTCACTTCCTCGTTCTCGGTCGCGGCCTCGATCACGATGTCGCAAACGGCCAAGTCGTCGTAGCCAAGGGCAGGCTTGATGCGCTCGAGCGCCGCCTGGCGGTCCGCATCGGTGATGGCGCCCTTGGCGACCTGACGGGCCATGTTGCCGTTGATGGTGGCGAGGCCCGCCTTGATGCGGTCCTCCGAGAGATCATGGAGCTGGACGCTCAAGCCCGCGAGAGAGCAGACATGCGCGATGCCGCTGCCCATCTGCCCCGCGCCGATCACGCCAACCGTTTTGATCTCGATGCCCATCTGACTTCGCCTACCATCCATGCTTAATGTATCCGGGCGGCCTGTCCGCCCGGATTGCGATCATTCGTCTATTCCTGACCCGATTAGCCGGCTTTGGTCAACTCCTCCTTGAGTTCAGGCAGGACCTGGAAGAGGTCGCCGACGAGGCCGTAATCGGCGACCTGGAAGATCGGGGCTTCCTCGTCCTTGTTGATCGCCACGATCACCTTGGAATCCTTCATGCCGGCGAGATGCTGGATCGCGCCGGAGATGCCCACCGCGATGTACAGATCGGGCGCCACGACCTTGCCGGTCTGGCCCACCTGCCAATCGTTCGGCGCATAGCCGGCATCGACTGCGGCGCGGGAGGCGCCCATCGCCGCGCCGAGCTTGTCCGCGATCGGCTCGATGTACTGCTTGAAGTTCTCCGCCGAACCGAGCGAGCGGCCGCCCGAGATGATGATCCGCGCCGAGGTCAGCTCCGGACGATCGGACTTGGCGATCTCCTCGCCCTTGAACGTCGACAGTTGAGGATCCTCGGCCGCATTCACGGTCTCAATGGCAGCCGAGCCGCCTTCGCCCGCCGCCGGGAAGGCGGCCGTGCGCACCGTGATCACCTTCTTGGCATCGGTCGCCTGCACGGTCTGGATCGCATTGCCCGCATAGATCGGGCGCTCGAAGGTGTCGGGCGAGACCACCTTGGTGATGTCGGAGACCTGCATCACGTCGAGCAGCGCGGCAACGCGCGGCATGGTGTTCTTGCCGTTCGAGGTCGAGGGCGCCACCAGGGCGTCATAGGCGGAGGCCAGCGACACGATGAGCGCGGCCGTCGGCTCGGCCAGCATATGCTCGTAAGCGGTTCCGTCGGCCAGCAGCACCTTCTCGACGCCGTCCAGCTTGGCGGCGGCTTCCGCAGCGGCGCGGGCATTGGAACCTGCGACCAGCACGTGCACGGGCGCGCCCAGAGCCTTGGCGGCGGAGAGCGCCTTGTGGGTGGCGTCCTTCAGGTGAGCGTTGTCGTGCTCGGCAATCAGCAACGTGGTCATTGTTTTTCTTCTCCCTTAGAGCACGCCGGCTTCGGTCTTCAGCTTCGAGACGAGTTCGGCCACGGAGCCGACCTTCACGCCTGCCTTGCGGCCGCCGGGCTCGGTGGTCTTGAGCACCTTCAGGCGGGGAGCGACGTCGACGCCGAGCGCCTCAGGCGCGGTCTCGTCGAGGGGCTTCTTCTTGGCCTTCATGATGTTGGGCAGAGAGGCGTAGCGCGGCTCGTTGAGGCGCAGGTCCGTGGTGACGATGGCGGGCAGCTTCAGGCCCACCGTCTGCAGGCCGCCGTCGACCTCGCGGGTCACGTCGATGGAGCCCTCGCCCACGTTCACCTTGAACGCGAAGGTGCCCTGGGGCCAGCCCAGCAGCGCCGCCAGCATCTGGCCGGTCTGGTTGGAATCGTCGTCGATGGCCTGCTTGCCCATGATCACCAGATCGGGCTTTTCCTGCTCGATCACGCCTTTGAGGATCTTCGCCACGGCGAGCGGCTCGACGGCGGCGTCGGTCTTGACCAGGATGCCGCGGTCGGCCCCCATGGCGAGCGCGGTGCGGATGGTCTCGCCTGCCTGCTGCGGGCCGATGGAGACGGCGACGATCTCGGTGGCCTTGCCCTGCTCCTTGAGGCGCACGGCCTCCTCGACGGCGATCTCGTCGAAGGGGTTCATGGACATCTTCACGTTGGCCAGCTCGACGCCGGACCCATCCGATTTCACCCGGATCTTCACGTTGTAATCAACCACCCGCTTCACGCACACAAGAAGCTTCATTCGTCTGTCCTCATTGAAGGTCAGGTCCGGAAATGGCCCATGGGAAGCTCTCCGGACAGATAGGAAAAAGGCGGAATGGACCGTATCCGTAAGCCTTCGAATGTCAACGCGGTGTCTGCAATTCCTGAGCCGCGGCGCGGGCCAGGACCGGATCGTAGCGATGACGCATGAACGGGATGAGAATAGCGCCCGCCACGAACCCGCCAAGATGGGCAAACCAGCCGATGCCTTCGTCCGAGCCGAAGAAGGCCGACACGAACTGCACGGCGAACCAGAAGCCGATGGCCCAATAGGCCGGCAGGCGCAGCGGGATTCCGCCGAGAAACAGGGCCCAGATCCGCACCCGCGGATAGAGGATCACATAAGCGGCCACGACGCCCGATACTCCGCCCGACGCGCCGATGAGAGGGCGTTGCGGAGCGGGAAGAATGAACGAGTCGGGCAGGCTGGCCCCGGCCACATAGAAGGAGGCGAGGGCGTGGGCGAAGCTCGCGACCACGCCGCAGACCAGAAAGAAGATCAGGAAGCGCAGGTGCCCCATGGCGTCTTCCACGTTGTCGCCGAACACCCAGAGGAACAGCATGTTGCCGATCAGGTGAAACCACGATCCGTGCAGGAAGATGTTGGTGCCCAGCGTCATCCAGGCGGGCACAAAGGGATAGCCCTCGGGCAGGGTCTCGAGGCCGAAGAGAACCGCCGGGATGAGGCCGAAGCCGCCCACCATTTCATCCGGGCTGAGCGGACCGAAGACGAAAACGAGATGAATGAGCGTGCAGACCACGATCAGGGACCGCGCCACGACCGGAGTTTTCATATGCTGCAGAGGGATGCCGTCGTGAAGCGGAACAAACATGATCGGCTCCTAAAGCATCGGACCCAAAAGAGAAATGAGCTATTGGGCGTACCGATGCTGGCTCCCTTCCGCAAGGGAGAGACCGGCGAACGGCCGGGAGCGGCCATTCGTCCGTTACGCTATCGATTCTGACCGGGCACCCAAAGGACGTCCAGGGCGCCCTTGTCGTTCACATGACGGGACGCGACGAACAGAAAATCCGAGAGCCGGTTGAGGTATTTGACGGCCTCTTGCGACACCTTCTCGTCGGGCTTCTGCATGAGTTCGACGACATTGCGCTCGGCGCGGCGGCAGACGGTCCGAGCCAGATGCAAGGCCGCGGCGGCGGGAGTGCCGCCGGGCAGCACGAAGGAGCGCAGGGGAGCGAGGTCGGCGTTGAGCGTGTCGATCTCCTGCTCCAGCCGATCCACCTGTCCCTGCGTCATCCGCAGCGGCTCGTAGGGAAGCGGCTTGTCCGTCTCCACGGTGGCGAGATCGGCGCCGAGATCGAAGAGATCGTTCTGAATGCGGCTCAGCATGGCATCGATCGGCTGCCCCTGCGTATGCAGGCGAACCAAGCCGATGCAGGCATTGGTCTCGTCCACAGTGCCGAAGGCCTCGATGCGGAGGTCGTGCTTGGGGCGGCGTCCCCCGGCGGCCAGCGCCGTGGTGCCCTTATCCCCTGTGCGGGTATAGATTCGATTGAGAACGACCATGGACGGCCCGGTTTCGAGAAGGTTCGTTTAGAACGAATACCCAACCCGAGCGCCGACATTCGTCAAGCCCCGATTCTCGGAGCACGCGCCGGCATTGGAGAGATGCTCGATGGTGGCCATCACGCTCCAATTGGCGGAGAGGCGGACACCGACCGAGCCGGACTCGCGAAAGAGAGGGGAGCAGCCCAGAGACTGGCGGTCCGAGAAGGGGTCGTGAACCTCCTTCTTGCCGTTGTGAAAGGCACCGCCAATGGTGCCTTCGACGAACAGCTGAGGCGTGACGTCGAAGGTCCAGGTCAGGCCCGTATAGGCGAAGCTCGTCCGATCATCGAAGTTCAGGCTACCGCCGAAATGCGGGCGGGGAATGAAGTAGCTCGTGAACAGGTCCGATGCGGTGAAGGGCTTCGCGAGAAGGATTTCGCCGGTGAGGTTCGCCGAACCGCCATCGCCCTCGGGACCCCAGGGATCCTGTGCGGAAAAGCCCATGCGGAACTCGGACAGAAGGCTCATCGGCTGATCGGATGACTTCCTGGCATCAGCAGCGAGAAGACCCGTCGATCCTGCAAGAAGAACGAAAAGCCCCAAGCCGATGGCTTTGCTGACGTGCATTGTGAAGAGATCCGCCGCTGAAAATCGAAGAGGCCATCAGGGTAGGCCTGCATGGCTAATGATCTCTTAATACAAATCGTGGCGTAAAAGTGTCAAGACAATGAAGGCTAAACCGCCCTCCACCAGATAACGCCCATGATGATGATGATCGCCAAAAACTGAAGCAGCACACGCATTCGCATGAGGTGCTGCGACCGGTTGGCGCTGCCCCCGCGCAGCATGTTGATGAGGCCGAGCAACAGGACGAAGGCAACGGCGAGAACCGCGATTGGCACAATGATGTCGGCGAAGCTGGTCATCTTGATTCCATGGATGCCCGGATCCGATCATCGGGATCCGGGGCGAGGGGAGGGGCCTTGAGCGTCTGACGCGGGCCCCTCTTACCCCTAAACCTAGTTCCTGCGAAGGAGGCGCTCGAAGTAATCGAGCTCTTCCTGCGGCCGCGTCGGGTCGCCGAGCTTGCGTCGCAGTTCCTCCAGGATGCGCTGAGCCCTCTGGGCCGGCGACTCGTTGACGTTGGGGACACCATCCCGTGTGTTGTCGACGTAGTCCTTGCTTCGGGTGGGACGGCCCAGGGGATCGTTGTTCCGCTGCCCGGTCTGCCCGGGCCCCTGAGGCTCGCCCTGGCCGGGCTGATCGCCCGCCTGCTGGTCGCCCTGGCCCTGCTGCATCTGCTGCATTTGCTGGGCCATGCCCTGCATGCCGCGGCGGAGATTTTCGAGGGCGCGCCCCTGGGCATCGACGGCGGGACCGTCCTGCCCTTCGCCGAGCGCGCCTTCAGCCTCCCGCATGGCCCCTTCGGCCTCGTTGAAGCCCTGCTCGCCCTGCATGCCCATGCCTTCCATGCGCCGCTGCAGCTCCTGCAGCCGCTCGCGCAGGGCCTGCTGCCGTTGCTGCAGTCCTGACGGATCCTGCGGATCGCCTCCGTTCTCACCCTGCTGCTGGTTGTCTCCCTGGCGTCCCTGCTGGCGCTGTCCCGGCTGGCGTTGCCCCTGCCGTGGCCCGTCGCGGTCGCCTTGCTGCATGCGCCGGTTCTGGCCTTGCCGGAACGTCTCGTCACGAAGGTCCTGCTGCTCGCGCGTCATGTCTTCGAGATCGCGCATGGCCTGGTTCATCTCGCGGGAGAGCGGATCGGTCATACGGCTGTTGGGCTGGGCCGTCTGCAGGTTCTCGAGGATATTGCGCAGCTCATCGAGAAGGCGCTGTGCCTCAGCCATGTCGCCACGGCGCATGGCCTCTTCCATCTGCTGCAGCATGCGGTTGAGATCGTCCTGCGAAATCACCCGGTCCGGCGCGCGCTGGTTCTGATTGTCGCCCTGCTGCTGGTTCTGCTGCATCCGCTGGGCGAATTCGCGCAGGAATTTGTCCATGGCCTGCCGCAACTCGTCCGTGAGGCGCTTGATCTCTTCGTCCGGGGCGCCACGCTCCATGGCCTCCTTCAGGCGTTCCTGAGCCGCCCGCAATTGCTGCTCGGCATCCGAGAGGTTCCCGTCCTCGATCTGCAGCGCCATGCTCCAGAGCCAATCGGCGACGTCGAGGAGGGCCTCGTCCGTCTTTGCGGCGCGCAGGCGCTCGGCGGCCGTGCGAAGGCCGAGGAACACGCCCCATTGCGGCGTGAACATCGCGGGCTCGATCAGCAGGGCGTCCAGGGCGACCTGCACGCGCTTGCGGTCGTCGGGGGCGAGCACGAGGTTGCGCCGCTGCTCGACGAGGGCCTTCGCGAGCGGGTTCGTGAAGGGCCGCTGCGGCAGGGTGAAGGTCAGCGCCTCGCTCGTCGCCTCCTGGCCGGCCTCGTCCTTGGCCTTGAGCCTGATCGTGACCGGCGCTCCGGCCCAGGGGTGGTTCGTCAGGTCGATGGGTGAGCGGGTCTCGGGGGCATTCTCCTCGTGGCTCGGAAGGGCGAGCGCGAGGGAGGGAGCCGCCACCAGGGAGCGCCCCTTGCTGCCGTCCGCCTTCTCGACCTGGCCTTCGAGGGAGGTGATGCCGTAATCGTCCTTTCCCTTGTAGACGAGAGTGAAGGTGCCGCGCGCATTGACCTCGGGCGGGCCGGCGAACGCGATTTCCGGGACCCGATCGGGAATGGCTTCGATCTCGAGCGTGACGCTGCGGGCGAACCCCGTGCTGACGGTCAACTCCCCGCTGCCGTCGAGCGTGTAGCGTTCCTCGCGCAGGTCCGCCCGCTGGTTGCCCTTCGGCGGCAGGGCGGTCAGGCCTTTTCCGGGTTTGATCTCCGCGGTGCCGTCACCGGCGACCCGGATCACGATGGTGGAATGGATCGGTGCGCGCAGGGACTGGCCCTTCGCCAGATCGATCATCAGCGGAGGCATGCGCGTGTAGAGCGGTGGATCGATCCACCCGTCGATACGGAAGGCCGGAGCGGAGGCCGAGGCCTCCCGCCAGTCGAAGGCCGCCTTCAGGCGCGAGCCGATCTCCGGCCCCGCCACGAAGGCGCTCGTCACGAGGGCCAGAACGCCGGCGGCCCGCAGGGCATAGCGGTCGCGCCGCGGCATGTCGGGCCGGGGCGGCGCGACCCGCATCCGCCCGATGGCCTCCTCGGCCCGCCTGCGGTGGAGCGACCAGAGCGCCCGGGTGCCGGGATCGCTCGATCCGAGTGCCAGGCTGTCGTCGAGCACCCGGGCGGGGCCGTGGGACAGGCCGGTGTCGCGGTCGAGGCGGTCGAGGGCCCGCACACGGCTCGGCATTCGCAGGCGCAGGAGCGGCCAGAGGGAGAGCAGGAACGCGGCGGTGAAGAGGCCGAGGCCGATCGAGCGCCAGAAGGGCGCGATATCGAGCCAGAGGCCGAGCCACGAGAGCGTCAGGAAGAGAAGGACGATGGCGAGCGGCAGCCAGATTCGGGGCCACGCATCCTCCCACCAGAGGGACCAGCGCGCATGGTTGACCAGGCGCCCGAACCTTTTGCTCAGGGGGCTCTGCGCAGGCGACGGGTTCGGGCCTTCGCTCATGCCAACTCTCTCCGCACCACGGATGTGCCAACGCCCCCGTCGAAAAGCTAGCACGCCAAGACGCGATGGCCAGTATGGAATCCTGTTCCGGCTTCAAGAAGTTTTGATCCGAACGATCGGGCCGGCTGCACGTGACAGCCTCGATCCAATGGTCAAGGCTCCCCTTACGGTAAGTTCCTGCGTGCCCTGGAGAGACCGTTAGGTCACCCTTGTCTCTCAAGCCCGGTGCGACGGCCTAGGCCTTCGAACGGCTGACCGGTCACACAGCTTTTAAGTGATATGTTGCAACATGGCAACGAGGATCTAAGCGTAGCTCTTATAAAACGTTATTATATTGACTATGACAATGTAACGCCATAACCCATGTGGCCTGAGGACCGTTCCATCGAACACCGCAAGGGGGAATATCATGGCAACTTCAAACAGCGCAGTGGCTGAAGGCACAACGGCTGCAAATCTTTCTATCGATTCTACCGCACTGACGGGGGCCACGATCGGGGTGGACCCGCTGCTGAATGCTGTCGAGGCCACCGATGCCGTTCAGGTGGCGATAAACCTGGACGACGGTTTCACCTTCGTATCGGCCAAGATCGACGATATCGATCTCTCGCCACTGGCAACTGCGGGGCAATACACTTTCGACGCCACCGGCTTGGCGGACGGCGAGCACACCATCACCGTGATGGCTTTTGATAATGCCAATAACGTGGAGGTCGCCACCACTCGGACGATTGTCATCGACACCACGCCTCCGGCGGATGCTGGCATCGACGTGGACAATCTCCTGAATGCGGAAGAGGCCAACAACACGGCCGTTTCGCTGGCCGTCACGCCGGACACTGGCGCTGTCATTGCATCGGTCAAGATCGACGGCATCAGCCTGGCTCTGCCGGACACGGCAGGGCAATATACCTTCGACGCCACCGGCCTGGCGGACGGCGAGCACACCATCACGGTGGACCAGGAGGATGCCGCCGGCAATCATTCCATCACCACCCGCACGATCGTCGTTGACCGCATGGCTCCGGCAAATCCGACAGTGGCCCTGACGCAGGACAGCGGCACGGACGGTGATGGTGTCACCAACAACGGCGCGCTGACAGTTGGGAACGTGGAGACTGGCGCCACCATCGAGTACTCGCTGGATGGAGGCACCACCTGGAGCACCGAGTACGCCCCGGACGATCTGGACGATGGCGACTACACGGTCCTGGTTCGCGTGAAGGATGCGGCTGGCAACGCGTCGGAGGCCGTCGAGATCGCCTTCACCCTCGACAGGACACCTCCGGGGGATGCCAGCATTGACGTGGACACTCATCTGAACGACACCGAGGCCACCGATGCGGTCGCGGTGGCGGTCATGCCGGACAATGGCGCGAGCATCGTGTCGGCTAAGATCGGCGACATCGATCTGACGGAGACGGCAACGGCGGGCGCCTACACGTTCGATGCCACTCAGCTTGAAGACGGCGAGTACACCATCACGATCGTGACGAAGGATGCCGCCGGCAACCAGACCACGACCATGAAGGTGGTCACCATCGACCGCGTGGCTCCGGACGCTCCGACGGTGACGCTGACGGACGACACCGGCACGGCCGGCGACAACCGCACCAGCAACGGCGCGCTGACGGTCGAGGGCGTGGAGGATGGCGCCACGGTCGAGTACCAGCTGGACGACAGCAATGAGTGGAGCACGGCTTACGACCCGACTGGCCTCGCGGATGGCCAGCACACGGTCAAGGTCCGCGTGACCGACGCAACCGGCAATGTGTCAGCCCCTACGTCGGTCACCTTCACCCTCGACACCACGGCCCCGACGAACTTCCAGGTTGCGGGCGGTCTCGTGGCCGAGAAGGCGCAGGTCGGTACGGAGTTCGTCACACTCTCCGCGACCGATGCCAGCGTGGGTGATACCTTCACCTACGCTCTGGTCGACGAGAATGGTGACGAGGTTCAGGACCCGCTCTTCGAAATCTTAGGCAACAAGATCAGGGTGAAGGCCGCCTTGAACGATACCGAGGTCGGCCTCCACGAATTGCGGGTGAAGGTCACCGATGCCGCTGGCCATGCTTTCGTGAAGGCGATCACGGTCGGCGTCTACAACACCGAGGAAGCTCCGGAGAACGTGAATCTCACCCTGGCGCCTCAGCCCCTCAAGGAGCTGGCTCAGAACGGCACGGTCGTCGGCGACCTGTCGGCCACCGACCAGGACGCCGGGGATGAGGTGACCTTCCGTCTCGTGGACGATGCGGACGGCCGCTTCGATGTCGTGAACGGCCAGCTCGTGGTCAAGAACGGGCTGAAGCTCGATTACGAGCAGGACCAGTCGTACCAGGTGACCGTGGAGGCCAAGGACAAGTCCGGACTGGTGACGCTCAAGACCTTCACCATCGATCTCGGTGACGTGAATCCGGAAGTCGTCGACGGAACCGCTGCCAACGAAACCTTCTTCGGCGGCACGGGCAACGATAGGCTCGCGGGCGGCGGGGGCAACGATACCCTGGTCGGCGGAGCCGGCAATGACGTGCTCAACGGTGGAGCCGGCAACGATGTGCTCAACGGCGGCTTGGGGAACGACAGGCTGTCGGGCGGTTCCGGCAGGGATGCCTTCGTGTTCAGCACGACGTTGAGCAGCACCCGGAACGTGGACACGATCACCGACTTCAGCGTGAGGGACGACACGATCCGTCTGGAGAACAAAGTCTTCCGCAAGCTCACCAAGACCGGCGTGCTGAACAAGGACTTCTTCACCATCAGCGCGAAGGCGAAGGACAAGAACGACTACATCGTCTACGACAACAAGACCGGCGCGCTCTATTACGATGCCGACGGTTCGGGGCGGGGCGCTGCGGTCAAGTTCGCCCAGCTCAGCAAGGGTCTCCATATGACCAATGCCGACTTCCTCGTCATCTAAAGCGTCGAACGCAAAAGCGGGAACCGGTTTTGCGTGAGACGATGCTCTAAAGCTATCTGGATGATGTAAAAACAAACCCCGGTGGATCACCACCGGGGTTCTTCATTGGGTTTGGAAGGGGTTTGGAAGCGAACTCCCAAAGTTTCAGGACAGCCAGCCTGGAACGCGATCGAGGCCGATGAGATCCTCGTAGGTCGGGCGCGGCCGCACGACCGCGCTGTCCATGCCGCGCACCAGAACCTCCGGCACGAGCAAGCGCGTGTTGTAGGTGTTGGCCTGGACCGCGCCATAGGCGCCCGCCGTCATGATGGCGATGAGATCGCCCGGCTTCACGGTCGGCATGTCGCGGGAGAGTGCGAGGTAATCGCCTGTCTCGCAGACCGGGCCGACCACGTCGGCGACAATGTGGGGCGTGTCCGCCGAAGGCTCCGCCACCAGCTTGATGTTGTGATAGGCGTCGTAGAGGGTCGGGCGGATGAGATCGTTCATCGCTGCGTCGACGATCACGAAGGTGCGGTCCGCGCCTTCCTTCACATAGATGACCTTCGCGACGAGGACGCCCGCATTGCCGGCGATCAGGCGGCCCATCTCGAAAACGAGCTTGAGGCCGAGATCCTTCGTGTGGCGCTTGATAATCTGGGCATAGGCCTGCGGATCGGGCGGCGGCTCGTTTTCGTCCCGGTAAGGCACGCCGAGGCCGCCGCCGAGATCGATGTGGTGCAGCTTGTGCCCGTCCGCCATAAGGTCGCGGGCGAGCTCGGCCAGGAGGGCCGTCGCGTTGTCGAAGGGCGAAAGGTCCGTGATCTGGCTGCCGATATGCATGTCGACGCCGGTGATCTCGAGGCCCTTCAGCCGGGCTGCCCGGGCATAGACCTCACGGGCGCGGGAAATCGGGATGCCGAACTTGTTTTCCGACTTGCCGGTTGAAATCTTCTTGTGGGTCTTGGCGTCCACGTCCGGATTGATGCGGATCGAGATCGGCGCGCGCCGGCCTTTCGAGAGGGCGACGTCCGAGAGCGCCTCCAGCTCCGGCTCCGATTCCACGTTGAAACAGAGAATGCCGCTGTCGAGGGCGAAGGCCATCTCGGCCCTCGTCTTGCCGACGCCGGAGAACACCACGCGCTCACCCGGCACGCCCGCCGTCAGGGCGCGGCGCAACTCGCCTTCCGAGACGATGTCCATGCCCGCGCCCAGGCGGCTCAGGGTCCTGAGCACCGCCTGGTTGGAATTCGCCTTCATGGCGTAGCAGACGAGGGCATCGGTTTCCGCGAAGGCTTCCGCGAAGACGCGGTAATGCCGCTCGAGCGTGGCCGAGGAATAGCAATAGAATGGGGTTCCGACCTCGTCGGCGAGGTGGCGCAGGCTGACATCCTCCGCGTGAAGGACGCCGTCGCGATAAGCGAAATGGTGCATGGGTCTGCCTTAGAGCAGCGGATCGAGAATAAAGGGCTTGTTGGGGATGGTATAGGCGCGGCTGGGTTTCGAGCGAGGGGTGCCGACCGGAGAGGGGAGGGTGGCCTGGTCCTCGGCGTTCTGCTGCTGCGTCTGGGCTGTGGCGGACCCATTCGGCGGCGGCTCGAGCGCGCCGCGGCGGCCGCAGGCCGAAAGGCCGAGAAGGATGAGGCCGGCCACCAGGGCCGCACGGGAAAAGGAAACGCAGGTCGACATCCAGAGGCTCCGAAACGTGGCCGCACCATAACGGGAAGCGATGGCCAATGCGAGAGGGAAGACAGCCGGTTCAACGCCATTTGGCGAGACGAAAACCAAATTGCGAGCTTGCATGTATGCAAATCTTAGAAAGCCAGAGAGCAGAAAGATTCAGAGAGAGAGAGAGAGTCTTTCATGATGGCTGTTCACAGCTATTGAGTCCCATCGAGGGTAGGCTAGTGAAAGGGAAAGTTTGCGCTGATGCATTGAAGCGAGGCCAGCAGGTTGACTCTATAGAGGATTATTGAAATGTAATATTATCCAAATTTGAGTGGGAGGGCGCTATGACTACACCTGTTGTCTCCATACCTGAGAACTTTATTTCCGGACAGGGTTTCAACACGACGGCTCTCGCTGATGGATCTCTCTTGGCTGTTTACGCCAGAACGGTCACGGGCGGGGGATTTCAGATCGTCAAGCAATTCCTCAATGCGGATGGAACAGCGAAAACGTCGCCGCAGGTCATTTTCTCGCGGAGCGGGATGCATCTCAATCCGATGGCCGTGTGCTTGAGCGATGGTCGCTTCGTGGTCGCATGGAAGTCCGACGATAGCGGATTGGGCGAGTCATTTGTCAGGTATCAAGTCTTCAAGGCCGATGGGACCGCCGCCAGCAGCATTCTCGCCCTGGGAGGCCCTGAGAGCTTGGTCCTTCATCCTGGCCTCACGGCGCTTGTCGATGGTGGTTTTGCAATTTCCTACCTCTCGGGCAGTTCTTGGAGGAGCGCCTTCTTCAATGCCGCGGGCACCATGAGCCAGGATACGGCGTTGGACACTCATGCTGTTGGCTCGAACGATGTCGCGACGCTGAAGAACGGCAGCTATGTGACGGTCGCAACGACCTTCCTTGACGCGGGAGGCGTGGATTTAAAGGCTTATATTCGCAAGCCAACAGGCGAGGTGACAACCAAGACTCTGATCCATGCGGGCGACATGGACGGGGCTCCAGACGTCACGGTACTGGCAGACGGCAATTTCCTCGTTGTATGGAGTGAACAAACGTCGACGACCAATACCTTGAAGGCCCACCTTTACGACGCTGACGGCAATCCTGTCGGAAATGAGCTTTCTTTCGGTACCGGCTTCGTACACCACACGGTCAAAGCCCTGGCCAATGGCGGATTTGCTTTAGCCTACACCACTCTCAGGCCCAACGAAACGACTGGAGGTAATGTCTATGATCTCCATCTCGCAACCTATTCCGCAGGCGGGGCTTCCGTCGACAGCCCGACCGTCGTTAAGGCAGGTATCTCCGACAGCCTCATTGATCCCTCTATCGAGGTGCTGAAGGATGGCCGCTATGTCTTGTCCTATGAAAGGGGGCATTATCAGATCTTCGACCCGCGCCCTGCTGCCGTGAGCTGGACGGGAACGAGTGCAAGCGAGCAATACGGCGGCACCCGCTATGGGGATCGCCTGAACGGCTCCGGCGGAAACGACAAGCTCTATGGCTTCGATGGCAACGACGTCCTCAATGGCGGAGCCGGTAACGATACTCTGAAGGGGGGTATGGGGGCGGATACGCTCAATGGCAGCGTAGGCAACGACATCTATTGTGTCGACAGCAGATCCGACAAGGTGGTGGAGACCTCCAGTGGCGGCACGGCGGACCTGGTCTATGCCAGCGTGAGCTATACCCTGTCGTCCTACATCGAGAAGCTCTATGCCAGCGGCAGCGGCGCGATCAACCTGACCGGCAATGCGCAGGCCAACACGATCAAGGGCAATGCCGGAGCCAACAAGATCAACGGTGGCTCGGGCAATGACACGCTCTATGGCGGGTCGGGCAAGGACATCTTCGTGTTCAGCACCAAGCCATCCTCGTCCAACCTGGACAAGATCGCCGACTACAACGTGAGCTATGACTCGATCTACCTGGAGAACGCTGTGTTCACCAAGCTGGGCTCCGGCTCGGCCTCGAGCCCGAGGAAGCTCGCGGCTTCCGCCTTCTGGACAGGCGCCAAGGCGCACGATGCCAGCGACCGCATCATCTACGATCCTGCCAAAGGCTATCTCTACTACGATGCGGACGGCACCGGATCATCCAAGCAGGTGCTGATCGCCACCCTCGCCAAGGGCCTCAAGATGACCTACGCCGAGTTCTTCGTCATCTGATCCGCCACAGGAGCAGATGAATTTCTCAACCCCGGCGCTTCTCCGCCGGGGCTCTTCTATGGGGTGATCCACGGCTTCGTGATGGTCGTTTTCATGTCCAGGGCTTGAGGCTTGGCCGAAAAAGAGCCACATCGGGCCCATGTCGAATGCACCGGAACACGTGAAAACCCGCAGCCGCTTCTGGATGGCCGGTCTTGCCGCCGTCACCCTCCTGGCCGGAGGCGCTGCCTGGTACGGCCTCTCGCACCATGGGGCTGGTGTTGCCCAGGCGGGCGAATGCCGGGCCTCGAAGACCGTTGCGGACAATCTGAAGCCGCTGGCGAAGGGGGAGCTGGCCGCTCTCGGCGTGAGCAGCGCGCCCAAACCTCCGCCGGCGATCAGCTTCGCCGGTTCGGAGGGGCAGGCTCAGAGCCTGGCCGATTTCAAGGGCAAGACGATTCTCGTGAATCTCTGGGCGACGTGGTGTGTGCCCTGCCGCCAGGAAATGCCGGCCCTCGACAAGCTGCAGGCCGAGTTGGGCGGCGGGGATTTCGAGGTGGTCGCCATCAATGTGGACACCCGCAACCCCGACAAGCCCAAGGCCTGGCTGCAGGACAACGGTATCAAGAGCCTGGCCTATTATGCCGATCCGACAGGCAAGGTGCTGCAGATCCTGCAGAAGTCGGGCCACGTGGTCGGGCTGCCGACGACCTTCGTCGTCGACGCCACAGGCTGCGAGATCGCCCTCCTGAAAGGCCCGGCGGAATGGGCCTCCCCGGACGCCATCGCCTTTGTCCGCACGGCCCTGGGACGTTCTTAGGACTGAAAAGCGCCCGCTCCGTCGGGCTGGCCCGGCTCGCCCGTGAAGGCGGGCTTCAGGAGCCGCCAGGGGCGGTCCATGGCCTGACGTGTCTCGCCGGGCTTGAGCCGATGCGGCGTCCCGTCGGCCGAGATGGCTTCGATCACGAGGAAACCGAGACGCTGGAGCATGGTGGCCGCCAGCTTGGTGGCGGCATCATCCGCCCGCACGGCCAGAGAGCCCGCGGCGTAGATGCGCTCGATCAGGGTTTTGGGATGGTGCTGTGCGGCCGGCTTGCGCGGCTTGAACACGACGACATTCGCCGTCTCTGGCTCGAACATGGATAGACCCCCGATTGAACCGCCCGGTTCTGTTTTTCTGAGCGGCCTTGTCTTGAGCCATATGTAGGAGGCCGGGCGGCCTTTCGGAATGCGACATAAACCGCCTCCCTCGGAGGCTCAGGCGCAATAAAAAAGCGGGGTCTGCGCCCCGCTTCGTTGCGTCGGTTCGGTCTGGGAGCCGATCAGGCGCTCTGCTGAACCTGAATGCCCTTGTCGGCGAAGAGTTGCTGCAGCTCGCCGGCCTGGAACATCTCGCGGGTGATGTCGCAGCCGCCGATGAACTCGCCCTTCACGTAGAGCTGGGGAATGGTCGGCCAGTTGGAATAATCCTTGATGCCCTGGCGGATGGTCTCGTCCTCGAGCACGTTGACGCCCTTGTAGGGCACGCCGAGGTAGTTGAGGATCTGGACCACCTGGCCCGAGAACCCGCACATGGGGAATTGCGGCGTGCCCTTCATGAACAGCACGACGTCGTTGGACTTCACTTCGTTGTCGATGATCTGGTTGGCATCAGCCATGGGGGTCTCCTGTTCCGCAGCGGTCAAGGCGCCGGGTTCGTGTCTCAATTGTCGGGTGTCAGCGTCGTCAATGCAAGGGCGTGGAGAGCCCCACCCATGCGGCCTTGCAGCGCTGCATAAACCATCTGGTGCTGCTGGACGCGGGATTTTCCCTTGAAGGCGGAGGAAGTGACGGTCGCGGCATAATGGTCGCCGTCGCCCGCCAGATCCTTGATCTCGACGACCGCATCCGGCAGGGCGGCCTTGATCATGCTCTCGATATCGCGTGCATCCATTGCCATGGATTGAAACTCCTCAGGCCTTCCCGGCCATGTATTCGGGCAACCAGGACTCGTGAGCGGCCTTGAGCTGCTTCACGGATATGGCCTGCTGGCCCGGCAGAATCAACGAATCGCCGCACGTGACACCCAGCGTCACGGCTGGAATGCCGACGGCACCCGCTGCATAGAGAATGTCGGCGGCCACGTCCTCGTCGACGGCGATGAGATAGCGCGCCTGATCCTCGCCGAAGAGGAAGGCGTGGAGCGGCATGTTCTCAGGCGTCGCCGTGATCTCGGCGCCGACGTTGCCCGCCATCGCCATCTCGGCCAATGCCAGCGCGATGCCGCCGTCGGAGCAATCGTGAACCGTCTTCACCTGTCCCGAGCGGACGAGCTGGCGGATGAAGTCGCCGTTGCGCTTCTCCTCGGCGAGGTCCACCGGAGGCGGAGCGCCTTCCTCGCGCCCGCAGACGTCGCGCAGGTAGATCGACTGGCCGAGCCAGCCGGCGGTTGCGCCGATCAGGATGATCGCCTCGCCCTCGTTCTTGAAGGTGATGGAGGCGTTCACCGTGACGTCGTCGAGAAGGCCCACTCCGCCGATGGCGGGGGTGGGCAGGATGCCCTGGCCGTTGGTCTCGTTGTAGAGCGAGACGTTGCCGGACACGACGGGGAAGTCGAGCGCCCGGCAGGCTTCGCCGATGCCCTTCAGGCAGCCGACGAACTGGCCCATGGATTCAGGGCGCTCGGGGCTGGCGAAGTTGAGGTTGTCGGTGATCGCCAGCGGCAGGCCGCCGACGGCCGTGATGTTGCGCCAGGCTTCCGCCACGGCCTGCTTGCCGCCCTCGAAAGGATCGGCCTCGCAGTAGCGCGGCGTCACGTCCGTGGTCAGCGCGAGCCCTTTCGGCCCGTCTTCCACGCGCACGATGGCGGCGTCGCCGCCCGGAATCTGCACCGTGTTGCCGAGGATCAGGTGATCGTATTGCTCCCAGACCCAGCGCTTGGAGCACTGGTCGGGCGAGCCGACGAGCTTCAGGAGCGCCTCGGCTTCCGAGACCGGCGCCTTCACGCTGTCTGGCGCGATGACGGGCTGCTTGGGGCTTTCCGCCCATGGACGGTCATAGACCGGAGCCTCGTCGCCGAGCTCCTTGATCGGAAGATCGGCCTTCACCTCGCCCTCGTGCTTGATGACGAAGCGCAGGGTGTCGGTGGTCTTGCCGATCACGGCGAAGTCCAGGCCCCACTTGTGGAAGATGGCCTCAGCCTGCTTCTCCATGCCGGGCTTGAGCACCATGAGCATGCGCTCCTGGCTCTCGGACAGCATCATCTCGTAGGCCGTCATGCCGTCTTCGCGGCAGGGCACCTTGTCGAGGTCGAGCTCGACGCCGAGATTGCCCTTCGCGCCCATCTCCACCGCGGAGCTGGTGAGACCGGCGGCGCCCATGTCCTGGATCGCGATCACCGCGCCGGACTTCATGAGCTCGAGGCAGGCTTCCAGCAAAAGCTTCTCGGCGAAGGGGTCGCCGACCTGCACGGTGGGACGCTTCTCCTCCGAGGCGTCGTCGAACTCGGCGGAGGCCATGGTCGCGCCGTGGATGCCGTCGCGGCCGGTCTTGGAGCCGAGATAGACGATCGGGTTCCCGACGCCGGTGGCCTTGGCGTAGAAGATCTCGTCCGTGCGGGCGAGGCCGACCGCCATGGCGTTGACCAGGATGTTGCCGTTGTAGCGCTTGTCGAAGCCCACGCTGCCGCCGACGGTCGGCACGCCGAAGGAGTTGCCGTAGCCGCCGATGCCCGCGACCACGCCCGAGACGAGGTGCGGGGTCTTGGGATGATCCGGCTCGCCGAAGCGCAGGAAGTTGAGCGCCGCGATCGGGCGGGCGCCCATGGTGAACACGTCGCGCAAAATGCCGCCGACGCCGGTCGCCGCGCCCTGATAGGGCTCGATGAAGGACGGATGGTTGTGGCTTTCCATCTTGAAGATGCAGGCCAGCCCGTCGCCGATATCGATCACGCCCGCGTTCTCGCCCGGTCCCTGGATCACCCAGGGAGCCTTCGTGGGAAGGCCGCGCAGGTGGATGCGCGAGGACTTGTACGAGCAATGCTCGTTCCACATGGCGGAGACGATGCCGAGCTCGGTGAGCGTCGGCTCGCGGCCGATGAGCTTCACGAAGCGGTCGTACTCGTCGGGCTTCAGTCCGTGCTCCTTGACCAGCTCCGGGGTGATGGCGACGTCGTTGCGGATCATCAGGGTCTCGTAATCTGGAGGAATCAGGCGGCGCGGGGGAAGGACGACACGAGGCTCTCGAACAGGCCGCGCCCGTCGGTGCCACCCACGAGGTCTTCGATCAGGTTTTCCGGATGAGGCATCATGCCGAGGACGTTGAGCTTGTCGGAATAGATGCCCGCGATGGAGTTCATGGAGCCGTTGCGGTTGGCGTCGGGCGTCACATGGCCCTGCGCGTCGCAATAGCGGAAGGCCACGAGTCCCTCGCCTTCGAGGCGCTTCAGGGTCTCCGCATCCGCCGTGTAATTGCCCTCGCCGTGGGCCACGCAGACGTCGATGGCCTGTCCCTGTTCATAACGCTTGGTAAAGGCGGTGTCGTTGCGTTCCACCTTCAGGAACTGGCGGTGGCAGATGAACTTGAGGTTCGCGTTGCGCATCAGGATGCCGGGCAGAAGGCCGGATTCGCACAGGATCTGGAAGCCGTTACAGATGCCGAGCACCAAGCCGCCGCGCGCCGCGTGGGCCCGCACCGCGTCCATCACGGCCGCACGGCCTGCGATGGCGCCGCAGCGCAGATAATCGCCATAGGAAAAGCCGCCCGGCAGGACCACGAGATCCGTGCCCTTGGGCAACTCGTGTTCGGCGTGCCAGACCTTCTGGGCGTCGGAGCCGGCCTGCTTCAGGGCCCGCAACACGTCGCCTTCGCGATTGGAGCCAGGGAAGACGATGACGGCGGATTTCATGAGTTCATCCTTCTCTCGTCATGGCCGGGCCCGTCCCGGCCATCCACGCCTTGCGGCGCGGGGAAAACGTGGATGCCCGGATCAGGTCCGGGCATGACGGTCAGATCAGTTCGACGCGGTAATTCTCGATGACGGTGTTCGCGAGCAGCTTCTCGCAGGCCGCCCTGAGGGACGCTTCCGCCTGGGCCTTGTCGGACGTGTCCAGCTCGATGTCGAAGACCTTGCCCTGGCGCACGCCGGCGATGCCTTCCACGCCCAGGGACGTCAAGGCCCCTTCGATAGCCTTGCCTTGCGGGTCGAGAACGCCGTTCTTCAGGGTGACGGTGACGCGAGCTTTCATGGGAGGCCTCGGGCTGTTTGAGATTTGCCCAACGCCATAAAGCCATTAGCGGCAAGAAACAACGGCTGAGACGCACGATCTGGTGAAGTGGCTTCAGGTTCTGCCAAGCTCGTGCCGGACGTGGGCTCAAGTGCCCAATTCGCGGGCGGCGACCTGGCGGGCCGTCTCCTGGACAGTCTCGGCCGTATCGCCGATCACGAGAACGATCTCCAGGTCGTCGCCCGAGCGCCGGCCCAGGGCCGCGCCGTAGGCGGGCCTTTTCCCGTCCGCGGGGGCGAGGCTGATCACGAAGCCGGGATAGGGGGCATCCTTCAGGCGCTCGACGGCAATCGTGGTCCGCACCGCCTTCTTCTTACCGTCGGCGGGGGAGCGGAGGGCGCGGGCGAGACGGTCCGGGTCCTTCAGCACGGCTTCCGTGATCTGCGCGTCCTTCCCGGTGAGGCGGATCACGCCGACGGCCAAGCCGGGGCTGCATTGCGGCGGAGCGCAGAAGGCGAGGGCGACGGGGTCTGCCCGGTCCTCGGCAAGCCACTTGCGCAGCGGCAGCGCCTGCCAGGGCGCGCCGGGCGGGACACCCTCGACGGCGCGAGGGATGTAGCCGCAGCCGGTCAGGCCGAGCGCCAAGACGACCAGAAGGGAGCGGAAGGACAGACGAAACGACATTGCCTTTTCTAGCGCATCGTGCGGAAAAGTGGACCCGGTTTTCCGCATGAACGATGCGCTGATCTAAAGAGTGGAGCATCGGATATGCCCCAAAAGTGCGAGTCCACTTTTGGGGCATATCCGATGCTTTAGCGCGATGTTGTGGGGCAGGTCGACGGGCAGGCAAAGAAAAGCCCGGCGTGGAAGCCGGGCTCGATTATTCTTTGGGGCGGAGGCCTCACTGCACGAGGCGCGGGCCGCCGGTGACGACGTTCTCGTTCTCCGAGAGGATGCCGAGGCGGCGCGCCACCTCCGTATAGGCTTCCACCAGCCCGCCCATGTCGCGGCGGAACCGGTCCTTGTCGAGCTTGTCCTTGGACTTGATGTCCCAGAGACGGCAGGAATCCGGGGAGATTTCGTCGGCCACGACGATGCGCATCAGCTCGCCCTCCCAGAGGCGGCCGGTCTCCAGCTTGAAGTCTACAAGGCGGATGCCGACGCCGAGGAAGAGCCCCGACAGGAAGTCGTTGACGCGGATCGCCAGCGCCATGATGTCGTCGATCTCCTGGGGCGAGGCCCAGCCGAAGGCGGTGATGTGCTCTTCCGAGACCATCGGATCGCCCAGCTCATCGTTTTTGTAATAAAATTCGATGATCGACCGGGGGAGCTGCGTGCCCTCCTCGAGGCCGAGCCTCTTGGCGAGGGATCCCGCGGCCACGTTCCGCACGACGACCTCGAGAGGAATGATTTCCACTTCCCGAATCAGCTGCTCGCGCATGTTCAGGCGGCGGATGAAGTGGGTGGGGACGCCGATATCGTTCAGGTGCTGGAAGAGGAATTCCGAAATCCGGTTGTTCAGCACGCCCTTGCCGTCGATCACTTCATGCTTCTTGGCATTGAAGGCCGTCGCATCATCCTTGAAGTGCTGAATGAGCGTTCCGGGTTCGGGGCCCTCATAGAGGACTTTCGCCTTGCCTTCATAGACGCGACGGCGACGATTCATAGGCGTGTACCGTGGTTTGAGAAAATCCATAGTGCCGTGGGCTCCTGGGTCAGAAATGATGCAGTTCCGCGGCCGGCGTATGCGCGGCATTAAACCAGCGCTCCGCTTCAGGGCAACCTATCCGATCAAGGGGGCGAGCACAACGCGGCACGGAGGAGGGCAGGGCACAGCCCCTTCGAAGCACCTGCTTTTAGATGGTGATGGCATGGCGATGGCGCGAGTGCGCCCTTATATCGCATGATTGGACCCATAGAGAGGAGCATCCATGACCCTTTTCAACGAGCGCGAAGACGTCTTCGAGAAACAATTCGCCCATGACCAGGATCTTCGCTTCAAGGCCACGGCCCGCAGGAACAAGCTGCTCGGCCTCTGGGTCGCCGAACGGCTGGGCAAGACCGGCGAGGATGCCGAGGCTTATGCCAAGAGCGTCGTTCAGGCCGACTTCCAGGAGCCGGGTGACGCGGATGTGGTCCGCAAGATCCGGCAGGATCTCGAACAGGCAGGAAAAAATGTCGACGAAACCGAGCTTGGCGCTAAGCTGCAGCAGCTGATGGCCCGGGCCATCGAGGAGGTCAAAGCGGGGCGTTGAGCCCCGCCCGCCTTGCGGGAGCCCGCGCCGAGGCAAGAAGCACCAGGATAAGAAAGAACGCCATGCTGACCAATCCATCCTTCCCCGACCTCCTGAAAGCAGGCACGCCCCTGCTCACCGCCTGGTGCGGAATCCCGGATCCTTCCGTTCCGGGCCTGCTTGCCAGGGAAGAGTTCGATGCGGTCGTGATGGACATGCAGCATGGCTCCATCGACTTCGCCGCGGCGCTCCGGGCCGTGCCGTTGATCGCGGCGGCGGGAAAGCCGGCCCTGGTCCGGGTGCCGGTGGGCGATTTCGCCTCCGCCTCTCGCTTCATGGACGCCGGTGTATCGGGGGTGATCGCGCCCATGATCAACACCGTCGAGGACGCTCGGCTCTTTGCCTCCTTCATGAAATTTCCGCCCGTGGGGCAGCGCAGCTGGGGCGCCTATGGCGCGCTTTCCCTCTCAGGTCTGGATCCGTCTGACTATCTGCGCCGGGCCAACGACCTGACGGTTTCCTTCGCCATGGTGGAGACCCGGGAGGCGCTCGCCCTTCTCGACGAGATCCTCAATGTGCCCGGTATCGACGGCGTCTTCATCGGTCCAGCGGACCTCTCCATCGCATTGTCGGGCGGCAAGAGCGTGGATCCGGCCAGCGCCGAGGTCGACAAGGCGCTCGACCATGTGCTCGCCCGCGTGAAGGCCGCCGGCAAGCTCTCCGGAATTTATGCGCCCTCCGGCGCGAGGGCCGGGGAACTCGCCCGCAAGGGCTTCAACATGGTCTCGATCGGCAGCGACACCGCCATGCTGAGGGCCGGCGCCCAGGCCTCCCTTGCCGCCGCGCAGCGGGGGTGAGACGTCACGTGACGGGGCTGCCCTCCCGCGCTTTTGCCACACGGTAATAAGCCCAGAGCACCTTGGCGGCCACGCCGCGCCAGGGGCGCCAACCTTCCGCGAGGGCCGTCAAAGCCTTCGCGTCGGGCCGCTTGGCGAGCCCATAGGCGATCCGGGCGGCCTCCTGAACGGCGAGGTCCCCGCCCGGAAACGCATCCGGATGGCCGAGGCAAAACAGCAGATAGATGTCGGCCGTCCATGGGCCGATACCCTTCACACGGGTGAGGAGGTCGTGCGCCTCGTCGGCGGGGAGCTCATGGAGCCGGTCGAGCGGCAGCCGCCCTTCGACGATCTCGGTGGCCGTGGCGCGGATCGTTCTGATCTTCATGGCGGAAAGGCCCGCGCCCCTCAGTTCCTCGTCGGAGAGGCTCAGGAAGCGCTCAGGCTCCGGCGGATCCAGGATCAGCCGCAATCGCCCCCAGATGGCCGAAGCGCTTGCGGTCGAAACCTGCTGGCCGACGATGATCCACGCCAGCCCCTCGAAACCCGGCGGACGCTTGCGCAGCTGCGGGATCACGCCTTCGGCGACGAGCCTCGCCATGACGGGATCGGCCTTTGCGAGCGCCGACAAACCCCTCTTGAGAACCGCGTCCGTTTCGAGGAGGGTGACCATCCCATTCCGCTCCTTGTTTCCTGAAGGCCGTCCGTGACGAAGCCCGTGTTCCGATTCGCTCCAAGCCCCAACGGACGGCTTCACCTCGGCCATGCCTATTCGGCCCTGCTCAACGATGCGCTCGCCCGCCGGCTCGCCGGCCGGTTTCTGCTGCGCATCGAGGATATCGATATCGCACGCTGCCGCCCCGAATACGAGGCGGGGATCGTCGAGGATCTCACCTGGCTCGGCCTGTCCTGGGAAAAGCCCGTGCGCCGGCAATCGGAGCATTTCTCGGATTATCGATCGGCTCTCCAGATTCTGAAGGGAAGGGGGCTCGTCTATCCCTGCTTCTGCTCCCGCAAGCACATCGCCGGGCGGATCGAGGCGATCGAGGGGAAAAGCGGCGAGGCTTGGCCGCGCGATTCCGATGGCGCGCCACTCTATCCGGGCACCTGCAAGGGCCTTTCGCGGGGCGAGATCGAGGAAAGGACCCGCTCGGGCGAGGCGCATGCCTGGCGGATCGACAGCGAAAAAGCCCGCCGCCTTCATTCGGGTCCCTATGCCTTCACGCGGTTTTCCCTCACGGGCGACAAGGAGATTGTGGCAGCCGATCCCTGGCGCTGGGGCGATGCTGTGATCGTGCGCAAGGACGTGCCGACGAGCTATCATCTTTCCGTCGTGGTGGACGACGCGTTGCAGGGCGTCACCCATGTGGTCCGCGGACAGGATCTGGAGGCGGCAACCGACCTGCACGTGCTTTTGCAGGCCCTGCTCGGCTTGGACACGCCGCTCTATCACCATCACGGCCTGATCCTCGATCCGGGCGGCGACAAGCTGGCGAAGAGCCGGAAGTCGGAGGCCCTCTGCGAGTTGCGAGCCCGGGGCGTGACGGCGGCGGAGGTCAGGCGGCGGCTGGGCTTTGCCTCTCAGCCTACGCCCAGCACATAGAGCCAGAACAGAGTGGTGCCTAGGGCCAGGATCGTGGAGAGCGTCACGGCGCTGGAGGCGAGCGCCACGCCCTCCCCATAGCGTTCCGCGAAAAGGTAGGCGTTGATGCCGGAAGGGCACGACGCGAAGAGCACGGCCACGCCCGCCCAGACAGGCGGCATCTGGAACACGTAAGTCGCGAGCAGCAGCACCACGAGCGGGTGAACCACGAGCTTGAGGACGGAAATCACCATCGGCAGTTTCCAGCCGGTCTTCATCCCGTAGCGGCACAGGGCGATGCCCATGGAGATCAGGGCACAGGGAACGGCCGCGCTCGCGAGCAGGTCCATGATCTGCCAGAGGGGCGTCGGAACGATCCCGGCAATGGGGCGAAGAGCGGAGCCGGCAAGAATGCCGATCACGATCGGATGCGTCGCCAGACGGCGCAGAATGAGGAGGGGCGAGGCTTGGCGCCCCTCCGCCAGCACGGTCGCCAGGGTCATGGTCACGGGCAGATGAACGGCGAGCAGCAGAAAGAGCGGGACGGCGCCTTCGTCCCCATAGGCTTTGAGGATCATGGGCACGCCGACGAAGACGGTATTGGCCTGGCCCGCCGAGAACCCGGCCACGACGCTCGCTACGCCCTTGACCCCGAAAAATCGCTTGGCCAGCGCGGTGGCCAGAACCCAGGCGACCGCGACACCTATGAAATAGGAGATCCAGTAGCCCCAAGGCTGCGTCTCCGGGATCTCGGCCTTCACGAGAGTGCGGAAGATCAGGCAGGGGACCGAGAGGGTGAAGACGAATTCCGAGAGGCCTTCGCCCATCCGCTCGGAGACGAAACCCGTGCGGCGTGCGAGATAGCCGATCCCGATCAGGCCGAAGACCGGAAATACGATCGTGAGCAGGTCGAGCATCAGGTTCAGCGCAGCTCCGCGCGCTGGGCCAGGCTTGCCGTTGCACCCGCCTGGCTCATCAGGTCGTTCACCTGCTCGCGCTGGCGCTTGAACTCGACAAGGCTGCGGCCGTCGAGCTCCCGGCCCTGCGGAAGTCGGATCTTCAGAGGGTCCACGAAGCTGCCGTTGATCAGCACCTCGTAGTGGAGGTGAGGACCGGTCGAGAGGCCGGTGCTGCCCAGATATCCGATCACCTGGCCCTGCCGCACCCTGACGCCGGGAGCCATGTTCTTGGCAAAGCCCGACATATGCGAATAGGTGGTCACATAGCCGTTGGCGTGCTGAATCTCGATGTGGCGACCGTAACCCGATTTCCAGTCCGCCATGCGGATGGTGCCGTTGCCGGCGGCCAGGATCGGCGTGCCGACCTTGTTCGACCAGTCGATTCCCGTATGGGGCCGGGCATAGCCCAGGATCGGGTGGAAGCGCGATCCGAATCCCGACCGCAGAATTCCGTCGGAGATCGGCTTGCGGAGCAGGAACTTCTTCAGGGAACGGCCGGTCTCGTCGAAATAATCGACGGATCCGTCGTCACCCTGGAACCGGTAGACGCGGCGCGCCTCGCCACCGACTGTCAGGGCCGCATAGAGAACTTCCGGCGGCGCATTCTCGTCATCCGACCCGAAGAACACTTCGAAGCTGTCGCCCTGCGCGACGCGGCGCTGGAAATCGACGTCGTAGCCGAAGATGCGAATGAGCTCTTCCACGGTTTCCGGCGGCAAATCGTTCTTCATGGCCGTCTCGTACAGGCTCTCGTAGAGCCTGACGCCGCCACCGCCGCTTTCCTCCTCCTCTTCTTCCTGCGCATCGGCCATCGCCTTGCGGTCGGAAAGGTCTTCGGGAGGCGTCACGGAGACAAAAACGCCGCGATCGTTCGTGGCGGCGATCCCGTCAATCCCTTTTTCGCCGAATGCGATGACGCGGACGATCTGCCTGGGGTCGCCCAGGCGCGGACCGGGCGCGATGAGAATGCGCAGGTGGGCGCCTTCTCCCATCGCCGCGACCTTCATCCGCGCCGACAGGGCCATGGTGATCGCCGCGATCTGCTCCGGGGTCGCACCATAGCTGCGCAGAACCGTCTCGAGGGTCTCGCCCTTCTTGAAGACGACGTCACGCTCTTCCACCATGGGCGGAACGGCCTTCTGCTCGATCTTCGGCAGATCGGTGACGTTTTCGGGCATCACCCGAACTTCGATGGTGCTGAAGGGCGCGTCGACGACACGGGCATATCCCAAGGCATCGCCGAGACCATCGGGCTGACGCAGGGTGCGGGACAGGATCTGCTGGGCCGGGATCGGCACGGAGGAGCGTCTCCCGGTCCCGGCCCCGACACGCTTCTCTTCCTCGATCATGGCCAGGACGTCGTCGTCCGTCAGAGCCGGCGAGCTTGCCTCGATGACCATGGAGGCGAGGTCCCTCCGAAGAACGGACACATCCGCGTCGGTGATCTCCGGCACCTGATCGATCTTCTCCTGCGTATTCTCTGCGAAGAGGCGCATGGGATTGAACGGGGGAATGTCGGAGGCATAGGTACCGGCCGTGAGGGAGAGATTGGTGGCGATCTTGACGAACTGCCGGACCTTGATGGCCTCGCGGTCGCCGCTGCGGATGGTCATGGCGGCCCTGAAGCTCTGCTTCGCGGAGGTCGTCAGCTCGGTCATGTTGAGCCGGTCGCCCTTGCGAGCCGCGTTCGTGGCGCGCTCCCCTTCCGGCTCGGCCCGAGAATAGGCGTTCACCGTGGCGAGTTCCGGAGACTGAACGGCATTGGTGGCGCCCTCGATCGAAATATGAATCGAGGCGCCGATCAGAACCGCGCCGGTGACGCCTGTCAGGACGCTCGCGCCGAGCCAGCGCAGGTTGATCTCGCGCTTGTCGATCTCGGGAGCCGAGGCGCCGCTGGCGGTCAAGGCCGGTTCATGGCCCAGTTCCACTCTTGACGACCCGCGGAAGGCTTCCTGTCGGGAAGCCTTCGGAAGGCTGTCATCAGGAGGAACATGGCTCATGAGAAGTCGTATCCGGTTGAGTAGCCTAATCCATAGGGGGTAGAGGCGCTCTAGCACAAGAGAGGGCACCGGCACAGCATAAGAGGAGAGAGACCGCTCGGATGCTCCTCTGATAGAGAGGCGCCGCCTGGCTTGCTTCACCCGCTACTGTGTCGGCAGTGAGGCAAGGCTTGCCGAAACCTGTGAGGGGAGGGGTGGCTAGAGCACCGGACCCAAAAGTGGATCTGCACTTTTGGGATCAATCCGATGCTCCCTCTAAAGGAAGCGCATCGTTGATACGGAAAACCGGGTCCACTTTTCCGTATCAACGATGCGCTGGGTGAGCTTCCGCCCGGTGTCAAAAAACTTTCACAACCGAGTTGACAGATTCCGGAACCCGGGCTTATAACCCGCCCATCGACGCCGCCGCTGAATGCGGACGGCGCCAGCGCCTTCCAGAAAACGGGCTGATACGCCCGACGAAAGTCGGGAATAGATGGCTGTTTTCTGTATGGTTCCGTTTTCGGACGGGTTGCCCGGTTTTAGCAAAGAACAGGGTTGACAAGCTGGTCGAATGATCCTAAATCAGGCTCATCCGGCGCTGCCAGAAAATGGCAGCTCCGATGTTTCCCTGACAGGCTGGCGGCTCAAGCCGGGTAAAACCGGAGTGAGGCGCTGTCGTCTTCGGAAACTGCATCTTTGGTGATGCTGCTCTTTGACAAGTGAAGAAGGAAGAAGAAGCGCAGGCGGCGGTGTCCTTGCGGCGGCCCTTTGGGGCTGCTTGGAACAAGACATCGACCTTTGTCTTGCGCTTTT
>NZ_JBVVAJ010000036.1:0-46399 GCF_055792805.1 Microvirga sp. HS2
GTAGCTCGTCAGGCTCATAACCTGAAGGTCACAGGTTCAAATCCTGTCCCCGCAACCAACGATCCCGAAAACCCTCGAACGGCTCGTCCGTCGAGGGTTTTTACTCGTCTGGAACCCGCCACACCGACCCCACAAACTCAACGCCACTGCGCCCGCACCCGACACCACGCCGCCCAAACCAGACCGGCAGGCCGCAGATGCAAACGGCGTGCCAACGCAGCAGGTCTGCTTGAATGACGCGCTCTTCCAAAGAGTGTAGCATTGAACACACAACACACACCCGCCGCGGCGATAGGTGAGGGGGGACACGGGCAAGACCAGGCCCCAATATACCCTCCACGCTCAATCACGACCGCAGCCCGTGTGCCCGTGCCTTTCGTTCCCGATACAACAAAAGACAACGAGAGCATCGACCCCAAAGGTCGACACCGATTTGCGTGGAAAGACCCATCCGGATCAGCAGATTGAGGCACCGGACGTCAGGACGATTTCCCGTCCGACGTTTTTGAAGGCCTAAGGAAATCCTGGAAGGGAATATCTTGGCAGGGATCCTGCGGGGTTCTACAACCATTCGCAGCCTAACGTATAGGTATTCAATGGGGAGAGTGGCATGGGATCCGAGGCAAGCGTTCTTCGCGAGTACCTGCACCTGGCGCCCGTGATCCCCGTCGTCACCATCGAGGATGCACGGCTCAGCATCGATCTTGCTCACACCCTCGTTCGCGCCGGACTCCCCGTGATCGAGGTGACGCTCAGAACATCCGCTGCGCTGGATGCGATCAGCGCCATCGCCAAAGCTGTTCCGGAGGCTGTCGTCGCCGCTGGCACTGTGTTGACGCGGAGCCAGATTCGGGAAGTGGCCGACGCGGGGGCGAAGTTCATCGTCACTCCCGGGACATCACTGCAGCTTGCGGAGGCTCTTCGCGAATCCCCCATGCCTGCCATGCCCGGATGTGCGACGGTGTCGGAAGCCATGACCCTTGCCGAGATGGGCTTTACCGCCTTGAAGTTCTTCCCGGCTGCCGTCTCCGGCGGGCCCGCCTGGCTCAAGGCCGTTCACGGCCCCCTTCCGAATCTGTCGTTCTGTCCCACGGGCGGCATCGACCGAACGAGCGCGCCCTCGTATCTCTCTCTGCCCAATGTCGCCTGTGTCGGTGGCACGTGGGTGACGCCAGCCGAGGCGATGAGAAAGGGAGATCTCGCCGAAATCGGTCGGCTTGCCTCCGACGCCGCTTCCCTGCGCGCCGAAACCTGAACCATTCCCCTGCGCCTCCGTTGTGTTCTTGCTTCGGCAGTGGACGGGCAGGAGGATCCGATGGTCAATTACAGGAAATTGTTGGACGCATTCGTAGGGATGATTGGGCGCGCCGAACCGCATCAGGGTCAGCCGGGTTCGCCAGGTAATGCCAATCCAGGTGAGGCCAATGCGGGGTTGCCGCAGCACGGCCTCGGGCAACTTGCGAAGAGCGCGAGCGAGCTCGCCAGCCAATCGCCGGATCAGCTCCTGCAGAAGGCCAAGGATTTGGCAAGCCAGCATCCCGGCGTCACACAGGCGGCACTCCTCGGTCTGGCGGGCCTCCTCTTCGGGCGCCGTAAGAAAGGAAAACTCACGGGCAGTCTCGTGACACTCGGCGGCCTGGCGGTGATCGGAGGCCTTGCCTATCGCGCCTATCAGAAGCAGCAGAGCGGCCGGTCCGCATCTTCCCCAGCCCAGGGCCAAGCGACCGAGCCAAGCGGCACGGGTGCCGGTGGTGAAGTCGCTCAGGCGGCGCTCGGTCTTCCGGAGACCTCCCGCTTCCATCCGGTTTCTCAGACAGAGGACGACGCGCTGCTCTTCCTCAGGACCATGGTAGCGGCAGCGGCGTCGGACGGCCGCATCGATGAGGCTGAGCGCGCTCGCATCGTCAAAGGCCTCGTCGAGGCCGGCATCGATCCCCAGGCCAGCCACTGGCTGGATAACGAGATGGCTTCGCCTGCGGATGTGGAGGAGCTGGCCGCGAACGTCAACGATCCGGAAAAGGCGGCACAGGTCTACGCGGCAGCTCGGATCGCCATCGATCCCGATACCATCCAGGAGCGCGAGTTCCTCCATCAGCTGGCGCTGGCTCTCGACCTCGACCCCAAGACGCGGGCGCAAATCGATGAAACAGCAAGCTCTCTGATCTAGCCCATTGAGCCCAGAGCTGGCCGCCGGCGCAGCGGCCCGCAGGTCCACACCGGTGAAAAAGTGGACCTGGTCCTCGCTGGACCCGCATGACGTTTCTCAGGGCGGCAGGACTTCGGATTCGCAGGGCCACGGCGAATGGGTGGGGAAGAGCTCAGCCGGGCCGCTTTGCTCATGCGCGCCGCTCGGGTCGCCCGATCATTTGTATGATTTATGCGAAAGTCGCCTTGCATTGCGGGGCGTTTCGCTTTCGAGTGCTTACGTAAGGATCGGAAGCGGTCCGGCCCGGTTTTTCGTCACACCGGTTGGACCCACATTCCGCCCTGCACCACATAAGGCTGAAGCGCCTGATACAATCTGAGGATTCAAGAATGGCTGACAGGCCCCATCGCCGCTCTCCCGATCAGCTTCGCTCCCGTCTTTGGTTCGACAACCCTGACAATCCCGGCATGACCGCGCTCTATCTGGAGCGCTATCTGAACTTCGGGCTGACGGGCCAGGAACTGCAGGGCAAGAAGCCGATCATCGGAATCGCCCAGACGGGTTCTGACCTTTCGCCCTGTAACCGCCACCATCTCGAACTTGCCAAGCGTGTCCGCGACGGCATCACGGCGGCGGGCGGCGTAGCCTTCGAATTCCCATGCCATCCGATCCAGGAAACCGGCAAGCGCCCCACGGCGTGTCTGGACCGCAACCTGGCTTATCTCTCTCTGGTCGAGGTTCTGTACGGCTACCCGCTCGACGGTGTCGTTCTGCTCACCGGTTGCGACAAGACCACGCCTGCCTTGCTCATGGCGGCGGCCACCGTGAACATCCCGGCAATCTCGCTCAATGTCGGTCCCATGCTCAACGGCTGGCACCATGGCGAACGCACGGGCTCCGGCACCGTCGTCTGGAAGGCCCGCGAGCGTCACGCGGCGGGTGACATCGATTATCAGCAGTTCATGGACATCGTCGGTTCCTCGGCGCCATCGGTGGGGCATTGCAACACCATGGGCACCGCTTCGACCATGAACGCCTTGGCCGAAGCGCTCGGCATGTCTCTTCCGGGCTCAGCCGCCATTCCCGCACCCTATCGTGAGCGGGGCCAGATGGCTTACGAAACCGGCAAGCGCATCGTCGAGATGGTGTGGGAGGATCTCAAGCCGTCCGACATCATGACGCGCGAGGCGTTCGAGAACGTGATCGTCGCCAACGCGGCCATCGGCGGCTCCACGAACGCGCCGATCCACATCAACGCCATCGCGAAACATATCGGCGTGCCCCTCAACAACGACGATTGGGAGCGCATCGGGTTCGAGATTCCGCTGCTCGTGAACGTGCAGCCGGCGGGTGAGTATCTCGGTGAGGAGTATTTCCGTGCGGGCGGTCTGCCGGCAGTAATCGCCGAGCTGATCGGCGCCGGGAAAATTCATGAGACTGCACTGACCTGCACGGGCACGACCATCGGCGACAATTGCCGCGGCAAGCACACCTGGGATCGCGATGTGATCCGTTCCTATGATAACCCGATGAAGGAGAAGGCAGGGTTCCTGAACCTGAAGGGAACGCTCTTCGACTCCGCCATCATGAAGACGAGCGTGATCAGCCCGGAATTTCAGGAGCGCTACCTCAACAACCCGGACGATCCGAATGCCTTCGAAGGGCCTGTGGTGGTCTTCGACGGACCGGAGGATTACCACCACCGCATCGACGATCCGTCGCTTCACATCGACGAGCAAACGATTCTCATCATGCGCGGCGCGGGCCCGATCGGATATCCAGGCGCTGCCGAGGTGGTGAACATGCAGCCGCCCGGCGCGCTTATCAAGCGCGGTGTGCTTTCGCTGCCATGCATCGGCGACGGGCGCCAATCCGGCACGTCGGGCACGCCGTCGATCCTCAACGCATCCCCTGAGGCGGCGGTGGGCGGCGGCTTGGCGCTGCTGCAGACGGGGGACCGGGTCCGCATCGACCTCAACAAGCGCACGGCGGATATTCTGCTCTCCAGGGAGGAACTGGAGAAGCGCCGTGCCGATCTCGAGGCGCGCGGAGGCTATGCCTATCCGGCGAGCCAGACGCCCTGGCAGGAGATCCAGCGCTCCATGGTCGATCAGCTCTCGGAGGGCATGACGCTCAAGCCTGCCGTGAAATATCAGAAAGTGGCGCAGACCTATGGCGTGCCGCGCGACAATCATTGAAACAACTCGGAGGCGCTTGGGGGCATCATGGTGGATCGGCTGAAGAACAAGACGGCCCTCGTCACGGCGGCAGGGCAGGGAATCGGGCGCGCCATCGCGGAGGCTTTTCTCCGCGAGGGTGCGCGCGTATGCGCAACGGACCTGGACGAGAAGAAGCTCGCAGGCCTTGAAGGAGCCACGAGGCGTGCGCTCGATGTCCGTTCGGGCTCTGCGGTCGACGCACTCGTCTCCGAGAGCGGCCCCTTCGACATTCTCGTGAATGCCGCCGGTTTCGTGCATCACGGCACCGTGCTCGATTGCTCGGACGACGATTGGGACTTCTCGTTCGATCTGAACGTGAAATCCATGCATCGCACCATCAAGGCCGTTCTGCCCGGCATGCTGGAAAAGGGGGGCGGCTCCATTGTCAATATCGCCTCGGGCGCGTCCTCCGTGCGCGGCATCCCGAACCGATATGTGTATGGCGCCACCAAGGCGGCTGTGATCGGCCTCACAAAGGCCGTGGCGGCTGATTTCATCAGGCGTGGGATTCGGGCCAATGCCATCTGCCCCGGTACGGTGCAGTCACCGTCGCTTGATCAGCGCATCGCGGCCCTGGCGGCAAGCTCCGGTCAAAGCATCGAGACGGTGCGTCAAGCCTTCGTCGACCGTCAGCCCATGGGACGCCTCGGGACGCCGGAGGAGGTCGCAGCACTCGCTGTCTATCTTGCCTCTGATGAAGCGAGCTACACGACGGGCCACATCCACCTCGTGGATGGAGGGTTTGCGCTCTGAAGGCTCTTATCGGCCGTATACCAGCCGGCGCAATTCGCTTTGTTGAGCCAGGCGGCCGCCTGCTCGTGCCGCCAGTTCAGACGTAAGGTGTTTCGAAAATCGCCGATAGCCTGATCGTATTGGCCGAGACAATAAAGAATTCTTGCGCGAACGAAGTAATAGCTGGCAAGCGACTTTGAATCTTTCGCTTGAGGAAGAGGAAGATGCAGGACCCAGTTTGCAATAAAGCCTGAAAGAGGTCTTTCGCTCTGGGTCATTTTATTATTTTCTTTGGGCATTGTTTTTCTCCGTGGTGGAGACTGCTTTCAGCCTATTTGGTTCAGCAGGGGCGAACGTCTTTTCTGGCTGAGAATCTGACACCGGCCTTCCGATGGGAAAATCGGAAAAGCGCACGGCTTGTCGAAATCGCGCAGAAAACCTAATAATTCTGAAGAGCGCAGTCAGACCTCTGCATAAAATGCAACAAGGTGACATGACATGGCCGATGACGGTTCAAGATCCGAGCCGGTTGCCTTAAGCGAGAGCGCTTTCGATTTCTCGCTGCGATCACCCCGTTTCGATGAGGTCGAAGACGTCGTCTATCGCTACGTAAGGCCCCATAGACTTAATCCATCGTCTCGGGTCCGAAAGCTCGATGGTCAGCTCAGCATTCATGGTCAGAAAGACTTCGGGACCTTTACCGTACGCTATGGGGCCGAGGTGACCGTTCAGCTTCACCCTGTAGACTGGGACAGCGACGGCCGGCTGGCCTTCATCATGGCACAAAGCGGTGCTGGATATGTAAGGATGGAAGGGCAGGAGCATGCGCTCACTGCGGAGCAGGGAACCGTCATCCCGGCTGGCCCGGAAACATTCCTGCATTACGCAAATGATTGCGAGACGCTTGCGCTCTTGCTCAGCCGTCGCAAGCTTGCGGAGCAATGCGCGAAGCTGCTGGGGCGCGAGTTTGTGCAGCCTATCGAATTCAGCAGGCAAATGCCTCTGGAGAACGCGGCTGGCCAAAGCTGGCTCCGGCTCGTCCGCTATGCCGCCGATGAGCTGAGCCACCCCCTTTCGCTAACCCGGCAAATGCCGGCTGCTGCGCAGCAACTCGAACAGATGATGATTTCCACATTGCTGCTCAGCCACTCGCACAATTATTCTGCGGCGCTTCTTCAGCCTCAATCTGCGGCTGCTCCGTACTACGTGAAGAGAGCGGAAGCTCACATGGAGGCGCACTTCGCCGAGCCGTTGTCGCTTGCCGATATCGCCGCCCATGCAGGTGTCAGCGCGAGGAGCCTCCAGAACGGGTTTCAGAATTTCCGCAACATGACCCCCATGGCGTTTCTCCGGCTGGTACGGCTGCGGCGGGCGCAGGAGGCGCTCCTGCGGGCAGATCCGGTTTTTGCGAAGGTGACGGAGATTGCCCTGAGCTGCGGCTTCAGCCACATGGGCGAGTTCGCCGTTCTCTACAAACGGACCTTCGGCGAGACGCCGAAACAGACCTTGTCGAAATCCCTTTATCGCTGAGGCTGGCCGTTCCAGGGCGTCTCCGGCACGGGCGTCAGCGGCCCTTTGCCGCCGAACCATGAAATGAGGTTGTCGGCGACCAACTGGCCCATGGCGTTACGCGTGTGAACGGAACCGGATGCGATGTGGGGCAGAAGCACCACATGCTCCATATCGATCAGCTCCTGCGGAACGCGCGGCTCGTCGTCGTAGACGTCGAGACCTGCCGTCAGGATCGTGCCGGATTTCAGCGCTTCCACGAGGGCCTGCTCGTCCACCACGCTGCCGCGCGCCACATTGATGAGAACGCCATGAGGGCCAAGCGCCTTCAGAACATCCGCATTGACGAGGTGTTTGGTCGCGGCACCGCCCGGCGTGATCACGATTAGCACGTCGCAGGCTTCGGCCAAACCGAGAAGCGTCGGATGATAGGTGTAGGACACGTCTTCTTGCCGCGTGCGGCCGTGATAGGCAATGCTGACGCCGAAGCCTTCGAGGCGCTTTGCAATGGCCTTTCCGATGCGGCCGAGGCCGACGATGCCGGCTTTGCGCTCGCGCAGGGTGGCCGATAGCGGGAACGGCGCCTTCAGCCAGCGTCCTTCACGCAAATACCGGTCGGCCTGAGGGATCTTTCGCAGAGTGGCGAGAAGCAGGCCGAGTGTGAGATCCGCCACTTCGTCGTTCAGCACGTCCGGCGTGTTGGTGACGAGGACCTGGCGTCGGGCGGCTTCCGCAACATCCACGTTGTCATAGCCGACGCCGAAGCTCGAGACGATTTCGAGATTCGGCAAACGCTCGAACAGGGTCGCATCCATGCGGCCGTAAAGGGTGCTGGTGGCAACGCCCCGAATGCGGGGGCCGATCTCGCTCAGGTAATTGTCGTGATCCGCATGTTCCCAGAGACGATGAAGATTGAACGCCTTGTCGAGTGCGTCGATGACGACGGGCAGCATCGGGGCGGTCATGAGGATATCGGCTTTGCTCATAGTGATTTCTCTAGAGCATCAGGCCCAAAAGTGGAGTCCGCTTTTGGGATGAGTTCGATGCCTTCTCTTCCGAGAGCGCGTCGTTCATGCGGCCCGAGGGTCCGCACGATGCGCTGGTCTTCAGGGGATCGTGCAACGCGATGCAGGGCCCTGGCGGAAGGCTTCGTCGATGAGGCGGGCCTCCCTCTGAAGGGCTGTCTTCACGTCCTTGGGCAGGTCGATCCAATGGCAACCGCGCAGGGCGGCTTCGAGCCCGTAGAGGGCATTGAGGCTCACATGACGGGGCAGCATGAACTTGAGGCGGCGATAGGCCTCGACCGAGCCGATGGCCATGAGATCCGACACCGTGCGGATTCCCGCCTCCTCCAAACGGCCCTGGGTGACGGGGCCAATTCCTGGAAGGCTGACGATGGGCGCATCGCTCATGAGAACGGTTCTGGCTGCTGCTGCTTCGTGCGGTCACGATAGAGCAGGTTTCAGCCGGACGCGATGGATTGCGCCGGGGGCGAGCGAATGAGCTTGGGACGGCTCAGGCGGTCGCGGTGAGTTCCGGCTCCTCGGCGCCCAGCTCTTCGAGATCGTCTTCGGCCTCGAATCCGGTCTGATCGGCACCCGTGATGCCGGCCAGGTTTTTGGCGGCCTTGCGCAGCAGCTTGCGGAGGCGCTTGCGGTCCTTGTTGTCGAAGCCTCCGAGCAGCTCCGCTTCCACTTCGTCCCAGAGGGAGTCGATCGCCGCGGCCTTGCGCTTTCCTTCCTTGGTCAGCTTCACGCGCACGACGCGCGCGTCGCCCGGCTCCGTATGCCGCTCGACCAGCTTGAGGGAGGAGAGTCGCGACACCGTCTTGGAGGCGGTCGGCGGGCGCACCCGCAGGATGGCCGCGAGATCGCCCATGGTCATGGGACCGGAGCTAGCGAGAGCCTGAAGAACCTGTTCCTGACCTGCAAAAAGGCCGAGCTCGGAGAGCTTGTCGCCCGTGCGGCTGCGATGGAGGCGGGCCGCCTGGACCAGGGCCCAACCGACGCTTTTGACGCCCGGATGAATGATGTCCTTGTCCATGCAATGCCTCTCTGGTGCAACGATCATAGCATGATGAGCAGGAAGTCATGACGTTTCGATGACAGATCTGTAACCGTCAACAGATCTCGCGTCAGGTGTCCCGGGGCAGGGCGCTTTCATGCCAGTGCCGCAGCAGCAGCCTCGTCAGGAGGCTCAAGGCAAGAAACAGCGCGACCCCCATCGCGGCCAGGAGAACGAGGGCGGCGAACAGGCGGGGAATATTGAGCCGGTACTGGCTTTCGATGATCCGGTAGGCCAGTCCTGAGCCGGCCCCTGCCGAGCCGGCCGCCATTTCGGCGACGACGGCTCCGATGAGAGACAGGCCACCTGCGATGCGCAGGCCCGCGAGGAACGCGGGGAGGGCAGCGGGACGGCGCAGATACCAGAGGGCCTTCAGCCGGGAGCGGATCCGTGCGCCTCGGCCCGGCTGCGAGGACACGCCATAGAGCTGGAACAGCTCCAGGAGGTTCCTGTCGACGGATTGGAGCCCCAGCATGGTGTTCGACAGAACGGGGAAGAAGGCGACGAGCCAGGCGCAGGCCAGCACCGCGAGATTCTGCGGCATGTAGATCAGAAGCAGGGGCGCGATGGCGATGACGGGTGTGACCTGCAGCACGACGGCGAAGGGGTAGAGCGAATACTCGACGATGCGCGAGAGGCTCAAGGCGACGGCCAGCGCCACCCCGCCAATGACGGCAAGGACGAGAGCCGCGAGCGTTGTCTTCAGCGTCACCATGAGCGATGCCGAGAGAAGGGGCCAATCCGCTTTCAGAGTCGATGCGATCAGGCTCGGGGCGGGCAGGATATAGGGCGGTACGCCGGCGATGCGCACATACATTTCCCATACGGCGATGACGGCGACGAATACCGCGCCGGGCAGAACCAGCCTGAGGGCGTTGCCGGCCGTCATAGCCTCTCGCCTTTCATGCCGCCCGTCAGAGCCCGCGAGACCTGTCGGCACAGATCCGCGTAAGCGACGCTCGTTCGGAAGTCGCGGTCGCGTTCGCGAGAGGAGGCGCCTGCGATCTCAGCGACGACGCGTCCCGGGCGCGGAGACAGAACGGCGACGCGGCTTGACAGATAGGCGCTCTCGTAAACCGAATGAGTCACGAACACCACGGTGCAGCTCAGTTCTCTTTGCATCTCGAGCAGATCGTCGTTGAGCCTGAAGCGGGTGATCTCGTCGAGTGCGGCAAAGGGCTCGTCCATCAGGAGAAGGCGCGGCCTCACGCTGAGCGCGCGGGCGATCGAAACGCGCATCTTCATGCCGCCGGAAAGCTCGCGCGGATAGGCTTTCGCGAAATCCTGCAGGCCCACGAGCGCAAGACTTTGAGCAATGCGATCCTCCGCCTCTTTCCGCGGAACGCCGCGCAGGCGCAACGGCAGCCAGACGTTGTCCGCGACATGGGCCCAAGGCATCAAGGTCGGCTCCTGAAACACGAAGCCGATCTCATTGCGATGGTCCGTATCGGAAGCGCCGGGCCAGGTGATGCAGCCTGTCGTGGGGGCGGTGAGGCCGGCGATCAAACGCAGCACCGTCGACTTTCCGCAGCCGGAGGGGCCGAGCAGGGACAGGAACTCGCCCTCCCGGACATCGAGGCTGAACCGGTCGAGAGCCGTCACGCCGTTGGGGAAGACTTTTCCGACCTGTTCGAGCGAAACGAGTGGGGAGGCGTTCATGGGGTTCGCGGCGTAGGATGCATCGGATGCGAGCTATTTCTTGAGCTCGAGACCGACACCCTTGTTCACGAATTGCAGCGTATAGGCCTTCCTGTAGTCGAGGTCGGCCTTGAACAGACCCGCCTTCACCATCTTGTCGAAGAAGTCCTTCATGCGCGCGTCGGTCATGGCGCCGATGCCGTGCTCTTGCGCATCGCCTGAATCGACGATGCCGTATTCCTTCATCTTCGCCACGGCATAGCCGAGGATCTCGTCGGTCATCTCGGGATTGTCGCGCTTGATGAGCGCGTTCGCCGGACCGTTGTCGCCGTAGAGATAATGATACCAGCCGATCGTGGAGGCATCCACGAAACGCTGTACGAGATCGGGGTCCTTCTCCACCACCTCGCGCCGCGTTTCGATGGTCGTCGAATAGGTGCTGAATCCGTGGTCGGCGAGCAGGAACACATTGGGCGTGAAACCCGCCGCCTTCTCGATCACCAGCGGATCTGAGGTCACGTAGCCCTGCTGCACCGCTCGGCTGTCGGCGATGAAGGGCGCAGGGCTGAAGCCGTAGGGCTTCACCTGCTCGTCCTTGAAGCCGAATTCGGCCTTCATCCATTGGAAGAAGGTGGCCATGCCGTCCTTCGAGAGGAGGATGTCGTTGGACGTCTTGAGCGCGTCGAACGTGTCGAGGCCCTGGCCGGGATGGCTCATCAGGATCTGTGGATCCTTCTGGAAATGGGCCGCGACCACGACGGTCGGGATATTCTTCTCAACGGCAGAGAATGCCTGGATCAGGCTGCCGCCCATGTAGAAATCGAGCTTCCCGACGCTCATGAGCATGCGGTTGCTGGCGCGCGGGCCGCCCGGCACGATGGTGACCTTCAGGCCATATTTCTCGTAAGTGCCGTCCGCGAGCGCCTGATAATAGCCGCCATGCTCGGCCTGGGCGAGCCAGTTGGTGCCGAAGGTGATCTCCCGCAGAGCAGGCTGCGCTTCGGAAGGACCCGTGCTCCAGCCGGAGAACATCAGCAACAGCCCTGTCGCCCAAGCATTCCGCTTCATCGCGCTCGCCCTTGTCATGCCGCAGACGGTCTCCGTGGCGTCGGAGCGGTTCTGCGCGGTTCCATGGCGCTTGGCAAGGCCCTCACCCTGGGGCAGGCGCTCGTCAACCGCTCGCCGTCCCCGTCTTGGGAGCGCAGCGCCTCGAAGACGTGGGAGTCCGACGCAAAACCGGGGATGACGAGAGAGGTGAAGGACCCGCCGCGCAATCCTCGATCGACCCGCGCCGTCTGGTCCTGCAGAGGCGATGGGGTTACTCGACCGCCCAGGGATAGGTCCAGGTTTCCGTGAGCGCCCGGTTTCCCGCGCGCAGGAAGGCGCGCAGATCCGTGGACTGGCCCGGTTCCAGCTTCACGTCGATGGCGGCGCGGAAGCCCTTGATATGATCGTTGGGCATCAGGAAGGTATTGGTGATCTGGCCTACGGAGGCGGAGGGGACCAGCTGTACCTGGTCGGGGGCACCGGCGTAGTAGGCGAGATCGCCGCCCGCGAAATCGATGATGAAGCGGCGATGCGTGCGGTCGCTCGGAGCATTCGAGCCGCTGGCGCGGGGTGGCGTCTGGAAGGTGTTGATCACCTTGCCGCCCGAATGCATGGAGCCGATGGCGGCCGCCGCCCGCAACCGGTACGAGAAGGTGACCTCCTGGCCGGCCTCGTAAGGCTTGTTGGGCTGCCAATAGGCCACGATGTTGTCGTGGGTCTCGTCCGGGGTTGGCAGCTCCATGAGCTCGACCCAGCCTTCGCCCCAATCGCCCACCGGCTCCACCCAATAGCCGGGGCGCTGGTGGTAATGGGCTTCCAGGTCCTGGTAGTTCTCGAACACCCGGTCGCGCTGCATCAGGCCGAAACCACGCGGGTTTTTGTCGGAGAACGAGGAAATCGTCTTGCCGTTCGGGTTGCGCAAGGGACGCCAGATCCACTCGCCCGCGCCCGATTGCATGAGCAGTCCGTCCGAATCGTGGAGCTCCAGTCGGAAATCGTCCGTAGGCTTCCGGTCGTTCTCGCCCTCGAAGAACATCGAGGTGAGCGGAGCCAGGCCCACATTCTCGATGCGCTGGCGCGGGAAGAGCGTGGCCGTGACGTCGAGGGTGGTTTCCTTCGAAGGGTAAATCTCGAACCGATAGGCGCCGGCGACCGAGGGGCTGTCGAGGAGGGCGTAGACCGTCGCTCGCGTGCTTTCCGGCTTGGGCATCTCGATCCAGAACTCGCGGAAATACGGAAACTCCTCCTGCTCTCCGCCTTCCACATTGATGGCGAGCCCGCGCGCCGAGAGGCCGTATTTCTGGTCCCGTCCCAGGAAACGGAAATAGCTTGCGCCGAGGAAGGCGATCAACTCGTCGAAGACCTTCGGGTTGTTGAGCGGATAATGCAGCCGGAACCCTGCGAAGCCGAGATTCACCGGCAAAGGCTTGTCGATCTTGTTGCGGCCATAATCGAACAGCTCACGCTGGTAGGGGACCGGAGTCGGCACACCCTCGCGGATGATGTTGACCGTCACCGGCTTCTGATAAAGGAAGCCGAGATGGAATAATTGCAGCCGGAACGGGCTGTTGCCGCCGGCGAGCAGGGCCTTATCCGTGCGGAAGCGGATATCGCGGTAATCGTCGAAGCTCAGCCGGTTGAGCGGCTCCGGCAGCTGAGTGGGGGGCGCCTCGAACGGAGCGCCCGCCAGTTCCCGGGCCCGGCGCACCACGTCCTCGAAGCGGAACGGTTCCGGCGTCGGTACGCCGTTCTGCGGAGCCTGCGCTGAGGCAGACCCGCCCCAGGCGGAGAGCGCGGTGGCGGCGAGCAGGCTTTGCAGAAGGGCACGGCGGGAGAAATGGAACATGGCGGAGAGACTGTTCGTCCTGAAACGGCGGGAGAGGCGGCTTTCGAGAAGCCGCAATCCTTAAATGGGTGAGCTGAGGCCGCTTAATAGGGGCTGAATGGAAGCGCCGCCATTCCCCTCCGAAAGCAGGGTTAAAAAATTTCGTGGGAGGCCCGAAAGGCTCTTGTGATCGGGGGCGAAAGGCCTTATTTCACTCCTGCCCAAATTCGCACGTGCCTGTGGTCGCGTGCCGGTTGGTGGGCATCCGGACAAGAGGCCGGACAGCCGCCCGAGAACGACCTAGTTCTCGACTACCCCTAACCGGCAGCCGGAGGCGAAACCGGCGCACCCCGTTCTCAACGGGGGACGTGACTTAAAGCAACGACGAACGGGCTTTTTTGGTCTCGTTGGCCCTCCAAAGGTCAACACCGAAGAGGCTTGTTTCTCATTGCCAGGCGTGCGGACGGGAATTCCCCATCCAATCCAAGGCAGCATCGTCGGGTGAAGAGCCCATCGCCGCTCCTCGTGTCTCCATCGCACGAAGCGGGATGCATCTTCCCTCGCTGACGCCGGACGGCAGAAGGCTCTGACCGTCCAGATTTCAATCCGGAGGCTTGAAGACCTCCATTGAACCTTTGGTGGGGAGAGCGCCATGACTGAGCGCATTCGTGAATTCCTGCGCAACCGACGTGAGGACGGCCCGTGCGTTGTCGTCGACCTCGACGTGGTGCGTGACAACTACTCCAAGTTTGCCCGTGCGCTCCCCGACACGCGTGTCTTCTACGCCGTGAAGGCCAATCCGGCTCCGGAGGTGCTGAAGGTGCTTGCCGAGATGGGCTCGTGCTTCGACACGGCCTCGGTCGTCGAGATCGAGCTTGCGCTCGCAGCCGGCGCCACGCCCGACCGCATCTCCTTCGGCAACACGATCAAGAAGGAGCGCGATATCGCTCGCGCCCTCGAGATCGGCGTTCGCCTCTATGCGGTCGATTGCGAGGCCGAGGTCGAGAAGATCGCTCGCGCCGCCGCGACGGCTGGCGTTGCCGCTTCCGAGGTGAAGGTGTTCTGCCGCATCCTCTGCGACGGCGCCGGCGCCGAGTGGCCGCTCTCCCGCAAGTTCGGCTGCGTGCCGGAAATGGCGGTGGACGTGCTCGAGCATGCGGTTCGTCAGGGCCTGGAGGCCTACGGCGTGTCGTTCCACGTGGGTTCGCAGCAGGGCAACACGGAAGCCTGGGATCAGGCTCTCGGCTCCGCCTCCGCGATCTTCCGCGAGTGCGCCAGCCGTGGCATCCACCTGTCGATGGTCAATCTCGGCGGTGGCTTCCCGACGAAGTACCTGAAGACGGTTCCTCAGGTGGAAGCCTATGGCGAGTCGATCTTCCGCGCGCTGTCGAAGCACTTCGGCAACCGCATTCCGGAAACGATCATCGAGCCGGGCCGCGGCATGGTCGGCAACGCGGGCATCATCGAGGCCGAGGTCGTTCTCGTCTCGAAGAAGAGCCGCGACGAGGACGAGGTGCGCTGGGTCTATCTCGACATCGGCAAGTTCGGCGGTCTCGCCGAAACGATGGACGAGTCGATCCGCTACCCGATCCGCAGCGAGCGCGACGGCGACCACAAGGTGCCGTGCGTGCTGGCCGGCCCCACCTGCGACTCGGCCGACGTTCTCTACGAGAAGGAGCCCTACATGCTCCCCGTCTCGCTGGAGATCGGCGACAAGGTGCTGATCGAGGGCACGGGCGCCTACACGACCACCTATTCGGCGGTCGCGTTCAACGGCTTCCCGCCGCTCAAGTCCTACGTGATCTGACTCACGTCCCGCCTGCCTCGCTGAATGAGGCAGGCACCAACCCCGAAAGTGTTGTCCCGGACGGCCTGCGCGAGTTGTCGTGCAGGTGCGAGGGCTGTCGCTCACCCCATGTGTTTTGGGAGGCCACGGCCATGATCACGATTCGCGAAGAAACCTTCCTCGATACGCAAGCGCGGGAAGCGCTGCTCGACGTCTGCTTCGGCCCCACGCGCTTCCAGAAGACCTGCGAGCGCCTGCGCGAAGGTCGCAAGGCCGCCGATGGCCTGTCGCTCGTCATCGAACGCGACGGCGAGATCGTCGGCACGGTGCGTCTGTGGCACGTCTCGGCAGGTCCGAACCGGCCCGCGCTCATGCTCGGCCCGATCGCCATCGATCCCGCGCTCCAGAGCCTCGGCCTCGGCGGCAAGCTCATGCGCGAGGCGCTCGCTCGCGCGGCCGCTCTCGGGCACAAGGCGGTGCTGCTGGTCGGCGATGCGCCGTATTACCAGCGCTTCGGCTTCTTGCCGGAGAAGACCGAAGGCCTCTGGCTGCCGGGACCTTACGAGCGCAATCGCTTCCTCGCGCTGGAGCTGGAAGCGGGTCACCTCGACGGTGCCCGTGGACTCGTGTCCGCAACCGGCGCTTACCAGGAGAAGCCCGATCTCACGGCGCTCGTCGCAGCCGCTGCGCAGGGACGTCTGCCCGGTCTTCGCCCCGCAGCGTGATCGTCAATCCATCGTCCGAGGGTCGCGTCAGGCGGCCCTCGGATCGGGCAGCGCGAAAGTAGCGCCCGCGGCGACCAGCAGATAAGCGGCAAAGCCAAGGCTGATCGCGCCGAGGCTGATGCCGGTATCGAACAGCAGGCCGATGAAGCCCGGCGTCGCCGCTGAGGCCAGCACCATGAGCGCGCCGGCCAGGGCGCGGATCTTCCCCAGATGCTTCGTGCCGAAGAGCTCGGCCAGAACCGCCGCGATGATGACGTTGGTTGCGCCTGCGGACAGGCCGATCAGGGCGAAGAAGATCGGCGCGAGGGCCGGGCCGCTGAGAACCGCTAGGGCCGAGGAAGCGAGAATGAGGCCCACGAGATAGAAATGGCTCAAGCGTTTTGCACCGAACCGGTCGACGAGGCTGCCCGTCAGCATCGCCACCGTGACCGAGACGAGCGCATAGATGGTGATGCTGCTCGCCAGCAGTTCCAGGGGCCAGCCCTCGATATCGGCGATGAGCCGCTGATGAAAGAAATAGGCCGTAACAATGGCCGGGTAGCCGATCATGGTCGGAACGAGGGCGAGGAAGCGCCGGTCACGCAGAATATCGATCCAGCGCGGCCCTGCCTCCGTCGGTCCGCTTCCCTGAACAGCATCGCCGGGCTCGGGAGCCCGCGGGGTGAGAAAGACGCCCAAGACCCAGCCGAGGGCGAGGCAGACAGCGATGACGAGCGCGGCGACGCGCCACATGCCTGCCCAGCCGAGCGCCGCGATCCCTGCGATGACGATCGTGGGCAGAACGGCTTCGCCCGCCGGAAATCCGAGCGCGGCCACGCCGGTCGCCCGGCCGCGAATGCCCCCTGAAAGCCGGGCCGTGCTCATGACGCCCGCATGGCTCGACATGCCTTGGCCGAAGAGGCGAAGGGCAAACAGGCTCAAGCCCAGCATCGCGGCGTTGGAGGCCATTGAGAGGCTAAGCGCCGCTCCGGCGAGCCCGACGAGAGCCACGGTGGCATAGAGGCGGATGTCGATCCGGTCGATGACGGCGCCGACCCAGATCATCAGCAGGCCCGAACAGAGCGTCGCTGTGGAATAGATCAGCCCGAAGGCGCCGTTCGTGAGCCCGAAGGTTTCACGGATGTCCGGCCCGGAGAGCGAGATGAAGAAGGTTTGCCCGAAGGAGGACAGAAAGGTCAGGGCGAAGCCGAGGCCGATCACACGCCCTTGGCGCGTGAGGAGTTCGCGAAATGTCATCGGGCTGTAGCCGGGAATGGATAATCTCGATTCCGATCATGATGCCTTGTTCGCCGATGTCGAGACCTGAAACGGTGAAGAGATCTTTTTTGCCCGCCTTCGGTCTGGATCCGCAGGGAAATCGCGATCGGAGGCCAATAGCGCCGCCCAGGCATTGACCCCGAGGGCCCCTCAATCCTAGATGCGCCCGGAACCGTTCTACCCGGAGACAAACCTTTCCATCTCACGCTTTCTCAAGGAGAAACATCGATGACCACTTGGCCCGTTCATGGCCGCATCACCGGTCCGATCGTCATGATCGGTTTCGGCTCGATCGGAAAAGGCATGCTGCCCCTGATCGAGCGGCATTTCGAGTTCGACAAGAACCGCTTTACGGTCATCGACCCTGTCGACACGGACCGCAGCATGCTCGACGTGCGCGGCATCACTCTGGTCCACAAGGCTCTTACCCCTGAGAATTACCGCGAGATCCTGACGCCCCTTCTGACGGAAGGCGGCGGGCAGGGCTTCTGCGTGAACGTGTCCGTGGACACCTCATCGCGAGCGATCCTGGAGCTCTGCCGTGAGCTCGGCGCTCTCTACGTCGACACGGTGGCCGAGCCCTGGGCCGGCTTCTACTTCGACAAGAGCGCAGGCCCCGCGGAGCGCACCAACTACATGCTGCGCGAAAACATTCTCGACGCGCGCCGTCAGGCGCCCGGCGGTCCGACGGCGGTGAACTGCTGCGGCGCCAATCCCGGCATGGTCTCCTGGTTCGTGAAGCAGGCGCTGCTCAACGTCGCCAAGGACATCGGCCTCGATGTCGAGGTGCCGAAGTCCCGCGAGGAATGGGCCGGGCTCATGCAGCGCGTGGGCGTGAAGGGCATTCACATCGCCGAGCGCGACACGCAGCGCGCGGAGAAGCCGAAGCCCATGGGCGTGTTCGTGAACACCTGGTCCGTGGAAGGTTTCGTGTCCGAAGGCCTGCAGCCCGCGGAACTCGGATGGGGCACGCACGAGACGTGGATGCCCGAGAACGCGCGCACGCACGACAAGGGCTGCGGCTCCGCGATCTATCTGCTGCAGCCGGGCGCGAATACGCGCGTGCGCACCTGGTGCCCGACGCCAGGTCCGCAATACGGCTTCCTGGTCACGCACAACGAGGCGATCTCCATCGCCGACTACTTCACCGTCCGCGACGGCGACAAGGTTGCTTACCGACCGACCTGCCACTACGCCTATCACCCGGCGAACGACGCCGTGCTGTCGATGCACGAGATGTTCGGCAACGCGGGGAAGTTCCAGGGCAAGCAGCACATTCTCACGGAGGACGAGATCGTCGACGGCATCGACGAGCTCGGCGTGCTGCTCTACGGCCATGCCAAGAACGCCTACTGGTTCGGGTCGCAGCTCTCCATCGAGGAGACCCGCAAACTCGCACCCTATCAGAACGCCACCGGCCTGCAGGTGACCTCGGCCGTGCTTGCCGGCATGGTGTGGGCCCTGGAGAACCCGAACGCGGGCATCGTGGAAGCCGACGACATCGATTTCCGCCGCTGCCTCGAAGTGCAGATGCCGTATCTCGGGCCTGTTAAGGGCTACTATACGGACTGGACGCCGCTGGACGATCGCCCGGGCTTCTTCCCCGAGGATATCGATGCCTCCGACCCGTGGCAGTTCCGGAACATTCTGGTGCGCTGAGCCGTAGGCGTCGTGCCCAGGCTTGCCCTGGGCACGACGTAGGGTGGAGACATCGCCATGCCTCATTTCGAGGAATTCTACGCCAACAAACTGCGGGGAGGCCTGGGCGTCGTCGATGCCGAGGCCGTTCTCGATCTGCGCGGCGCATCCCGCGAGAAGGCCGCCGCCTCGATCCAGGACATGCTGGAACGTAGCCGATTCGCGCATGCGAAATCCGTGGCCGTGCGTCTCGATTCTCCGCCGGAGGGCGGCGGTGAAACGCTGTTCCAACCCATCGGCAAGGCGCTCCTGGAAGCCAAGAAGCGCGGCTGGATCGACCGCCTGCAGACCCTGCCGGCCAGCGATGGCTTGGGATTCTACGTGATACTGGCAGGCAAGCCGGAGCGCGGAGCCTAGAGACTTACGCCCGAGCGGCGGATCGGGCACGGGGGCGCCGCCGCAGGCTGCGCAGGAAACCCGCGAGCAGCAATATGCCGCCCCAAACGACGAGAAACCCTGCTGCCGTGGCGAGAAGGCCCTCTTCCGTAACCGGCATGGCAGGCTCGAAGTCGCGATACGCGCCTTCCATCACGTCCTTGTCGCCGTCACGAACCATGAACGCGATGCGCGCGAACGAGCCTGCTTGCAGCATGGCTTCGCGATGGGCCTGCAGCCGCCGGAGGCGGTCCACGTTTCCTTCCATCGCGATGCCCTGGCGGCTCACGAAATCGTCCGGATTGGAACGCAGGCGCGCGATGGCGCTCTCCTGCGTTTCGCCGTTCGCAGTGGCCCCCGCATCGAATTGCGCAATCACCCGGCTGAGCTCATCGATCGTGCCGCCGAGGCGCTGGCGGTACTGCTGGGAATATTCCGGCAGCTGCGAAGCCGTGACGCCGCCCAGAAGCCCGAGGCCGAAGGCGATGATGCGAACAATCCGTGACAAGCGTGACCTCCTCGACGATCAAAGCACGGCGAGGATATCTTGTTCCGTCACTTCATCGAGGGGTTTTTGCACCTTGAGCGCACGGGTCTTCTGTCCCGGCGCCATCACCAGAATCACGGTCTCGATGCCGGGGCAGCCCGGATCGTTGCAGGCGATCTCATTGACGGCGAAGGCTGTCTCGGGAGAGGCCTGCAGGGCTGCGCGGGCCATCTCCTTCACACGCTCGATGGCTTCCCGGTCGGCTTTTGGGAGACCGAATGTGCCTCTCAGGAAAGCTCCGAACAGGGCCACGGGCGACCTCATGGCAGGGTCAGGATGCCGGCCTGACCGTCCTCGCAGCCGAAAGCGAGACGCCGGCCGGCCTTGTCCCAGGCCATAGCCGTGACGCCGCTGCCCTGGACAGCGGGGCGCACGAGAAGCTCGGAGGCGTCAGCCAGGCGGATGAGCAGGATGCAGCCGTCCTCATAGGCGACCGCCAGCACGGGGGTATTGGGATGAAACGCCACGCGGCTGACCTTCGCGGGCCGCACGCCGCATTCGCGGGGCGCCTTGCCCATGGGGCCTTCCTTCGATTCGAAGGGCCAGATGATGGCGGCTTCGGCGCCGGAGGTGGCGAGCCACTTGCCATCGTGCGACCAGGAGAACGAGCGGGTCTTCGACGGATAGCCACTCATGCGCATGTGACCCTTGTCGGGAATGAGACGCCAGCCGTGGAGCGCATTCTCCTGCATGGAGGTCACCACGAAGCGGGCATCGGGCGACCAGATCACGTCGAGATGCGAGCCCTTCCAGTCGAGCAGTTCGGGCTTCGACTCCACATTGGGGAACCACAGGGTCGCGCCGTTGTAGTGTGCAATCGCGAGGCGATAACCCTTGGGCGCGAAGGCCAGACCGCGCGCGGTGGAGGGAACCTCCAGCGTCTTCTCGCGGCCTTTCTCGTCGCGGGCGAACACGCGCTTGCCGGCGGCATAGGCAAAGGCTCCGCCGGGGATGAGCGCCAGCGAGTCGATCCAGGCGCCCTTGGCTTCCGCCAGCGTTGCGGTGGAGCCGTCCGGCCCCGTGACGGCCACCCGGCCATCGTCCCCGCCGGTCACGAATCGCTCGCCGTCGCTGGCGCCGACGAGAATGCCCGCATCGGGATGGGCCTCCACGCGGTGGGTCTGGCCGTCCTTGACCAGCAGGACGCCGCCATCGCCGAGGCCGAAGGCGGCGGTGCCCCCCAGCCAGCCGAGGGCGGTCACATGTGCGTCCGCCGCCACGGTTGCGACGCTGTGTGTCAAGGATGGAGCGGTACCATTACTCATCGAGCGATCCCCTTCAGATGGGTTTCCCATAGCATGCTTGGAGGGTGGACAGGCAAGGCGAGGCCCTGGGCGAATTCATGGGCGATCGGTCTCCCATCGAACATCGGGGTTAAGCCTTCTGGGCCATGGCCGCGACGCCATGGCGGTCCCATCATAGGTCTCTCGATGTTTGGGAGCTGCGGCATGAAGATTTTGGGCGTGATTGCTTTCGTCATGACGGCGCTCGGTTCGATGGGTGTCTCCGCGCAGACCACGAGCGGGTTTCCCTCACAAGAAGGCGTCGCCTCAAATCAGCGGGCCGCCCACAAGGCCGCCTGCGAGCGAGACGCCAGACTCATCTACCGGCAGGGCAGAAATCTTTCGTCCGAATGGCAGCAGCAGGTGAAGGCGACCCGCAAAGCCTATGTCCAGGACTGTCTGGCGAAAGCCGGCTTCGCGTCATAAGCCGTCGCCGGGAGCAGGAGGCCTGCTCCCAGAATGAACGCTGCTAAAGCATCGGACCCAAAAGTGGACTTGCACTTTTGGGACCCATCCGATGCTTTCTCCTGAGACGAGAGCATCGTTCGACGCGGAAAACCGGGTCCACTTTTCCACACGATGCTCTAGGCCGCGCAGGCCAGGAAGCCCTCGCGGATCGCCTTCTCGTTCAGATTGCGGCCGATGAAGACCACCTTCGAGGTGCGCTTCTCGCCCGGCTTCCAATCGCCCTGCACATCGCCGTCGAGGATCATGTGCACGCCCTGGAAGACGAAGCGCTTCGGCTCGTTCGGAAAGGCCACGATGCCCTTGCAGCGCAGGATGTTCGGACCCTCGACCTGGGTCAGATTGGAGATCCACGGCATGAACGTCTCGGGGTTCACCTCGCCATCGATGGAGGCGGAGACGGACTGCATCTCCTCATCGTGATGATGGTGGTGACCCTCCTCCAGGAAGTCGGGTTCGAGCTCGATGATGCGGTCGAGATCGAAGGCCTTGCGGTCGAGCACTTCGTTCAGCGGCACGGCCGCGTTCTGCGTGCGGTGGACCTTGGCGTAGGGATTGATGGCGCGGATGCGCGCCTCGACCTCATCGAGCTGCTCGGGCGTCACGAGATCGATCTTGTTCAGAATGATCACGTCGGCGAAAGCGATCTGGTTCTTGGCCTCGGGGGCGTCCTTCAGGCGGTCGGACAGCCACTTGGCGTCGGCCACCGTCACCACCGCATCGAGACGGGCCATGTCGGACACGTCCTGATCCATGAAGAACGTCTGGGCAACAGGCGCGGGGTCCGCGAGACCCGTGGTCTCGACGATGATGGCGTCGAATTTGCCCTTTCGCTTCATCAGGCCGTCGAGAATGCGGATCAGGTCGCCGCGCACGGTGCAGCAGATGCACCCGTTGTTCATCTCGAACACTTCCTCGTCGGCGCCGACCACGAGCTCGTTGTCGATGCCGATCTCGCCGAATTCGTTCACGATGACGGCATATTTCTTGCCGTGAGGCTCGGTGAGGATGCGGTTGAGGAGGGTGGTCTTACCGGCGCCGAGATAGCCTGTGAGGACGGTGACGGGGATCTTGTCGGTCATCGGATGGTTCCAGGAAACTCAATGGAGGGCTGCCTCTGAACGGGCAGGGGCAGCAGGGGTTCAGCTCGACAGGGCCGTGCTGAAAGCTCTTATATTGTGTCTCATCATGTCAATGTAAGTGCCGGCAGGACCATCGGGCCCAGAGAGGGCGTCGGAATAGACCCTCTCGCCGATCTTCGCTCCGGTTTCCGCGGCGATCCGCTCCATCAGGCGGACATCGGAGACGTTCTCCACGAAAATGGCGGCGATCTTCTCGCGCTTGATCTGCTGGATGATCCGGGCCACGTCCTTGGCGGAGGCCTCCGCCTCCGTCGACACGCCCTGCGGAGCGACGAAGACGATCCCGTAGGCGTCTCCGAAATAGCGGAAGGCGTCATGGGAGGTGATGACCTTACGCCGTTCGGCCGGAATGCCGGCGATCAGCCCCTTCACCTCGGCCTCCAGGGCATCGAGCTTGGCCAGATAGGCGGCGGCATTGGCTTCGTAATCAGCTTTGCCGTCAGGATCCGCCATGGCCAGGGCGTCACGGATATTAGCCACGTAGACCTTCGCGTTGCCGATGTTCTGCCAGGCATGGGGATCGATGCCATGGCCATGGTCATGGCCATGATCGTCGTCTCCCTCCAGCAGCTTCGCGCCCTTGGATGCTTCGACCTTCGCGGCCTTGGTGCCGGAGGATTTGACGAGGCGGTCGATCCAGCCCTCGAATTTCAGGCCGTTGGTGAAGACGATCCGGGCCTCCGCCAAGCGACGGCCGTCGGCGGGCGTGGGCGAATAGACGTGAGCGTCCCCGTTTGGGCCGACGAGGGTCGTGACCTCGGTGCGCTCGCCGCCCACGTTGCGCACGAGATCGCCGAGGATCGAGAAGGTCGCCACGACCTTGAGTTTCTCAGGGGACTGCGCAGCGGCGGGCAGTGAGGAGCAGCCCCATAGCGCGAGCGCTCCCACAAGCAGGGACAGGGCGTTTCTTCTCGTCGGCATGACGGATCCTTCCGTGAGGTTCAGGCTTCCAGGTGCTTGCCCGGCCAGGCGAGCCAGAGCACGCCGCCCTCCCGGCCCAGGAGCAGGGAGGCCACGTACACGGCGCCGGCCGAGAGAATGATCGCTGGTCCCGCGGGCAGCTCCGCATGGAAGGAGAGCAGAAGGCCCCCGATCCCCGATGCGATGCCGATGAGGATGGACACGATCATCATCAGGGTGATGTCGTTGGTCCAGAAGCGGGCGGCCGCGGCGGGCAGCATCATCATGCCGACGGCGAGGAGGGTGCCGAGCGCGTGGAACCCGCCGACGAGGTTCATCACCACGAGGCCGAGGAAGATGAGATGCGTGGGCGTTCCCGCGCGGCTGACCGAACGCAGGAAGATCGGGTCCACGCATTCGAGCACAAGAGGGCGATACAGGATGGCGAGGGCCAGAATCGTCAGGCTCGAAATGGAGGCGAGCAGCAGCAGCGTGTTGTCGTCGAGCGCCAGCACGGTGCCGAAGAGCACGTGCAGGAGATCGATGTTCGAGCCCCTGAGGGACACGATGGTGACGCCGAGCGCGAGCGACAGCAGATAGAAGGCTGCGAGCGAGGCATCCTCCTTCAGCGACGTGAATCGCGAGACGAGCCCCGCCGCCATGGCGACGATGACGCCTGCCGCCAATCCCCCGATGGTCATGGCGGGAAGCGACAGGCCGGCGAGGAGATAACCGACCGCTGCGCCCGGCAGGATCGCATGCGCCATGGCGTCGCCCGTCAGGCTCATGCGGCGCAGCATCAGGAACACGCCGATCGGGCCGCCGCCGAGCGCGATGGCGATCACGCCCACCAGCGCGCGCTGCATGAATTCGAATTCGGCAAAGGGAGTGAAAGCGATGTCGAGCACAGCCGGGTTCTCTATGCAGCGCCGCGTTGGCACACATCCGCATGCGGATCGTACGCCTCGACCATGCGGCGGGCCTTGAGGAGGTTTTCCGCGCTCAGCACCTCGGGCGTCTCCCCCCAGGCGACGGGCTCGCGGGCGATGAGCAGCGACTTCGGAAACACGCGCCGGACCATGTCGAGATCGTGCAGCACCGCGATCACCGTGCGCGATTCGTCGTGCCAGCGGCGCACGAGATCGAGCAGATCGGCCGTGGTCTTGGCATCGATGGCGGTAAACGGCTCGTCGAGCAGGATCACCGGCGCATCCTGCAGAAGCAGGCGCGCGAAGAGCGCGCGCTGCATCTGGCCGCCGGAAAGCGTGGAGATGGGGCGGCGCTCGAAGCCGATGAGGCCGACGGAGGCCAGGGCCTCCTCGATCGTCGTGCGATCCTTCGCCGAGACGCCCCCGAAGAGCCCCGACCGGGACCAGAGCCCCATGGCGACGAGATCATAGACGGAGAGCGGGAAGGAGCGGTCGATCTCGGCCGCCTGCGGCAGGTAGGCGATCTCGGAGGAGGGGCCGTCGAGGCGGATATGGCCTTCGAGAGGTTTCAAGGTGCCGACGATGCCCTTGAGCAGGGTCGACTTGCCCGCCCCATTGGGGCCGACCACGGCCATCAGGCTCCCGGCGGGAATGTCCCCATCGAGGTGATGCACGGCGGGCCTGCGGCCGTAGCCGAGGGTCACTTCTTCGAAGCGGATGGCGGTGGCGGGCGCAGACATGGCTGTTACCTTATCACCTGCAGGACCAGCAGCCACAAGGCTGCCAGGGTGGCGGCAGCACCCGCCAGTCGCTGCCAGACCGAGAGCCGCAGCAGCGAAAAGGTGGGGGCCGCGGCGACGACCCGAGGCCCGTGGCGATGGTGATGACCGTGGTGGTGACCGTGCGACATGTCTCCACACATAAACCGGATCTACCGTCATTTCCAGGGTCGTATAGTATTTTATACGCCCCTGTTAACGCCGTGGTTTATAAGCGAAATCTTAGAACGCCGGGTGGTACTGGTAGAGCCAGGTTTCGCTCAAGACCTCGTCGCCATTACGAAGATAGCAGCGCATTTCCACCGGCTCGGTGCCGGTGACGGTCAGGTCGAACTGGGTCCGCCAATGGCCGGGCACGTTGTCGGGCACGGCTTCGGTGATAAGGTTCGAGAACTCGCCGCGGGAGGCCGTGAGCACGGGCTTCGGGATGACGCCGCTGGGCAGCTTGGTCAGCGGCTCGCCGAGGAATTCTACCATGAACTTGCGCACGCCCTTGGGGCGCACGGTGCCGGCCTGCCCGCCATTGCCGAATCGGGTCGCGACAACGCGGGCGAGCGGGGTCGGGTAGGGTTCATCCGCCGCCCAGTGCATGCGATAGCGGAATTCCAGGGCCTGACCTGCCCGGGCAGGCTCGGCAGGGACCCACATGGCCACGATGTTGTCGTGGATCTCGTCGTCGGTGGGAATTTCCACGAGCTGGATGGTCCCCCGGCCCCAGGTGCTCATCGGCTCGATCCAGAGCGAGGGGCGGCGGTCGTAATACACGCCGTCGAGGTAGTGATCGAAGTTCCGGTCGCGCTGAAGTAGGCCGAACCCCCTCGGGTTCTCGTCGGAGAAGGCCGAGGTGATGATGCGCGGCGGATTGTTGAGAGGGCGCCAGATGCGCTCGCCGGCGCCGGTCCACATGGCAAGGCCGTCCGAATCGTGAATCTCCGGGCGCCAGTCGATGGCCGTGGTCTTGGACTTCTCCGAGTACCAGTACATGGAGGTGAGGGGCGCGATGCCGAGCCGCGCGATGTCCTGGCGCAGGAAGAGGGCGCAGTCGAGATCCATGATGACGGCGGCGGCACGCTTCATGACAAACCGATAGGCACCCGCTACGCTCGGCCCGTCGAGAAGGGCGTAGATGGTGACCGTGTCCGAGTCCGGCTGCGGGGTCTCGAAATAGATATGGGTGAAGTTGGGGAATTCCTCGGGCTTGCCGTGCACCGCCACGTCGACGGCGAGGCCGCGGGCGGAGAGGCCGTATTGATAAAGTTCGCCGATGGCGCGGAAATAGGACGCGCCGAGGAAGGCCACCCAGTCGTTCTTCCGCCAATCGAGCTTGCCGTCACGGGCCTCCTGGAAACGGAAGCCGGCGAAGCCCGTGTTGTCCGGGAGTTTGCGGGCCGGCGAATCCGCCGGCATGTCGAAATACTCGGTATCGTAAATGATCTCGCGGGCCTGGCCGTTGTCCACAACATGCATGCGCACCGGCTTCTGGAAGAAGCGCCCCATGTGGAAGAAGGTGACCGGGAACTTGCTGGGGCCGTTGGCCCAGAGGGCGAGGTCGGTCTTGAACCTGATCTTCCCGTGCGCGTCGTAGTCGATCTGGTAAAGGATCTCGGGCGAGGGGCTCGGCGGAGCCGTATAGGCCGAGCGGGCCATCGCTTCGGCCTGCTTCTTCAGTTCGTCGAACGAGAAGGAGGCCGGCGCTCCCATCTTCAAACCCTGCTGCGCCAGAGCTGAACCTGAAAAACCCTGGGCGGCCAAGGCGGCCGTGGCGGTGGCGGTCTGGAGAAACTGGCGGCGGTTGAGCATGGATCGCGATGTATTTGGTTGTGGAGAGACGGACCCCTACCGACCAAGGTGGCAGGATTAAGTCACTCTTAGCCCCTTGAGAAAACTTCGTCAGCAGCCAAACTAGGCGCGCACACAGGCACCGCTACGGCAGGTGCCATAGATAGGGAGTACGTAATGCATCGAAAAGTTATGCGCCGCCTCGTGGGCGCGGCCACCGCTCTGGCCCTCGCCGGAGCGAGTATTCCGGCCCAGGCCCAGGATTTCATCAACATTCTGACGGGCGGTACCTCGGGCGTCTATTACCCCCTGGGCGTGGCTCTCTCAAAGGTCTTCACGGAAAAAGTTCCGGGCGCGCGGCCATCGGTTCAGGCCACCAAGGCTTCGGTGGAAAACCTCACGCTGCTGCAGCAGGGCAAGGGTGAGATCGGCTTCACGCTCGGCGACAGCCTGGCGATGGCCTGGGAGGGCAACGAGGAGGCGGGCTTCAAGAGCAAGCTGGACAAGCTGCGCGGCGTCACCGCCATCTACCCGAACTATATCCAGATCGTCGCCACCAAGGAGTCCGGCATCAAGTCGCTGGCGGATCTGAAGGGCAAGCGCCTCTCGGTCGGCGCGCCGAAATCCGGCACCGAGCTCAACGCCCGCGCGATCCTCCATGGCGCCGGCCTGTCCTATCAGGATCTCGGCAAGGTCGAGTACCTGCCCTTCGGCGAATCCGTCGAACTCATGAAGAACCGGCAGCTCGACGCCACCCTGCAATCGGCGGGCCTCGGCGTGTCCTCGATCCGCGATCTCGCCACCTCCGTGCCGATCGTGGTCGTGGAGATCCCGGCCGACATGGTGGCCAAAGTCGGCTCGCCCTACATCAAGGCAACAATCCCGGCGAACACCTATGAAGGCCAATCCGCGCCCGTGGCGACGGCTGCCGTCGTGAACTACCTCGTCACCCATTCCGGCGTGAAGGACGAGACGGTCTACCAGATGACGAAGGCCATCTACGAGAGCCTGCCCGAACTCGCCGCCGCTCACGCGGCCGCGAAGGACATCAAGCTCGAAAGCGCTCTCTCCGGCATGCCGGTCCCGATGCATCCGGGCGCACAGCGCTACTTCGACGAAAAGGGCGTGAAGAAGGCTCCCTAATCCTTTCGACGGATTTACATTCCAGCCGGGGCGGCGCACCTGCCCCGGCTTTCCTATGACAAGAAGAACGATCTTTCGAAGAGAGGATCTCCATGAGCCAGGGCATGAATGCGTCCGAGATCGCAACGCTCGAGCAGCCGTCCGCGCCTGCCAATCCCGAGCATGGCCTGCCGGAGAACTTCGGCGAGGGCATTCCGGGTAAATTCCTTTTCTGGGTCGCGGTGGCGTTCTCGGCCTTCCAGATCGTCACGGCCTTCGGCATCCCTCTCGATCATCCGATCATCGCCAACATCACGCCGCTCTACCTCGCCGGCGCGGCTCTCGTCGCCTGGGCCGGGTGGCTCGTCTTTCGGCGCCTGAGCGGCCGCAGCGTGATCGACGGGGCACTGGCGCTCATCGCGCTTGCCGTCGCCTATGCGCTGATCTTCAAGTTTCCGGGCAGCCTGCCGAGCCAAGTGGTGCGGACCCTGCATGTGGGCTTTCTCTGCCTCGTTGCGGGCGCCATGCTGGCAAACCACAAGGCGCGCAGTCCCGCCACGCGGGTGATCGGCTGGATCGTCGGGCTCATAGGCTTCGGCATCGGCGTCTATCACTGGGCGCTCTATGAGCAGCTCGTGGTCCGCGCAGGCGAGCTCACGCAGGCCGATCTCGTCGTCGGCATCACGGCCATCGCTATTCTTTTCTATCTCGTCTGGCGCGTCATGGGGCCGGCGCTTCCCATCGTCGCCGGCATCTTTCTCGCCTATTGCCTGTTCGGCAATTATCTCCCGGCTCCCTTCGACCATCGCGGATATTCGCTCGAACAGGTGATCGAGCACATGTCCTTCGGCACCGAAGGGCTTTACGCGACGCCGACCCTGGTGTCCGCCACCTACATCTTCCTCTTCATCCTGTTCGGCGCCTTCCTCGAACGCGCGGGCATGATCCAGCTTTTCACCGACGTGGCGATGGGGCTGTTCGGCGGCGCCAGGGGCGGGCCCGCCAAGGTGGCCGTGTTCTCCTCCGCGCTCATGGGCACGATCTCGGGCTCGGGCGTGGCGAACGTGGTGTCCACGGGGCAGTTCACCATCCCGCTCATGAAGCGTTTCGGCTACAAGCCGGAATTCGCGGGCGGCGTCGAGGCGACCGCGTCGATGGGCGGCCAGATCATGCCGCCGGTCATGGGCGCAGTGGCCTTCATCATGGCCGAGACGATCGACGTTCCTTATGTCGAGATCGTGAAGGCCGCGATCATTCCGGCCATTCTCTATTACGCCTCCGCCTTCCTGGCTGTTCATCTCGAAGCCGGTCGGGCCGGCCTTCTCGGAATCGCGAAATCGGAACTGCCGAGCGCGGCCCGTGCGCTCAAGGAGAAATGGCACCTCATCCTGCCGCTCGCGGTGCTCGTCTATCTTCTCTTCTCCGGCTACACGCCGTTGTTCGCGGGCTCGATCGGCCTTGCGCTCACGGTGGTGCTGATCCTCGCGAGCGCGCTTGCGCTGGGTCTCGTCAACGAGACGGTGCGTCTCGTGTTCTGGATCGGCCTCGGCCTTCTCGCCGCGGCCTTCCTCTGGGCCGGCGTAACGCTCGTTCTTCTGCTCGTCGGCGTCCTGGTTCTCCTGAGTCTCTTCGTGCGCGGCGGGCCCGAGACACTCGAGGCGTGCCGCGATGCGCTGGCGGACGGCGCCCGTCAGGCGTTGCCGGTCGGCTTGGCCTGCGCGGTGGTCGGCATCGTGATCGGCACGATGACGCTCACCGGCGTCGGCACGATCTTCGGAAACTGGGTGGTGTCCATCGGGCGCGACTCGCTCATCACGTCGCTGGTGCTCACGATGATCGTGAGCCTCATCCTCGGCATGGGCATTCCGACGATCCCGAACTACATCATCACCTCGTCGCTTGCCGCACCAGCCCTGCTGACGCTCGGCGTGCCGCTCATCGTCTCGCACATGTTCGTCTTCTATTTCGGCATCATGGCAGACCTGACGCCGCCGGTGGCGCTGGCGGCCTTCGCCGCCGCCCCCATCGCGAAAGCCTCGGGCTTCAAGATCGGGTTCCAGGCCCTGCGGATCGCGCTGCCCGGATTCATTATCCCTTACATGGCCGTCTACGATCCGACGCTCATGATGCAGCCGGTGGAGGGGCTCTCCGGCGCGGCGTTCTGGGCCAGCGTCGCCTACATGGTGGTGAAGGCAGCGCTCGCCATCCTGCTCTGGGGCGCAGCCTCCGTCGGCTATCTCAATGCGAAGATGCCCTGGTGGGAGCGCCTCGCGGCGGCCATCGCGGCGGCCTTCCTCGTGCTGGCGCTGCCGGTCACGGATGAGGTCGGCTTCGTCCTCGCCGCGCTCGTGCTCGGCTTCCACTTCTGGCGTGCGCGCCGGACAACTGCGACCGTGGTCGCCCGCTCGTGATCTGCCTCGTCGCGAGCAAGGTCGTCGCGCCTCTGATGGCAGGCGCGATGACCCTCGCCTGGACGCATTCGGTCGAGAAGATTGTCTGGGAGGAGGATTGGCGCGCTACCCCCGCAGGGCTTGAACTGGTAGAGGCGCGGGTCAGGGGCTCGGGCGCGGGAATGGAGCCGCCGCCGGAGGCGCGGCTCGTCGATGGGGCTTGGGCCTGGAAGCCGGGCCTGCCCCCTCAGGAGCAGGTGGTCATGCGCCGCTCGGGCGCCACGGCGGATTGGCGGATCTGCATCGAAGGCCAATGCCGCCCGATGGAGGCCTATGTGCCGCCGGAGGCCGACCCGGTCGTGATGAGGGTCTGCAAAGACAGTCCCTGATTACTCGGCGAGAGGCTCGACCGCGACGCACCGGCGCCAGAGATTTACAAGGAAATAGAGGGCGAGCAGGCTGAAGAGGCCCATGAGCACATAGCCCACGATGTGGCCGAGTTCGAACAGTCCCGCGATGGCCCAACCGGCGGAAATGGCCACGCCGAAGACCTCCGCACCGACCAGAACCATGATGCTGATGAGGGTGATGAGGTTGCGCCAGTTGGTGCTTTTCGCCTGAGCCACGGTACCATTACTCCATTCTCTGCCGGAAGGGACTACCCTAAACGCCCCCTCCGGTGCAAGGTTCGCCTGAAATTTCACTCCATCGCTTGATCCTTGAGACATGTCCGAAACCCCTGTTTTCTCGACCGCCGCCGTCGCCGCTCCCCATCGGCTTGCCGCCGAGACCGGCCAGACGATCCTAGCTTCCGGCGGCAACGCCGTGGAGGCGATGGTGGCGATGGCCGCCACCATCGCCGTCGTCTATCCGCATATGAACGGTTTGGGGGGAGACGGCTTCTGGCTGGTGCGGGAGCCGAAGGGGCGAGTCCACGCCCTTGATGCCTCGGGACCCGCCGGATCGCTCGCCACCATCAGACGCTATCGGGACAAGGGCTATGACAGCATTCCTCCGCGCGGGCCCGATGCGGCGCTCACCGTGGCAGGCGCCGTCAGCGGCTGGGGCCTCGCGCTGGAACTCGCGAAGGCCCTCGGCGGGCAATTGCCGCGCGACATGCTGCTCGCCGATGCCGTTCGCTTCGCCCGTGAGGGTTACGCGATCGGGGCCGCCGAGGGGCGCAACCGCATGCTGGAAGAGGCCGCGCTCTTTTCCGCTCCCGGCTTTGCCGAGGCCTTCCTGAAGGACGGCAAGCTGCCGCCCGCGGGCGAGATCCGCCGTTCGCCGAAGCTCGCGGATGCCCTCGAACAGCTCGCCCATGCGGGCTTCTCCGACTTCTACCGAGGCGATGTGGGGCGCGAGATCGCCGCCGATCTGGAGCGCATCGGCAGCCCGATCACCCGCAAGGACATGGAGACCTATCAGGCCCGGGTGGTGAAGCCGCTCTCGGTCGCGCTGACGCACTCGACCGTCTACAACATGCCGCCGCCGAGCCAGGGGCTCGCCACGCTCCTCATGCTCGGCGTGTTTCACCGGCTCGACGTGAAGCACGGCGAGACGCCGGAGCATCACCATGGCCTGATCGAGGCGGCCAAACGGGCCTTCGCCATTCGCGACAAGGTCGTCACCGACCCGCGCGAGCTCACCCACGATCCCGCCTCCTTCCTCACGCCGGCCGTGTTCGAGAAGGAAGCGGCGATGATCGAGGCGCGCCGCGCCGCGCCCACTCCGGTGCGACCGGCCGAGGGCGATACGATCTGGATGGGCTGCATCGACAAGGACGGTTTGGCGGTGTCCTACATCCAATCCGTCTATTGGGCCTTCGGCTCCGGCTGCGTTCTGCCGGGAACCGGCATTCACTGGCACAACCGGGGCTTGGGCTTCTCGCTCGACCCGAGCCGCCGGAACCCGCTGGAACCGGGGAGAAAGCCCTTCCACACGCTCAGCCCGGGGCTCGCCGTGTTCAACGACGGACGCGTCCTCTCCTACGGGACCATGGGAGGCGAGGGGCAGCCGCAGATCCTCGGGCAGATCTTCACGCGCTATGCGGATTTCGGCATGGGCCTCGCGGACGCCGTCGACGCGCCGCGCTGGCTCTTCGGGAAGACCTGGCAGGCGCCGTCGTCGACGCTCAAGGTCGAGGATCGCTTCGATCCGAGCCTCCTGCGCGTGCTCTCGAGCTATGGCCACCCGGTCGAGGAGCTGGGCAAACCTTACGCGGATGCCATGGGGCATGCGGGCATGCTCGTGAAGCACCCCCGCAACGGACGCGTCGAAGCCGTGCACGATCCGCGCGCGGACGGCGGTGCGCTCGGGCTTTGACCCGTTCGACCGCGGATCAGCTCAAGAGGCCGATTAGCAGGCTCGCGCCCAGCACCAGCACGAAGGCGGCCGCGATCAGCTCGATCCCGGCGATGGCGATCGCGCCCATCGCGCCGCGCCCGCCCGCCATCCTCAGGGCCAGATTCTTGGCGAAGACGGCAATGGCCGCGATGGCGCTGGTGGTGAGGGCGGTCCCGAGAGCCATGGCGAAGGTGGCCGCGATGCCGGCGGCGAAAAGGCCCTGCGCCAGGGAGAACACGAGCACGATGAGCGCCCCCGCGCAGGGGCGGATGCCCGCGGCGAGCGCGACGCCCGCCATGTCGCGCCAGCGGGTGAGGCGATCGATCTCCTCGGGCGGCGGCATGTGGATATGATCGCAGCTCTCCTCCTGCGCCGGAGCCAGAGGATTGCGCGCGAGCGCCAATACGCCCAGCACCTTGCCGCTCTTGCGCCAGGTGATCACGAGGCCCAGCAGGGCGACCGCGATGAAGCTTATAAGCTCCACGTTCATGGCGAGCTTGTTCATGGTGGCAGCCGTGGCGCGCAGCACGAGGTTCACCGTGCCCACGATGAGAATGGCGACTGCCGCCTGCACGAAGGCCGCCGCGAAGCTCAAGGCGAAGCCTTTGCGGAGCGCCTTTTCGTCGGCCACCAGATAGGCCGAGATCACGCTTTTTCCGTGCCCCGGCCCCGCCGCATGGAAGACTCCGTAGGCGAAGCCGACGACAAGAAGCGAGCCCAGGGCCGCGCCGCTCTCCTTCATGGCGCGCACGCCCGCCTGAAGGTTGGCATAGAAGCCGGATTGGATGGACAAAAGCCATGCCCCGAGATGGCCCGAGGGTGCGGCTTCCCGAATGCCCATGCCGAAGGGACTGCGGGGAGGCGGGGCGCTGATGGGGCCGATCCAGAGCGCGAGAAGCGCCATGGCCGCCGCCACGATGGCCGTCGCAGCAGCCGCCAGGACAAGCCGCTGCCAGAAACGTGCCGGGCCGGAGACGGGAGAAGCGAGCGGAGCGGACGTCACGGACATGCGATGATCGCCTTGTTCGAATATTCCACGCTGAAAGTCGCGTTTGGCGCCGCCGTCTGGATCGCGCCCTCGTCCTGGAGAATCTTCAGCATGGCGGCATCGAGCGGCTTCGCCTTGGCGATGTTCGTCACACAGCCTTGGGGCGCGTCGGCCAAGGTCACCGAGGTTTGATCGGGAAGGCTGAAATAGACGAAGAAGGTCGGGTCGTCGATCTCGATCGCCAGAGCGCCGGTTACGAGAGCTGGGGTCTTCAGCGGCAGAAGGAAGGTCATGGTGACCTGATTGCCGTCCATGGTCATCCGGGCCTCCCGCGGATTCGTGAAGGCCTGCGGCTTCCCATGCACCTTGAGGCTCGTGAAATAATCGAATTCCGAGAGGCCGCCGGCGTTCTCGTCCGCCAGATCCTGCAGTTCCTCCGGCGTCAGCTTGCCGTCGCCGTCCTTGTCCAGCCCTTGCGTGACATAGGCGGTATAGGCCTCGTCGAAGGTCCATTGATGGCGGATGCCCGTCACTTTTCTGTCGGGGGTAAACACCACCTGCGCCCTCGCGGTGATCCACACATGAGGATGGGCGAAGGCCGGCACGCTGAGCCCTGTCGACAGGAGAACGAGGCAGAGGACGGGACCAAGGCGGATCTTCATGCGTTGCCTTCTAAAGCGACGCTTCCAGGGCCTCTGGAAGCCTGAACCAGGATCTAGACGCTTCAAGGTTAATGGAGGCGAAACGAGGGCTGAGGGCAGAATCGGCTCGATTGACGTGACTGAGTAATTATGTCAGCCTTGCTGACGTAATTATCAAAACCAAGAAGAACCGGACCGAACCGGCGGGTGGGGCAGAGGGCTCCAAGGAGGTACGGCATGGCCGAAGGTCATGTGGCGCTTCGTAGCGTTACGCTGGACGACAAGTACGATCTGACCAAGGATCATGTGTTCATCACGGGCACGCAGGCCGTCATCCGCATGCTGCTGATGCAGCGCGAGCGGGACAGGCTCGCGGGCCTCAGCACGGCCGGCTTCGTCTCCGGCTATCGCGGCTCGCCCATCGGCGGCCTGGACCAGAACCTCTGGCGGGCCAGGAAGTGGCTCGAGCAATCCAATATCGTCTTCCAGCCCGGCCTCAACGAGGAACTCGCGGCCACCGCGATCTGGGGATCCCAGCAAGCTGAGATCCGGGGCGACGGCAAGTACGACGGCGTCTTCGGCCTCTGGTACGGGAAGGGCCCGGGTGTCGACCGCTCCGGCGACGTGTTCCGCCATGCCAATATGGCAGGCTCCTCCCAATACGGCGGCGTGCTGGCCCTGATGGGCGACGACCATACGGCGGAATCCTCCACGGTCGCGCATCAATCCGAATTCCACTTCGTCGACGTGATGATCCCGATCCTGAACCCGGCGGGTGTTCAGGAAATTCTCGATTACGGCCTCTACGGCTATGCCATGAGCCGCTTCTGCGGCACCTGGGTGGCCTTCAAATGCGTGAAGGACAACATCGAGTCCACCGCCTCCGTGGACGGCTCCCTCGACCGCGTGAAGATCATCCTGCCCGACGATTTTCTCATGCCTCCCGGCGGTCTCAACATCCGCACCCGGGACGGCGTGCTCGACCAGGAGGCGCGCCTCCAGGATTTCAAGCGCGACGCCATGCTGGCCTTCGTGCGCGCCAACAATCTCAACCGCATCGTTCTCTCCGGCGGGCGCACTCCGAAGATCGGCGTGATCACCGTCGGCAAATCCTATCTCGACGTGCGTCAGGCTCTGGACGAGCTCGGCCTCGACGAGGTGAAGGCGAACGACATGGGCCTTCGCCTCTACAAGGTCGCCTGTCCCTGGCCGCTGTCGCAACGCGAGCTGTTGGACTTCGCGCAGGGGCTCGACAAGGTCATCGTCGTCGAGGAGAAGCGCTCGCTCATCGAAGTTCAGCTGCGCGAGGAGCTCTACGGCACCGCCAACCAGCCGCTCTGCATCGGCAAGAAGGACGAGAGCGGCAATTGGCTCTTCCCCGTCAAGGGCGCCCTCGACCCCAACGACATCGCCATCGTCATCGGCGAACGACTGCTCGCCTATCACAATAATGACGACCTGCGCGGCCGGGTGGCGCGGCTTCGCCATGCGCAGGAGGTGCTGAAGGTCACGAGCGACGTGGCGAACCGCGTGCCGCATTTCTGTTCCGGCTGCCCGCACAACACGTCCACCAAGGTGCCGGAGGGCATGCGCGCCTATGCGGGCATCGGCTGCCACTACATGGTGCAGTGGATGGACCGCTCCACCGACGGCTTCACCCAGATGGGCGGCGAGGGCGCGAACTGGATCGGCGAGGCGCCGTTCTCCAAGCGCGGACACGTGTTCCAGAATCTCGGCGACGGCACCTACAACCATTCCGGCATCCTGGCCCTGCGCTGGTCGATCCACACCAAGACCACCGTCACTTACAAGATCCTCTTCAACGATGCCGTCGCCATGACCGGCGGCCAGAAGCACGAGGGCGGGCTCACCGTCGACATGATCGCCCGCCAGGTGCGGGAAGAAGGTGTGGAGCGTATTGCGCTCGTTACCGACGAGCCGCACAAATACCCGAAATCGATCCGCTGGCCTGCGGGGATGACCATCCACCACAGGGATGAACTGGACGCCGTGCAGCGGGAGCTGGCGCAGATCTCTGGCGTCTCAGTGATGGTCTACGATCAGACCTGTGCGTCCGAGAAGCGCCGCCGCCGCAAGCGCGGCGAGTTCCCGGATCCGGACAAGCGCGTGATCATCAACGATCTTGTCTGCGAGGCCTGCGGGGATTGCTCCGTGCAGTCGAATTGCGTCGCCGTGCAGCCGGTGGAGACCGAGTTCGGCCGCAAGCGCCAGATCGATCAGTCGAACTGCAACAAGGATTTTTCCTGCGTGAAGGGCTTCTGCCCGTCCTTCGTGACGGTGCATGGGGCCAAGGTGAAGAAGGCGGTGCCGGAGACGGTCGCCACGGAGGGCATGTCTTTCAAGCCGCTGCCCGATCCGCTGCTTCCTGCGATCGACCGCACCTTCAACGTGATCGTCACGGGCGTTGGCGGCACGGGTGTCGTGACCATCGGGGCGATTCTCGGCATGGCGGCGCATCTCGAGGGCAAGGGGCTCGGCATGATCGACATGGCGGGCCTCGCGCAGAAGGGCGGCGCGGTCTACAGCCACGGGCGCCTCGCCAACCGCCAGGAGGACATCCATGCAATCCGCGTGAGCGCGGAATCGGCGCATCTCGTTCTCGGCTGCGATCTCGTGGTGACGGGAACCAAGAAGGTGCTCGCCTCCGTGAAGCAGGGACAGACTGCGCTCGTCGTGAATACCGCCGAGGTCATGCCCGGCGAGTTCACGCGCAACGCCGACTTCTCGCTGCCGACCGAGCGCCTGAAACGCGCCATCAGGAGCGCCGCGGGCGACGACGGCGTCGCCTTCGTCGATGCGACGGCGATCGCCACCGCGCTTCTGGGGAATTCGATCGCGGCCAACATGTTCATGCTGGGCTACGCCTATCAGACGGGGCGCGTGCCGCTCCATGCCGAGGCGATCGAGAAGGCGATCGAACTGAACGGCGAAGCGGTGAAGATGAACCTTTCCGCCTTCGCCTGGGGCCGCCGCGCGGCCGCGGAGCCTGAGCTCATCGCGACGATGATGAGCGAGCTGAAGGCGCCGAATGACGAGCTGAAGATCTCCGAGACCCTGGACGAGGTGATCGAGCGTCGCGCCCAGTTCCTGACCGCCTATCAGAGCAAGCGTCATGCCAGACGCTACCGCATGCAGGTCGAGCGTGTGCGCGAGGCTGAAGCCAGGGCTGTTCCGGGTTCGACCGCACTGACCGACGCGGTCGCGCGCTCGCTCTTCAAGCTCATGGCCTACAAGGACGAGTACGAAGTGGCCCGTCTCTACACGGATGGCCATTTCGAGCGGCAGGTGGCCTCTACCTTCGAGGGTGAGAATCTGCGTTACGAGTTCCACATGGCGCCGCCCGTTCTGGCAAAGAAGGATCCGGTGACGGGCCTTCCGAAGAAGAAGAGCTTCGGACCCTGGATGATGAAGGCCATGCGGGTCCTGGCGAAGTTCAAGGGCGTGCGCGGCACGCCGCTCGACGTGTTCGGCTATACGCACGAGCGTCGCACCGAGCGGGAGCTGATCCGCGAGTTCGCCGGGCGCATCGACGAGATCGTGGCGAAGCTCAATGCGGACAATCACGCAATTGCGGTCGGCCTCGCCGCCATTCCGCAGAAAATTCGCGGCTTCGGCCACATCAAGGAGCGGAATCTGAAAGCCGCGAAGGCTGAAGAGGCGGATCTCCTGGCCAAGTTCCATGCCGAGCCGCCGCAGCCACTGCCGGTTGCCGCGGAGTGAGAAGAAATCGCTCCGTAGGTCTCATGTATTTCACGTCATGGCCGGGCTTGTCCCGGCCATCCACCTTTGAAGAGGCAGTGCGTTTCTAAGGCGTGGATGCCCGGCGCGAGGCCGGGCATGACGAGGGAGAGAGGATTCTTCAGCCTTATGCCTGGCTCACCTCCACGAAGCTCCTGGCGACCTTCGGCACGTTCTCCTCGTTGAGGCCCGCGACGCACATGCGGCCTGAGCCTACGAGATAAACGCCGTCCTTCTCGCGCATGGCGCGGACCTGCTGTTCGCTCAGGCCCGTGAAGCTGAACATGCCGCGCTGGTTCAGCAGGAAATGCACGTCCACTTCGTTCGACAAGCCGCGGATATGCTCGGCGAGGAGCTTGCGCATCGCATCCATGCGGGTGCGCATCTCGTCGACTTCGCGAACCCATTGCGCGCGCAGTTCCTCGCTGCCGAGCACGGTGGCGACGAGCAGGCCGCCTGTCATCGGCGGGCTCGAATAGCTGCGGCGCACCGCGAGCTTGAGCTGTCCCAGGACGCGCTCGGCCTCGTCCGCATCGCGGCAGACGACGCTCAAGCCGCCGCAGCGCTCCCCGTAAAGCGAGAAGTTCTTCGAGAAGGAATTGGCCACGAGGCAGCTCGCGCGCTCGGCATAGCGGCGCACGAAAGCGGCATCCGCCTCGACGCTGGTGCCGAAGCCCTGATAGGCCATGTCGAACACCGCGATATGGCCCTTGGCGATGAGCACATCGGTCACGGTGGCCTGCTGCTCCTCGCTCAGATCGACGCCGGTCGGGTTGTGGCAGACGGGCTGGAGCACCACGATGGAGCCGCTCTCGGCGGCTTCCAGCGCCTTGATCATGCCGTTGAAAGCGACCGACCGGCTGGCGCGGTCCCAATAGGGATAGGTCGTGGTCTTGAAGCCGGCACGCTGGAAGAGGCCGTGATGGTTCTCCCAGGTCGGATCGCTGACGAGAACGGCGCGGCCCGGCGTATGCTTCGCAAGGAAATCGGCCGCGATGCCGACGGCGCCCGTGCCGCCGATGGTCTGTATCGTCGCGACGCGCTTGTCCGCGAGTGCCGGATGAGCAGCGCCGAAGACCAGCTTCTGCACACCGTCGCGGTAGCCGGGGTGACCGTCCATGGGGAGATAGGGACGCTCGGCGAACCCGATGCGCTCATAGGCCGTCCTGACGGAGCCGAGGACGGGAATGCGGCCCTTTTCGTCCGTGTAGACGCCGATGCTGAGATTGACCTTCTCCGTGCGGGGATCGGCCTTGAAGCTGTCGTTGAGGGACAGGATCGGGTCGCCCGCGAAGGGCTCCACATGTCCAAACAGGGATTCCGTCATGCTGATCTCCAGGTTTCGCGGTCATTTTGCGCGAGAGACCTACTCCCCGGCAGGGCCCTCGACAAGGTTCTTCCAAGGTTCTTCATGGACGCTCAGGAATCGAGCCGCCAGTCGATGGGCTTGAGGCCCTTCCCGGCCAGCCAGGCGTTGGCGCGGCTGAAGGGATGCGTGCCTCTGAAGTCGTTGAGGCGATTGAGGGGGGAGGGGTGCCCGGCCTCGATCACGAGATGCTTGGTGCGGTCGACGAGGGCGGCCCGCTTGCGAGCCGGACCACCCCAGAGCAGGAAGACGACGGCGGGCTGCTGCGCGGAGATCGCGGCGATGGCCTGATCGACCAGTTCCGACCAGCCGAATTTCATATGGGCTCCGGATTTTCCGGCCTCCACCGTCAGTGCCGTGTTGATGAGCAGCACCCCCTGCTTCGCCCATTTCGTCAGGTCGCCGGATTTCGGCATGGGCGCATCGAGATCCGCCGCCATCTCGGCCAGAATCGTGCGCAGCGACGCGGGCAGGCGTCGTGCCCCGCGATAGGAAAAGGCGAGGCCATGGGAATCGCCCGGGGTGGGATAGGGGTCCTGGCCGAGGATCACGACCTTGACCCTGTCGAGCGGGGTCAGCGTCAGGCTCGTGAAGACCGCCTCGGGCGGGGGAAGCACATGGCCTCCTTCCGCGATCACCGCATCGACCTTCGCGGCCACCCGGTCTGCGGCGCCGTCCCGGAAGAAGGGGAGCGTGAGCCAGGATGCCACCTGCTGGTTTCGGCGGAACTCCGCAAGGGCTTTGGTGATGGGACCGGTCATGGAAAGCCGTGCCTGTAGGAGAGGGGGAACGCAGTTTCGAAGGACCGAAGGTCTCTAGCCCACATCGATGAAAATGGCATCATCCCGCGCCGTCCTTCTGTGCGGGGAGGTCATCGACAGGATGTGGCTTCTGTGACACGTTTCCTGTCTAGGCTGCCGGCCGTTCGCCGCGGGCGCCGCCTGATATGAGGACCCATGATGATGTTGATGAGCCGACCCTCCGCTGCCTTGCGCGCCGGTTTCCTTGGACTGTCCCTGCTTCTCTCCGGCTCCGCCCTGGCGCAGGAGGCCGTGACCCTTCGTTTCGTCCAGACCAACGACATCGACCGCATGAGCCCCGAGAAGGGGCGTGGCGGATTTGCCCGGCTCGCGACCGTGATCAAGGAGGAGAAGGCCAAGGGCAATGCCTTCTTCGTCCACGCGGGCGACACCCTTTCGCCGTCGCTGCTGTCGGGCTTCGACAAGGGCGCGCATATCATCGATATCCTCAACCACATGGGCGTGGATGCGATGGCGCCGGGCAACCATGAATTCGATCTCGGCCCCGACGCCTTCCGGGCCCGCATGGCGGAGGCCAAGTTCGACGTGCTGGCCACCAACATCATCGACGGCAACGGGCTGCCGGCCAACACCAAGCCCGACAAGATGGTCGAGGTGCAGGGCGTCAAGATCGGCTTCTTCGGCCTCACCACCGAGGAGACGCCTATCGCGTCGAGCCCCGGCGACATCAAGTTCGCGTCCACCATCGACACGGCGCGCGCCAAGGCCAAGGAGCTGCGCGAGAAGGGGGCCGACATCGTCGTCGCCGTTGCCCACACGCCCCTGGAAGTGGACATGATCATCGCCCGTTCCGCCGGCGTCGACGTGATCATCGGCGGTCACGACGAACATCTTCTGGCCTTCTACGACGGCAAGGTGGTTCTCTCGGAATCGGAATCGCAGGGTAATTACATCAACGTGATCGAGCTGGCCGTCACCAAGACGACGAAGGACGGCAAGACCAGTGTCGCCTGGACGCCCAAATTCCGCATCCTCGACAGCGCCGACGTGAAGCCCGATCCGGAGATCGAGGCGGTTGTGAAGGGCTACGAGGACAAGCTCTCCAAGGAGCTGGATGTCGAGATCGGCCTGACCGAGACGCCTCTCGACAGCCGCCGCGCCACGGTTCGCGGCGGCGAGGCGGCCATGGGCAACCTGATCGCCGACGCTCTCAAGGCCTCCGTCGGAGCCGATGTGGCCATCACCAACGGCGGCGGCATCCGCGCCGACAAACAGTACACGGCGGGGCAGAAGCTGACCCGGCGCGACATCCTGGCCGAGATGCCCTTCGGCAACACCACCGTGCTGCTCGAACTGAAGGGCGAGCAGCTCAAGGCGGCGCTGGAGAACGGCGTCAGCCAGGTGCGTGAGCTCGGCGGCCGCTTCCCGCAGGTGTCCGGCATCGTGGCCGAGGTCGACCTGAAGGAGCCGGTCGGCAGCCGCGTGAAGTCGGTGAAGATCAACGGCGAGCCGCTCGACCCTGCCAAGACCTACAAGATTGCCACCAACGACTTCATGGCCCGCGGCGGCGACGGCTATCGGGCATTCACCGGCGCCAAGTCGCTCATCGACGTCTCGGCGAGCCAGCTCATGGCGAGCCAAGTGATCGAGTACGTGGCCAAGGCCGGGAAGGTCGCTCCCAAGGTCGAGGGACGCGTCGTCCTGCGCTGATTCTCCCGCATCGGCCATGCGCCGGGGCTCCCACGGAGCCCCGGCGTTTCTTTTTCAAGGGGGAGAGGGCTATAATTTATTTCTCCATCTCTCGCCGATGCTGTGCCATGTTTGCCCGCCTGACGCGAATCGTAGCACTAACACGACCTGTATCATTGCAGTTTTCACCGCGCCCAGAGCACCCGAGCCTATCGGTCAAGCGCCGCCGCCAGCGGCTGGCGCGGGGCCGCTTGACCTTGATCATGGGCCTCTTCGGGGTCGCCTTCATCCTCCTTACCTTCGGCTACATCGCCTGGGAGCAGCGCAATCGGCTGATCCAGCGCAACGAGGAGGACATCGCCAGCAACGCTTATTTCCTGGCGGATCATACGGCCCGGCTTCTCGAGGTCACCGATCTGACCCTCAGGCAGCTGGCGGCGCAATTCGATGGGGCGAATTGGGACCAGATTTCGACCTCCCGCATTCACTGGCAGCAACTCAGGACCGTCAAGGAATCGCTGCCATATTTCGACAATCTCTGGCTCAACGATTCCACGGGACGCCTGCGGCTGACGACCGCAGTGTTTCCGGCGCCGACCTCCAATGTGTCGGACCGGGATGCCTTCCAAGCGCAGATCCAGGCGGGCGAGGGGCTTTACGTCGGTGAGCCGATCATTGGGAAGGTCACGCAGCGGCCGACCTTCATGATCAGCCGCCGCCTCACCGGCCCAGACAATTCGTTCCACGGCGTCGTCTCGGCCACTGTAGCGTTGTCCTATTTCGAGACCTATTGGGGCAAGCTGCGCCTGCCGAAAGGCAGTCGCGTCACATTGTTGCGCGCCGCGGACGGCAAGCTCATCGCCCAGTTGCCGCTGCCCGCCGACGGCTTGTCGTTCGCGCCCATCGACAAGGCTGCTCTCGACCGGGCGGTCGAGCGTAGCCGCGTCTCCGGCATCTACCCGTTCCGCAGCAACGGCGAAGAGCGGACGGGAGCCTATCGCCGTGTCGGCGAGCTGCCGCTCTACATCAACGTCAGCATTCCCAACGATGCCTATTGGGGGCCGTGGACGGTCCAGATGAAGCTCTACGGCGCCTTTGCGCTGATTGCTCTTCTCGCCCTGGCGGCGCTCACGTCCCTTGCGTCCCAGCAGTTCCGGGAGCAGGCGGCCAACGAGGCCCTGCTGCAGAAAGAAGTTGCGCTTCGCACCAGCGAATTGCAGGCGGAAACGGCCGCGCTGGAAGTGCTGAACCGGACGGGCCGCGCGCTTGCGGCCGAGCTCGATGTGGACCGGTTGATCGAGAACGTGGTCGAGGCGGCCGTGCTGCTCACGGGCGCGCAAGCCGGTGCCTATTTCTCCAATGCCGACGACCCCTCCGGAGCCGATGCGCGCACGGAAGAATATGGGCTTTACACCTCGGGCGGAGCCCGTACGGCCTTCGCGAAACTGCCCAGCGACAACATCTGCAGAACCGTGTTCGAACAGGGCCGGGTCATCCGGTTCGACGATATTGCCGACCATCCGGAATTCGGGTCCTCGGGCGATACGTCCGATCCTCAGGACGGTGCCAGAGTCCGCAGCGTCATGGCGGTCCCGGTCTCCTCGCGGAATGGGCAAATCCAAGGATTGCTGCTGTTCGCGCACGAGCGCGCGGGGGCGTTCACCGAGCGCGCCGAACGCCTCGTGACGGGCCTTGCCGCGCAGGCGGCCATCGCTCTCGAAAACGGTCGCCTCTACAGCGAGGCACAGCACGAGATCGAGGAGCGCAAGCAGGCGCAGAACCAGCAATCCTTCCTGATCCGCGAGCTGCACCACCGGGTCAAGAACACGCTTGCCACCGTTCAGGCCGTCGTGGGCGCGACGGCGCGTTCGACATCGAGCATCGACGATTTCTACAAGGCCTTCGTGGGGCGTATCGTTTCACTCGCCAATACCCATTCCCTGCTGACCGAGGCCTTGTGGCAGACGGCCCCCTTGCGCGAGATCCTCGAGAAGGAGCTCAAGCCCTACAACGATGCGAGAGGGGAGCGGATTACACTCGAAGGCCCCGCAGTGGAGCTGCCCTCCGAGATCGCGGTTCCCATCGGCATGGCCGTCCATGAGCTGACGACGAATGCCGCGAAATACGGCGCTCTCTCCGTGCGCAACGGTAAGGTTTCCGTCTCATGGGACGTGCATGGAGAGGACGGCGAGAAGCGGCTCGCCATGGTCTGGCGGGAGCGCGGCGGCCCCATTGTCGCTCCGCCTGAGCGCCAGGGCTTCGGTTCGCGTCTGTTGCATCGCGTTCTGACCACGCAGCTCAACGCCCAGGTCAATGTCGATTATCAGCCGACCGGGCTGCGCGTCGCCATCGATGCGCCGCTCAAGGCCACCGCCAACCTGAGCCCGCCGATCTCGGCGCAGGCCTGACCCACGCCAAAGTGAAACAGAACGCATTGGCGTAACGGGGAAAAAGCCACTATCTAGGGCCCATTCGGAGCGCGGTCCTCCCCGGACCCTGTTGCCAAAGGGCTTTGATCGATGAACGAACGTGTGAGCATGACCGAGACCAGCCCAGGCGTGTGCCCGGTCGACCACCCGCCCGTGAAGGCGGGCCGGATCGGCGTGCTTCTGATGAATCTCGGAACGCCGGAAGGCACCACCTACTGGCCGATGCGGCGCTATCTGAAGGAGTTCCTCTCCGACCGCCGCGTGATCGAGACGCCGCGGCTGCTCTGGTGGCCGATCCTCAACCTGATCATCCTCACCAAGCGCCCGGGCCCGAAGGGGCGCGATTACGCCTCCATCTGGAACAACGAACTGGACGAGGGCCCGCTCAAGACGATTACGCGCAGCCAGGCCGAGAAGGTGACGGCGCATCTGAAGAGCATCGCAGGGGACAGGATCACCGTCGACTGGGCCATGCGGTACGGCAAGCCCGAAGTGCGCGAGCGCATCCAGGCGCTGCTCGATCAGGGCTGCGACCGCATCTTGCTCGTCCCCCTCTATCCGCAATATGCCGCGGCGACGTCCGCGACCGCCTGCGATCAGGCGTTCCGGGCCCTGATGGACATGCGCTGGCAACCGACGGTCCGCGTCTCGCCGCCTTACCACGACGATCCGGTCTATATCGAATCCGTCGTCGCTTCGATGAAGCAGGAACTCGCCAAGCTCACCTTCGAGCCGGAGGTGATCCTCGTCTCGTTCCACGGCGTGCCGAAGGAATACCTGCTCAAGGGCGACCCCTATCATTGCCAATGCGTGAAGACCTGGCGCCTGATGCGCGAGGCCTTCGGCTGGCCGGCGGACAGGTTCCGCATGAGCTTCCAGTCGCGGTTCGGAACGGCGGAATGGCTTCAGCCCTATACGGACAAGACCGTGGAGGCGCTGGCGAAGAGCGGCGTCAAGCGCATGGCCATCGTTGCGCCCGGCTTCTCCGCCGATTGCCTCGAAACGCTGGAGGAGCTCGACGGAGAAAACCGCGAAATCTTCATGCACAACGGCGGCGAGGAGTTCGCCTATCTGCCTTGCCTCAACGACAGCCCTGAAGGCATGCGCGTGATCAACCACATCGTGGAGCGTGAGCTCCAGGGGTGGATCTGATGGCGTGGATCTGACGGCGCGGATCCGATCAATCGGCGAAGCCGACGCGGATACGCCGGTTTTGCTTGCCCTTGTTGTCGACCTTGAGAATGCGGACAGGGCGCGCCTGCCCTGTCGATGCCAGGTGCGTTCCGCCACAGGCCTGACGGTCGAGGCCCGCGATCTCGACGATGCGCACCGATCCATCCTCCTGCGGCGGGGGAGAGACGGATTTGCTGCGAAACAGCCCGGGCTCGGCCTCGGCTGCCGCCCACGGCATGGAGAAGGTGCGGATGGCGAGGTCCTGGCGGATCACGTCGTTGATAGGTCCGTCCAGCGCCCGCAGCCTGTCGGGATCGGCGCCCGGCAGATCGAAGTCCACGCGGAAGGTGCCATCTGCGGAGAGCTGCGCGCCCGTCAGCAGCGCGCCGCCGAAATCTCTGTAGACAATGCTGTTGAGCACGTGCGCCAGCGTGTGCAGCTCGCACATGAGCCAGCGGAACCGCGGCTCGACCTCGGCCCGCACAGGGCCTTCGACGGTGACGGGTTCCGCAAGGATATGCCAGAAGCCTTTCGCATCGGGCTCGAGGCGCTCGACAGACACCACGCCACCCGACCAATGGATGGATCCTCTGTCCGCGAGCTGCCCGCCTCCACCCGGAAAGAAGGGCGACTGCGCCAGCAGGACCGCTCCGGGACGCGTGTCGATCACAGGGACATCGAGTTCAAGCCGATCCGGGTGATCCTGGCAGTAATAGCGCGGCATGGCTGGCCTCGGAAATAAGGAGCGAGAATAGCAGTTCGGCTCGAATCCACTAGTCCTTTGCCACAGGGATCATGCAGGATAGAGCCGCCGTAGTTTGGAGCGAGCCTGCGTGGTGGTGAAATGCCAATGCGCCTTGGCTCTGTTGCGATTGCGCTCGGCTTCCCAGGCG
>NZ_JBVVAJ010000037.1:0-44723 GCF_055792805.1 Microvirga sp. HS2
TGTTCGTCCCGGCCATGTCGGTGCGAGCAGCGCCCAACCCTCAACCAACTGCGTCATCCGTGCTGGCGGAAAGGCCATCACTCCATTAACATTCCAACCGGACCCCTCCATGGGGGCGGATCAATGTCACGGTAACCTGAGGAGACCGCGATAAGCCCTGCTTTCGCTAGCCTCAGGCGAGCACGTTTGCCGCGACTATCCATGCCGCCATGGCTTGTAGGCGGTGGAGGTGGGTAGCGAGTGGTCCCCTCCCACGAAGTTGGACCAGTGAACGTGAGAGTTTTCGGTTAGACAAGAATGCACCATCAAACCCTGGGATCAGACACCTAGATGGAAGTGTCGTACTCGGCCATATCGGGCGTCATCGCCTCTATCACGAAATCAATGAAGGCTGCTGGAACATCCAAGAAGAATTCCCTGTCGGACCACTGACCCAGTGTCGCGTCCAGTCCCTTGCTACGTACCCAGGCCGCGAGTCGTTCAAGATCCGCGCGGGGTGTCTTGCTTAGGAACGCCACTTGCGATCCTCGCTTGTCCGCGTCGCGGTGGACGACATTGCTGCGTGAGAATTGCAGATCAATATTTGCCCCAGCCTGTCGCAACCAAATGGACCTTTCGGTGCGGCGAAGTTCAATGAATTCAAGTTGAGTCTTCAGCATTTCCACGACAATGTCGAAATGCGCGTCTTCGACCCGGTTGGAGAAATGATTCAACTTCATGATCTTGACCTCGGCAGGTAGTGAGAATGTTCAAGAGCGCAGTGCAGAAATAGGTCTAGTGCCTGTCGCCTCCTTGCAGACGAGCCAGGATGATGTCGACGCAGCCTTCACCACTGCAGCACTAGCCAGTTTTTGCTTGTCCGGCTGGGTAACGCGGCAGGACATGCCGCGCTACCCAGCCTGCGTCGCGCCTATACAACTGGATTAATATAGCCCAGCTGAATCAACCTCGAATAATTGTCGGTCAGGCCCCATTGTTCGACCAGCCTGTTATCGACGACACGGCAGATCATCATGTCCTTCACCTTGAATGACTTGCCGGTATGCGGCAGCGCCCCGTCACCCAGACTGGTTCCAGTGAGATTCATCCGCACCGTGACAAGCTCGCCCGCACTGAAGATGAGTTCGATCTCCTCGTGATAATCAGGCCACATCTTCCTGATCTCCGATACGTGCTTGTGCAGTCCGTCCCACCCGGGCTCCCACAACATTATCCCGTAGCCGCCGCCCTGATGCGACCGGAACTCCGGCGAATAAAACTCGGGGATTCTATCCAATTGTCCCTTGTTGAAGATCACATCTATCGAATTGAGTACGGTCTGAATGTTATTATCAGCATTCATGATACTCTATTTACCTTTCTGTTGGTTATATTGTGTAGTGAAGAGTGTCCGTTCTTGTTGCAGGCAGAATCCTGACAAGCGGTTCTTTGCGGAACTTTTTCCGGTGTTCGTTCCGTTCAGGAACGGCAAGGTCTTCAGTCTTGAAGTTGCATCGCTGGCTAACCCCGCTTGCCCCGGATTATCCAGATGGTGGTCAGGCGATACAGGACGACGCCTAGCGCCAGGGCGAAGAGAACCAGAACCGCAGCAGCGGCGGCCGTTACGTCGACGCCGTACTGGATTCCGGAGAAGAACCGCAAAGGCAAAGTCTGCGTGCTGGTGTCAGCGACAAAATACGTGATGATGAATTCATCCCACGAGATGATGAAAGCAAATACACCGCCCGCAATGATCGCCGGAGCGATGATGGGCGCGGTAATGCGCAGGAAACACTGCACCTGCGAGGCGCCGAGACTTTGGGCGGCTCGCTCCAGCGATGCATCGAAAGTCGAAAGACGCGAGGCAACATTGATATAGACGAATGGAACGGCCATCGCGCTATGCGCCAGAGCAAGGCCGGCGGTCGTTCCCGTAAGGTTCAGGCGCGAGAATATGCCGAATATGCCGATCGCAAAGGTGATGTGCGGCCCGATCATCGGAAACAGCAGGAAAATCGAAATCGTGTTGCCGTACCGCATCTTCTTTCGCACCACTGCGAAGGCAGCCAACGTTCCACATATCACCGACACGATTGTCGTCGCCACGGCGATTTCAAAGCTCTTGATGGCGGCGTTGAGCCACGTCGGCTCGCGAAAGAACGCCGCAAACCACTGCAGGGAAAAACCTTGCGGTGGGAATGCAAGATATGGCGCGGAATTGAATGCGAAGGGGAATATCATCAGCACTGGCAGCAGCGTGAAGATGACGGCGATGCCTGCATAGGAATATAGCAGGATCCACGAGACGTTCAGCGATTTTCTGTTCATCTTGCGCTGCTCCCGAACAGGGTGTTGAGACTGAAGAACCGCCCATAAACCAGCAGAAGGAGAATGGTGACGACCATGAGAAGCCAGCCCATCGCGGCGGCAGTGTTGAACTCCCCAAGATTCATCACCTGCACTTGGATAATCTGGGCGATCATCGAGTCCTTTCGCCCGCCCAGAAGCGCCGGGGTGATGTAGAAGCCCAGAGATAGGAGGAAAGTCAGCAGCGCGCCCGCGCTGACCCCCTGCATGCTGAGCGGCAGAAAGACGCGCAGGAAGCTGCGCAGCGGCGAAGCGCCGAGGCTCTTTGCGGCGGGAACGAGACGCGGGTCGACGCTTTTCATGCTCGCAATCATCGGCAGGACGCAGAATGGCAGCATGACATTGACCATGCCTATCATCAGCCCGACCCTGTTGTAGACGAGTGGCACCGGCATATCCACGATGCCGGAAGCGATGAAGGTGGAGTTTATAACGCCACGGTTTTCGAGGATCGCAATCCACGCAAAAGACCGGATCAGCGCACCGACCAGCACGGGAGACACGACCGCCGCCGTCATGATGACGCGCAGCTTCGGCGGCGCATGGTGGATGACAAAGGCCAGAGGGTAGCCGAGCAGAACGCACAGGGCCGTCACTTCGAGGGCGATGACGAAAGACCTGTAGACGACGTTGGCGAAAACCGACGTCTCAAAAACCTGCGCATAGTTCTGCAAACCGAAGCCGGATGCCGTCATGAAGCTTTTGGTGAGCAACCACAGCAGCGGGTACACCAGAACCAGCGCATAGAGCACGAAGATCGGCGCCAGCAGTATCCATGGCGATGCGGACGCCCTGCCGAGATACTTCCTGAAATCTGGGTAGCGCCCAATCGGCTTTGAAAGATTTTGAGTTTTCATGTCGGAACCCTTTTCTTCAGCGCCGTTCATGGTCAGCGACCAGACCCGGACTGCCGTCGGGAAGACCCTGCGGCAGGCGGTCCGGGCCCGGCGATGGGGCGTTTGCTACTGGACGATCCAGGCTTGCCAGCGTGAGAACACCGACTTCAGGTTCTTCGACCACCAGTCAGAATCCAGCGTAATGAGGCCCTTCAAATTCTCGGGCGCGGTCGGCATGTGCTTCAGGTGGTCGGGCGAATAGGTTTCATCCGCAGCTGGGTTACTGCCGCCATAGCCCATTACCTTGCCGACAGCTTCCTGCCCCTTCGCCTGCGTGACGAAATTCAGGAACTTCATTGCATTTTCCGGGTTTTTCGCACCCTTCGGGACCACCCAGTAATCAATGAAATTGACGCCGCCATTGAAGGTGTAGCTTATGTTGAGACCATCTGAACTGGCCTTGAAGGCGCGCCCGTTCGGGATGACGCCGATCTGGGCCTGGCCAGAGGCTAGAAGCTGAACCCCTTGCTCATTGGCGGTATAGAAGATGATCTCGTCCTTGATCTCATCGAGCTTGGCGAAGGCACGGTCGAGGTCCAGAGGGTAGAGATCCTCCGCGCTCACGCCGTCGGCCAGCAGGGCGATCTCCAAGATGCCATAGGGGGTGCTTGATCTAATCGCACGCTTGCCCGGATAGTTTTTGAGATCGAACAGCGCCTTCGGTCCTTCGACACCCTTAAACGCTCCGGAATTCCAGGCGACGACGGACGCCGAGTAAAGGGCGGCGAGCCGCTCCGGCTTCGCCGCGCCCTCGCGCAGCCCCTCGGCTTTGACGACGTTATAGTCGATCGGCTGCAGGAGGCCGTCCACCTTGGCGACCTCGCTGTCGATAGGTGCTAGAAAGACGACATCCCATTTGACATTGCCGGCCTCCACCTGCGCCTTGAGCGGCCCGACGGTGCTGTCTTGGCTTGCCATCACGACCTTGAGTCCGGTCGCCTCTTGGAACGGCGTGACATAGGCCTTCTTGAGCGTCTCCTCAAAGGCACCGCCTGTCGCCGCCACAACCAGGTCTTCGGCAGGCGCCGGCGACGCGGCGCTCAGGGCCATAAGGGCGACTGCCCCTCTCAGATAACGTATCATGCTCTGCTCTCCCTTTTTCGAACACGTAAAATGTTGCTGTCCAGCTGCTCAATTTTCCTTTCGAACAGCAATGACGCGGGCAGGGTCCACGCAAACCTCCACCTTCCCGGCCCGCAATGCTTCCGCCCCCGGAACACGCGCAATCAGATGCGTGTCTCCCAGCTCCAGAATTCCTCTTGTGGTTGCCCCACTATAGACCCACTCCAGTACATTGGCCTGGAACCGGTTTTCCGAGCCGGGTGCCGACTGATTATTGCAAACGCTGATATGTTCAGGGCGGATCGACAAAGTGGCCCTGCTGTCGATCGTAAGTCTGGCCGCGGTCGTCAATATGATGCCGTCATTGGTCCTGACCACCGAGCCGTCATTCCGCTGCTCGACCACCACGCCCGACAGGAGATTGGTTTCGCCGACGAAGTTCGCGACGAAATCGGTCTCTGGCCTCTCGTAGATCTCGTTCGCTGTTCCTGTCTGAACGATCTTGCCATCGTTCATGACGACGACGAGATCGGACATCGTCAATGCTTCTTCCTGGTCGTGCGTCACCGCGACGACGGTGATGCCGAGCGAGCGCTGAATTCGCTTGATCTCGATCTGCATAGCCTGCCGCAACTGTCGGTCCAGCGCGCTCAAGGGCTCGTCCATCAACAGCAGCTTCGGCGTAAAGACCGTCGCCCTCGCTAGCGCCACACGCTGCTGCTGGCCACCGCTGAGTTGTGAGGGAAACCGGTCGCCATATTCTTCAAGCCGGACCAGCTTCAGCGACGCCGCCACGGCACGGGCGATATCGCCGGCATTCCAGCGCCGCATTTTCAATGGGAACTCGATATTCTGCCGCACCGTCATATGCGGGAACAGGGCATAGCTCTGAAATACGACGCCGATGTCGCGCTTGTGGGCCGCCAGATCGGTTATCGGCTTGCCGTCAACCACGATTTCGCCAGACGTCACGGTTTCAAACCCGGCGATCATCATCAGGGTCGTGGTCTTGCCAGAACCGCTCGGCCCCAGAAGCGTAACGAACTCACCCGACTTGATTTCCAGGCTGACGTTCTGGACCGCCGGCGTCGGAGATTTCCCGTACCGTTTGACAAGGGAGCTTAGAGAGACATTGGCTCCCTGCGGGATTCGGGCGGACTCGGAATTGGCGGATTTGAGTCTGCTATTGATCACTCTGCATGCCCTCCCGACCGGAACCTTCACGCCCGGCTTTAGTTTTCGCTCTCCGCCCACTACTAGAGCCCTTTAGCCGGGCGGGCCGCGCTTGCCTTGCCCGCGGCGGTGGTCTCTGGTCAGCAAACGGAACAAATGCATTCATATTTCGATGTTAATAGGCGAGTACGAGTAAAAAAAAACGTGTTTTCTGAATGAAAGCATGTAGAAAATGAATGATGATGCGACAGCGACGGTTTCTTCCCTCGACAAGCTTGCTCCTCGCCCTGGACGCGGTTGTCAGGCATGGCTCAGTCACGGCGGCTGCATCGGAACTCAACCTGACGCAAAGTACGGTCAGCAGGTTGATCCTGACGCTTGAAGAGCAACTGGATCGAAAACTGTTCGCACGCGACCGCCGGCGCCTGATCCCGACCGCCACCGCACTCACTTATCAGCGCGAAGTTGCCCGTGCTCTTGATATCATTCACCGGGCCAGCATGTCGCTGGTGGCCAATCCTGACGGCGGAACGCTGACGCTTGCGGTTCCCCCGACCTTCGCATCGCGCTGGCTCGGTCCTCGCTTAGGACGCTTTATGGGCGAGAACCCTGGAATCCTGGTGAACATGGCGACGCGGATAGGCAGACTGGACTTTGATGGAGAAGTCTTCGACGCCGCCATCTATTGTGGCCTGGACGACTGGGAGGGGGTTAACTACCTCAAGCTTTTCGAAGAGAAAGTAACGGCCTGCGCCTCGCCCGCGTTTGTGGAAACGCATCGCCTGGAACGTCTGGAGGATCTGGAGGGGGTTCCGATGCTGCAGCTCGATTCGCTTCCCAATGCCTGGGCCGACTGGTTTCGTGGCCAAGGCGCAAAGCCGGTGGCAACCACCGGAATGCTGATGGATCAGTTTTCCATCATGATACAGGCGGCGATCGCAGGCCTTGGCATCGCGTTGTTACCTGACTATCTCGCCCAAAACGAAATATCTGAGGGGCGCCTTGTGCCGGTCTTCGAGCAGGCGGTGCCGTTGCGCGAGGCGTATTGGCTGGTTTGGCCCAAGCGCAAGGAGGGCGACGTGCCCTTGCGTGTGTTCCGGTCGTGGCTTGAACGTTGCTGCCGGGCAGATCCCGACCCTGAGTCGCAGGAGCAGGCCCGCCCACCGAGTTGCTAGGCATCAAAATGTAATTGCGACCTTGTCGTGCGGTTCTGGCGCAATCTTGGGCAATGGATAAAGAGATGCTAGAGTGATCTATGAAGCGCTCATGCGACGAGCCGCTCGAACTGCTCTGCGAGCGACGGCTGCCGATTGCAAGCGTACTTCGCCTGTTGTTTGCGCATCATGTGAACCATCTCGATGCCGCCCAAGATCACCCGAGCGGATGCCATCGACTTGAATCCGAGCATCGGCCGCACCCGCCTCTTGATGGCGCGGTGATCCTGTTCGATGCGATTGTTCAAGTAGGCACTTTGCCGGATGCGGATCGGTTTCAGCTTGCGCCTCGACCGATCCTGAAGCCGATCGGCGGTGTCACACAACAGGATCGCTTCGCGGTTGGTCTGGCTGCCGTCGATGGCAATCCGCTCAGGCCGACCATGCCGCTTCATAGCCTTGTGCAGGAAGCGCTTGGCGGCCGTGAGGTTTCGGCGCTCGCTGAACCAGAATTCAACCGTGTTGCCGCTACTGCCGATCGCACGGTACAAGTACATCCACCGCCCACGAACCTTGATGTAGGTCTCGTCCACATGCCATTTGCCGCTGACAGTTCGCTTTTGCCGATTGAACTGCTCCAGCAGCAGTGGAGCATAGTGGACGGTCCAGCGATGAATGGTCGTGTGGTCAACGGAGACGCCGCGTTCCGCCATCATCTCCTCAAAGTCCCGCAGGCTCAGGCTGTAAGCCAGATACCACCGGACGCACAACAGGATCACCGAGCGGTCGAAATGGCGGCCTTTGAACATATGTACCTCCGGAACGTGCCGGAGGCGTAGACCGAACTGAGTTACTGAAGGGTTTGCAACGGATCCTTATAAGAGAGGGGGCTGGCAGCTTTCCTGATGGCTGCCGCCCCCATTCTCGCTCAGAAGCCTTAGTTCTCCAAGGCAAGCCCTGTCCACAGGCCCTCACCGATTGTTTTCAAACGATCAGTTTAAGGTGTCCCGATTGATGTACAAGGTGTTGCAGCAACTTCGGTGTCAGAACCTCATGCTAGGGTGACCATCCCCCAAATCGCAGGATTGTCCATCAGGGTTGGACTGAACCATGTCCAACCGCATCTGAGCGACGGCGCACTCGAGGGCATCCCAGTTCATCCTCGCGAGTGCAGGATTGCTCTCGAGAGCCTGCTCGGCGTCCCGCAGCCACACCAGCGCCGCCTTCGCGGCCTCGACAGCGGCCTCCCGTTCGCGATGATGCGGAGCATTATCGCGCTCGACAGCTTGCTTCAGCTTCTTCACCCTTTGGCTCCTGTCATGCAACCTCTGCTCTGCCTCAGCATGGTTTCTCTGAGCTTCGGCCAGCGCCGATTCAGCCTCTTCAATCGCCACCAGATGCTGCCGGCCAGCGCCTCTGAACCGGGCCCAGAAGACAACCGGCTTCCCGTCTCGGAGCAGCCCAAGCTCTTCTTCAAGTTGGGTCACAGTCCGGTTGGCTCGATCGCGAGCCTTGCGGGCAGTCTCTAATTCGGCCTGCGCCATAAAGAGTGCCGCCGGAACAGGGTGCGGCTCCTGAGCCCTCCGGAGAACTTCCTGCATGCCCCTCACTCGCTCGCGGACTTGGCGACGAAGGTCACCAATTGCCACGGCATGCTGATCGCTCGTTTCCGGCAAGTCGGACGGTATCATAGTCATGGGGGAGCCGCTTTCGACAGCCTCACGTTCCGCCCCTGCGTGAAAGCCAGCCTCTTGGATTTCCTCGGCACTCGCCTGGATGGGAGATAAGCAGGTCGTCGGAGCCTCGGCATCTGCGGGATGCCTCTTACCTGAAGGACCGGACCTCACCGGATCACCGGCGGAAGGGTCAATCAGCTGGCTATGACGCGCTTCGACGTCATGCTGATCAAGATCCGGCCCGGTCTGATCCAAGAGAGCCGGTTCGATCAGAATGGCCGCAGCAGGCGATGAATCCACGTCATCGGCATGCTGAATGCCATCCAGGCGAGCTGCGACTTCTTTCCTTTTTGCGCGGGCAAGCCGGTCGAGCGCACCCAGCGGGATATCATCCTTCATCACCAGCCAGACATCCTCCTTCGCCCCTCTGACAAGGCTGAAGCCGAGAGCCTCGATGGCGGCGCGAGCGGTCCTTTCCGCATTGGCGCTGCTGTACGCCGCGGCGATCCTCACCCGCTCCCGTGGCAGATCAATGCCATTGCGTGCGGCCCTCGCGCGGGTCCGGCTCGACATGGCTGCGCGAGGCAGGTCCTCAGGATGCTTCGGCATCATCGCCTTCACAGCTGCGGCGACGTCCTCCCGACCCAGGCTGCAGGCCGCTGCCGCTACAGCCTTGTGGCGCCGTGTGGGGGTGAGAACTTGCACCCCCCAGTCGAGCTCGAGTGAACGCGCCACGGCCTCCAGTCTGGCGTAGGATCCCCGTGTGTCGAGGGCCTTCAAGTCCGGTCCAACATGGCCCAGCACCAAGTGAAAGTGGTGATCGGCAGCGTCAGCGATCGACCGCTTCTTCCCGTCGTGCTCCAAGAGGACCCACGGATGCTCCTCCGCCCGAAGGGCCTCCAGGATCCGCTGCACCACTTGATCCCGCTGTTCCTCCGCAAGCCGCCGGGACGGGCTGATCGGCATGTGGTGGAAGGCGATCTCGGCCTTCTTCGGTCCATCCCGCATCCGTTCCATGATCCGGAATGCCTCTTGGGCGGTGCTGGCCGCAACGTTCTCCATCGCGACGACGCGGACTGTCTGACCCTCCTCCTTGAAGAGGTGGGCGTACAAATGCTCCGTGTCGCGGCAGGTCCGCCCGTGCGCCACCGTTTCAATGATGAGCTGGGAGGGGGTCAAGCGGCCTCCTCCTCGGTCACGGCATCAAGGACCCAGTTCCGCAGCGCCTCAAACTCGCTCCGCACCGCATCGACGGCCGCCATGTCGGCCTTGCCGTCCTTCGCTTGAAGCGTGAGGACCTTCAGCAGGCCTCCAATCCGGCCCATCTCGCTAAGCAAGAGCGCCAGCGTCCTGTCACCCGGGCCACGCCGCCGGCGCCGGGAGGCGGGCCGCTCGCAAGGTTGCGGCGCGGGCAAAGGTCGACAGGCCCTGGCCGCGCGCCTCAGCCGCTTGACGAGCAATCGCATTCTCCTCCTTGGAGAGGCGGAACGAGGTGATTTTTGACAATTGGATCTTAGGCTTGTTCGTCATGGTGGCTCCGTTCGCAAGGCCTCTTGAGACGGAAGCTCCCTCCTCACCAGCTGCGGGCGTAGCACAGCCCATTCCTGGCTAACGGGATGAGAGCTCCCATAGGCGGAGGATCGGGTGAGAGGAGGCATAAAACAAACGATCACCGCGCATCGATCCGAACTTCCCGCAGCGGAACCTGCGAGCCCGGCCGGAACGCGGCACCATGCGCGAGCCTTTTAAGATCCCAACAAGCGGCAGGAGTGTTGCAAATTTTCACTTGTGGCTTTCCCGGTAGATCACGATGACCTGCCGGTAGGTCATTTTGATCTAGCGTCAGGTCGCCACGAGGTCGCCTGCAGGTCATCACGACCTAGACGGAGACGATTTTGATCTACAGGCGGCGGACTCGGTAGCCGCGGCGTTGCTTGCGGCGGAGCCAGGATTCGAGGGCTTCCGCCGCCCTGTCTTCTGTTTGATGGACTTCGATCCGCTGGCGTCCACGCTGGCCAATTCGGCCCCACTCCCGGACCAAGGTCGGGTCACCGAAGAGCGACGGCTCGATGCGCAAGACGTAAAAGCGTGAAACGTTCTGTGATGTGTCACAGCGCTCCAAGACGAGGACGTTGAGCTTTTCGGACATAGGCCCAAGTGTCGTGATCCGCTGCCTCTAGGTCCAATGAAAGACTGGAATCCTTCACAGGCTGACCGATTCACGATTGTGATGGATCGTACCGTTGCGCCTGCTTCCTGCTCTAAAAGCCGAACCCGACCTCTACCGACTGGAACAGTCCCATAGCCCTGCCCGCCCTCTGGCAAAGGGTATCGATTGCTCGGCAACAACCTCGTTCAGCACGAGTTGAGTTCCTTATGGAGGTCTATAAGCCCCTGAACAAGGGAGAGCCGTTCTACAGATGACTTGCGCGTGTCTCAGCCGCCCTCTCCCGAGTCGCGGCAGGTGCGTCATGCTGATTTCCTCCCATCCGTGGCAGCGACGCGAAGAAGAGCCATGACCATGGGCCCGACGGAGAATTTACCTTCTCGCGCTCGCTCTGTGAGATTTCGCAGGTAGCCCCCAGCGCTCACGATCATCTCGGACCGCTGAAGGATCGCGGCAATCACGATCGCGGCGTCTTCCTCGCCCATGACGACACAAGCGTCCTCCCAAGCTGATGAACTGATCCCCAAGGACCCTCTCACGACACCGGCCGCAGTGATGAGTTCGCGCCAGGTGGAGATCCCCTGCCCTCCCTTCGTGTACATCGCGATATCGGGACAGGCCTGCAACACCAAACTCAGGGAGAAAGCGCGAATGGGAGGCTTCCTGGTTTCAGGGTCTGGCGCCGAAGTTTCTTCCAGCTTCTTCTGGAAGCTCTGTTCAGAATCTAAAAGAGGGTTTGGTTTTGAATTTTGATAGTGACGCTCATAATGAGACTCACTGGCGCTCATATTCTGAGTTTCAAGCTGAGTTTTCAGTGTATTGTCCACATCGGCCCAAAGAGTCCGCAAATCGGCTGCGATCGCTTCCAGAACCGGTGTTTCGGCGTTGCGGGGCGGCGTCTCGTTGACGGCATCAAACCGCACCAGGAGATCGTTCCACGGGCCGGCCAAATCCTCCTCAATCGCGAAGGCAATGGTTTTGCCGATGTCGCGACGAAGCACCCTAATTTCTTCCCGCAAAAGATATCGCGCCTTCCTTTCGGCCCGAGCCGCCTCAGCGAGGCTCTCGAACTCCGCGGCCCGAGCCACGAGTGGTGAGAGGTCGAAGCCAAAAGCCTGCTCGATCGAGCCCCCCTCCCCTTTCCGGGCGTACCTCTTCCCATTGGGGCTATCGCGCCGGATCACCATGCCGGCCTGAACGAGAGCCGCCAGGTGGCGCCGCAGGGTCGCCGGCGACATGCCGTTGGCCCGGAACGTCAGGGCCTTGTTGGACGGGAACACGATCAGGTCGGATCCGAGATGCCGAGAGCGGCCTTGGCCTCCCGAAGGTTGTCGAAGACCTTCCATTTCTCGGCCAGGGCGTCCTTCGGCCCGGCCTCTGAGATCGCTCGCGCAGCGACCATGGCTAGCGACAGGGGCCGCCGGCCGAAGGGGGTTGTCGATTGATGCACTGTCATGGTGTTGACCTTGTTCAGGCCAAGCGTGTCCGTTCTCAAAAGCAGTGGGGCTCTTGAGGCGATAGGCAAAGCTCAGCTGTCCGGAGAAATTGGCGTTTCCCCGTTGACACCGGATTCGCTGTATGGGACTTTGAAGTTGTTCGGGTCTTCTAAGTCCCACTGATTTCCACGGCCTCCGAAGTTGGCGCTTCGGGGGCCGTTGCTTTTCCTACGTCGTCACGCCGTGGCGCTTCTCCTCTGTTGCGATCTCATCTGGTCTGACCCACTGGCGCTGTCTCGAGGACAGCGCTGGAAGCTCAGACGCATTCTTCGTCAGGGCAAAGCGAGAGCGTCCACCGAAACCGATGTTCATTGACTTCGGAATGTCGGGATGACATAAGGAAGGGGCTGAATCTTTCCTGTTGCCGATCCCTCGGTAGCTCCAAAGGCCCTCGAAGTTTCCAGCTTCGTGGGCCTTTTGCTTTGCCTGGTTTACGTCACCGTGTTTGGCTCCTTCCGAACAAAGGTGGCTTCAAGGGCATGGGCGATGGCGACTTGGCGTGAGGGATAGCGGCCGCTAGCGACAGCCTCGTCAATTGCAGTTCCAACCAGGTGAGAGACCCAGACATTCATTTCGCGGTCCCCCCTTTCCCGACGGGTCTGACGGAGACGTTGGGCTCGCTTGCGACTTGCTGCATCAGCCATTTCGATCGTCCATGATACTCGTAGCGATACGAGTGTTGACCGATTCTGAGGCGGCTGTGGAGTCGCGCGTCAAGAATCCATTCACAATAGACCGATTCAGCAGTGGGAAACTTCTTTAGCCAGAATCATTTAGCTGAAAGGGCCGAATCAATTCGTATGTAAAAGCCCGGTTCCGAGCGATTCCAAGTTACGCACTAGATTCGAAGTCGCGCAGTATTCGTCCTGAAGTTCGATTCGCGTCTCTGTCTTATGATTCGAGAACGGCTGCGTGAATATGGTTAACGATTACGGGCGGAACCCCAAAGCCCAGTGAATATTTGGGTTAGCCTGACAGGAGCTGCGAGTTCCCAGATGTCCGCCATCGCTCATGTCCGGGATCTCTGCCACTTATGAGAGTGGAGCAGCTCAAAGCTGATTTTGTCGTGTTTTACACAATTCGGAAGACCTGGCCGGTGTTGGCATTACGATAGAGATCAACGGTTGTGCCATTCCAGTGATAGTCGAGGTGCTGACCCTGAATGGGGTTCGTGGCGCAGTCCGGGTAAAACAGGCCGGCTCTGTCGCAATTTCTGGCTGCGGACAGAAAGATCCGAGCACGGTTCGTATTCGGTTATGCGGCGAGCAGCTCGAACTGCTCGGCCAAGGATGCCGATCGATTGCAGGCGTACTTCGCCTGTCCTTTGCGCATCATGTGAACCATCTCGATACCGCTCAAGATCACCCGAGCGGATGCTGTTGACTTGAAGCCAAGCATCGGCCGGACCCGCCGCTTGATGGCCCGATGGTCCTGCTCGATGCGATTATTCAGATAGGCACTTTGTCGGATGCCGATCGGCTTCAGTTCGTGCTTTGATCGATCCTGGAGCCGATCTGTCGTATCACAGGACAAGATGGCTTCCCTGTTGGTCTGACTACCATCAATCACGATCCGCTCAGGCCGTCCGTGCCGCTTGAGCGCCTTGCGCAAAAACCGTTTAGCGGCGATCAAATTACGCTTCTCGCTGAACCAGAACTCGATCGTGTTGCTGTCGATGGCACGGTAGAGGTATTTCCATTGACCTCGAACTTTGATGTAAGTCTCGTCCATGTGCCATTTCCGGCTGACGGCTCGCTTGCGCCGATTGAACTGCTCCAGCAACTGCGGTGCGTAATGCACGGTCCAGCGATGGATGGTTGCGTGATCGATGGAGATGCCCCGCTCGGCCATCATCTCTTCCAAGTTCCGGAGGCTGAGGCTGTAAGCCAGATACCAGCGGACGCAGAGCAGGATCACCGAACGATCGAAATGGCGGCCTTTGAACATCATGCACCTCCGGAGCTTGCCGAAGGCGTAGACCGAACTGAGTTACTGAACCGTTTGCGACACTTCCCGCTGTGGTCCGTCAGCTGTTCCCGTGACAGTGCCCTTGATGCCAGAGTGACCCGTTCGACCGGTTTCGTTATGCCCTTTCAAGTTGCTGCAACAGTGCCTTTAAGTGCTTCCTTCCACTCAGTCGAAAAGATTGCACCATCAAACCCCAGGATTAAGCACTTGTTTACAATCAGTTGTCCTAAGCTGCGTTAACGATATTGCGTGGTATACCCTGCTGAAACAGCTCAATATTCTCGATTAACTGATCCACGAGTCCTTGAATCGCCTCACGACTGGCCCAAGCAACATGCGGCGTCAGAATAAAGTTCGGCCGATCGAGAAGGCGCATGAACGGATGGTCGGCGGGCGGCGGCTCGGCGGTCACGACATCAAACCCTGCTCCGGCGATTTGCCCGCCGATCAGCGCCTCAGACAAAGCATTCTCGTCCACGAGGCCTCCGCGCGCCGTGTTGATCAACAGAGGACGCTGCTCCATCAATGCGAATTCCGCAGCGCCGATCATGTTACGTGTTGAGGGCGTCAGAGGCGCATGAAGCGTGATGATGTCGCTTTGTCGAAGCACATCCTCGAACGGGGTGTAGAGAGGCCCCATGCCGGACACGCCCTTGTATGTCGAGAACAGCACGCGCATACCGAAGGCACGGCCGAGATCGGCAACCGCCCGGCCAAGCACGCCGTCGCCGATGATTCCCAATGTGGAACCCGACAAATCGTTGATCGGATAGTCAAAATAGCAGAACTGCCCCGACTTCTGCCAATCACCCGCGGCCACCGAGCGATGGTATGCGGTAATGCTGCGGCGCAGGGCGAGAATGAGCGCAAAGGTATGTTCCGGAACGGTGTTGATGGCGTAGTTCCGGATATTGGACACCGTCACGTCGAAGTCCTTGCAGGCGTCTAGATCGACAACGTCGTAACCAGTGGCAGCAACAGCGATGAACTTCAGTCTTGGCGCCTGGCTCAAGGCCTCGCGCCGCAAAGGCACCTTGTTCGTGACGACTATGTCGGCTTCTGCAATCCGGCAGGCCACTTCATAAGCCGATGTTCTTTCGTGAAAGACGAACTCATGCGGAAAACTGAGATCGCGAATAGTGATGCCGCTGGGAAAGGTTCCCGTGTCAAGAAAGACAACCCGGGAGTGATGATGGGGCATGCTCATGCCGACCTCTCTTGAATGATGTTCTCTGTGTGGAGGTGAAAGCGCGTTGCGCGACATAGGCGAGGCGGGGAACGATCGCGTAGACAGATCGATCGCAGCGCCCACGTTCGGTCACAGGATTAGGATTGCTCTGAAATCGTTCACGTTCGTGAGGGTAGGACCTGTGACAACAAGGTCCCGGGTGGCCTCAAAAACGCTATAGGCGTCGTTTCCTGCAAGCCGCTCGCGCGCATCGACCCCCACCGCACGGGCGCGCTCCACCGTGGTGCCGTCCGCAAGGGCCCCCGCGTTGCCCTCGGAACCATCGATGCCGTCCGTGTCGCACGCAATGGCTGCGATGCCATCCACGCGATCGATGGCAAGCGCAAACGAGAGGAGGAACTCCGTATTCCGGCCGCCCCGACCCTGTGTCGTCACGGTGACACTGGTCTCGCCTCCTGATAGAACGAGGCAGGGACACCGTATTGTCGTTTGCCCCTGGCGAATGGAGCGGGCGATGCCTGCCAGCACCTTTCCGACCTCCCTCGCCTCTCCTTCGATGGCATCGCCGAGGATCAGCGTTTCGATGTCGGCATCCTGAGCAACTTTCGCCGCAGTCTTAAGGGCGAATGTGCCGGACGCTATCAGTCGGAAGTCAGCTGCCGAGAACGCGGGATGCTGAGGCGATGGAGGATGCGCCCGATCCGATCTTAGATAAGCCAAGAGGCTCTCGGGGATCTTGGCGCCGTAACGTTCCAGAACCTCAAGCGCCATGGCTGGCGAGGATGTTGGCGCGACAGTCGGTCCTGACGCAATCGTCGCCAGATCGTCTCCGGGCACGTCCGAGATTGCGAGAGTGACGACAGGCGCAGGCCATGCCCGAACCGCCAAGCGCCCGCCGCCGAGTTGCGATACGACCGAGCGAACCCGGTTCATGTCGTGGATCGGAGCGCCACTTCGCAGGAGGGCCGAGTTGACCGTCTTCACCTCTGCAAGGGCCACGCCAGACGGCGGGAGCATGAGCAGGGATGATCCGCCCCCGGACAGAAGACACAGCACCAGATCGTCCGGCCCGAGCCCTTGAACCAGCCGGAGCATTTCGCTCGCCGCTCTTCCGCCTGCCTCGTCAGGGTTCGGGTGACCCGCCTCAATGACGCGAATGCGCTCGCATTCCGCACCATGGCCATGCCGCGTCACGACCATGCCCTCGAGCGGCCCAGTCCAGAGCTTTTCGAGAGCTGCCGCCATGGAAGCTGCAGCCTTGCCGGCGCCGACGACAATTGTCCTTCCTACCGGGGGAGCCGGCAGGAAGGAAGCCATGATGTCCGCCGGGCGGCAGGATTTCACGGCTCGGTCGAAGCAAGCGAGCAGGAACGATCGCGGATCTAAGTCAATCATCTCATCATCTCCAGCCACAGGAGGAGCCCACCCGCGACACTGCAAAAACGATGTCATCAGTGCGCCGTTTAACGAAGTGGACATCCGGATCGCTCTCCCCATCTGTCACTGCGAAAGGACTGATTGCACTAGAGAGTGCGCCGACGCCACCATCGAACAAAACGGCATTAGCGGTATCCGGATCTCGAACTAAATGAACACTGGTGCAACCTAGGCTCTTCACGGGCGAAGGAAGCCTGGAAAGCGAATTCCCCCTGAGCTCGAAGACATTAGGAATTCGATAGATGAAGGATGCAACGGTAGCGGTCATGGCTTTCTTGCTCTCCCCGCAGCGATCAATCCAGGTGGCCTGATCGCTTTTACCGAGGGCGCGAAGGCCGCCGGCAGCTCACTCACGCGGATCAATGCATCCTTGCTATCAGTGCATCTCGAGTTGATGGCTAGCCTCCTGAAAATTAGTCCACCCACTGGACCAGTTCGATGAGCGCGGACCGTCAACACCACCAGAAGGTGGAAAGCCTCGTTAAGCCTGTCGGTGACTACCGGTAAGATTCGGAAGACTCCGACTGCGATAAACCCCAGTAGGTTCTGCCTCGGTGAGTTCTCCGTTGCGCACTACTACCTTCCCGCCGAGAACAACAGTTGTGGGCCATCCTTGAACTTCGAGGCCCTCGTAAGGAGAATAGTCAGCTCCATCGTGCAATTCAGCGTGGCGGATGGTGCGGCGGATGTTCGGATCCCAAATCGCGATATCGGCATCCATTCCGACCGCAATTCGTCCTTTCGTATCTAGACCGTAGGTCTTCGCGTGGTTTGTAGACGTCAGTGCAACGAAACGAGGCAGGTCGATACGTCCCTTCATCACCCCTTCTGAGAACAAAATCGGTAGCCGGGTCTCAACACCGGGGATGCCATTCGGGATATGCCGGAAGCTTGTGCGCCCCTTCGGGTTCAGCTTGCCGGCCGGATCGTTGTAGCGGAATGGGCAATGGTCGGAGGAGAAGAGGTCGAAGACCCCGGTTTCGAGACCGCGCCAGCAATCCGCTTGGCTCGCGGCATCGCGCGGTGGGGGTGAGCAGACGAATTTTGCCCCTTCCCAGTCCATGCCATCGAGATCATCGGCCGTGAGCATAAGATATTGTGGACACGTCTCGCCAATGACCTTCAGGCCCCGGCTCCGCGCCCGTGCTATCTCCTCGATTGTCGGACCGCTCGATACATGGACGATAACAACGGGCACGTCTACAATCTCGGCGAGTGACAAGGCGCGGTGCGTCGCTTCCCGTTCCACGGTCACCGGCCGAGTAGTGGCGTGCGCGCGCGGGGCAACATCGCCCTCTACCTCTTTCCGGCCGATCAGATACCGGATAGCATCTTCGTTTTCACAGTGCACCATAACCAGGGCTCCGGTGCGTCGGGCAACGTCCATGGTCTTCAAGATCTCAGCATCATTCAGGCGCAATCCCTCGTATGTCATGAAGACCTTAAACGAGGTGTAGCCATCCGCCACTAATGCTGGCAATTCCTGGCCGAGGACCGCTGGCGTCGGATCGGATAGGATGAGGTGAAAGGACACATCTGTGTAGCAGTTTCCCTCCGCGAGGGCGTGGTAGGCATTCAGGGCTTCGCGCAAACCCTGGCCCTTCTGCTGAAGGCAAAAGGGCATGATGGTGGTGTTGCCGCCGAAGATCGCCGATCGCGTTCCGCTCTCGAAATCGTCGGCCATCATGATGCCCTCACCCGAAGGCTGGGAAAGATGAACGTGACTGTCAATACCTCCGGGCAACACCAAGCAACCACCCGCATCGATCGTCTCACGCCCATCGGGCAGCTTCTCGCCAATCAGCACAATGCGACCATCACGGATCGCAACATCGGCCTGAAATACGTCCGACGCAGTCGCAACACGACCGTTACGTATAACAAGATCATACATTGGAAAATTCCTTAGCTCCAATCGCGTCAGAGCAGCACATCACCGCCGTTGGGCGAAAGCGTCTGTCCAACATAGAAGGAGCCAGCCTCTGAGGCGAGGAGCAGAGCCGTTGGTGCGATCTCGTCTACGTGACCGAAGCGCGCGATCGGCAGCTGAGCCTGCTTCATCGCCCGCCACCCGTCAGTCAACCCCATTAGCATGTCGGTCTCGACCGGGCCAGGCGCGATCGAGTTAACCGTCACGCCTTTAGGAGCCGCCTCATAGGCGAGAGCACGCGTGAAGCCAACGATACCGGCCTTAGCAGCGCAATAGTGAGACTGGCCAGGTGCGCCCTTGTAGGCAAGCTGCGAAGAGAAGTTGATAATTCGTCCCCAACTACGCTCTGCCATGGCCGGATAAAACTGACGGGTTACCAGAAATGTTCCCCGAAGGTGAACTGCGATCATCCTGTCGAAAGCCTCGACCGTGACATCCTCGAACAGCAGGTCGCCTCCGATCCCGGCGCAGTTGACCAGGATATCGACGTGACCAAGTGTATTTCTGCTCCAGGCAGCGAGTTCCTCCACATCTGCCTCCTTAGATACATCGCAGATAGTGTGAGCAACCGAAATTCTCTTTTCATCCATTCGACTTGCTAGCGCCACGGCGTTCTTATCGTCACCATATTGGCAGTAGCCAACCTTCGCGCCATGGATCGCAAAAAGTTCGACAATGGCCGCACCAATGCCGCGGCTACCACCTGTGACAAGTGCAGTGCGTCCAGCAAGATTGAAGTCTTTCATCATCATCTCCTAAATAGATTCGATTTCAGCAAGCTGCTAGCCAGATCGCGTAAGCTTTGATCCCGGCCTCGAGTGTGTACCGAGGGCGAAAGCCGAGATCTCGCGCGATGGCCGTCGTATCAAACCGGTGCTGGAAGTCGTCGACAGGATCCGGTCCTGGTGAGACCGAAATGTCGGCACCGGGAAGGACCGTCTTTACGATATCCGCAACTTCTCCGATTGTCAGGAAACGATCTCCGGTCGCGGTATAGACCGGGGCCGGACAAATATCGGCATCATGCGCCTTCAACAGCGCATCAGCGGCGTCCTCAACGTGGATAAACTGCCGCGGAAAGTCACGCCCGAAAGCCAAGCGCGTTGGCCGGCCCGCTAGTGCGTTCTCGATCATGGTGCGGATAACACAGTCCGTGGTCCTTCCGGGGCCGTAGACCCAGGAGAGACGAATGGCGACTGCATCGAGGCCATGCTGCTGACGGTAGCCAGCCAAGAGTTGCTCGGCAGCAACCTTGGTCGCTCCATAGACACGGGAAGGGCGAAGCATTGAGGTCTCTACCACCCCCGAGCTTTCCACCGGCTCAGGCGTAGGGCCATAGACGCTGGTGGAGGAGCAGAACACGACGCGCCGCATTCGGCGGACCCGCGAAAGTTCAATGACATTTGCGGTACCCACCACGTTAGCCCGCACAATCCCATAGGGATTGTCAATCATCACCATTGGACCCGATACGGCACCACAGTGGATTACAGAGCCTATGTGTTCCTGCTCGGCGATAGCATGAAGGCGATGGACGTCTCCAAGGTCCGCGACTAAGACGGGAAGATTTCCCGGTTTGGCGGCTAGATCAATTCCAACTGCCTTACGCCCTTCAGCCGCTAGCCGAGAGAGCACCTTCTGACCGATTAAGCCGGACGCCCCCGTAACTAAAATGGGTCTATCCTTCACTAAAGTGCTCCCTGCCGCAGCGTTGGTGTTACATTCCGGATTGAAGCCTCATGTTCGATGGGGAGCTCAGCTGCCAAAAGCTTTGCCGTGTAAGGATCTTTCGGAGCCGAAAAGACATCCTCCATCATACCGGTTTCCACAATCCTTCCCCGGTTCATGACGGCGACATTGTGCGCAAGCGAGCGGACGGAGTTGAGATCGTGGGTGATAAACAGAGCTGAGAGCTGCATCCGGCTCTGCAAATCACGCACGAGATCGATGATCTGACCACGGACACGAATATCAAGCGCGGTCGTGGGTTCATCGAAGATCACGAAATCTGGCTCAGTGACGAGGGCACGAGCCATACCGATACGTTTCTGCTCTCCGGCGGTGAGTTCGTGCGGAAACAGGTCTACATAGTGTGATGGCAGGTTCACGAGATCCAGCACATGATGAATACGCCGGAGACGCGCGGCAGAGGACGTTTTTTCCAGCATGCGGAGTGGCTCCCCGACAAGGTGGCGCACCCGCCAGCGTGGATTCAGTGCGACATAGGGTTCCTGAAATACCATCTGGATTCGCCGGCGCAGGGGCCTGAATTGCCCTTCCGACCATTGCGTAACATCCCGCCCGTCAAAGACGATGCTACCACCCGTCGCCTGCAGAAGGCGAACTAGGCACTGACCAATAGTCGTCTTGCCCGAGCCGCTCTCGCCAACAAGTGCCAACGTTTCGCCGCGCTTCACTGAAAAGGAGACGCCATCAACAGCCCGCACTGTCTCTCCAGGCCGGCTGCCTGGAAACACCTTAACGAGATCCGAAACTTCGAGAAGGGGCTTCCCTCTGGACCCTTCCAATCTCACCGAGGGAACCGGTCTTGCCTTCGCAGCGTCCAACAATTCCTGGCTATATCGCGTCTCCGGCTTCTGAAGGAAGCTCGAAACATCACGCATTTCGACGATCTTACCGCTCTGCATGATTGCCACACGATTGCAGTAATGAGCGATAATGCCAAGATCATGCGTGATGAGGACGACAGACACACCTCTCTCTCGTGAGCGCGCCACGAGCATATCGAGGACCTGAACGGCAACGGTAGCATCCAAGCCCAGTGTGGCATCGTCGGCTAGAACAATCTTCGGCTCTGTGATCAGTGCCATTGCGATCACAACACGCTGTGCCATTCCGCCCGATAGCTCGTGTGGGTAAGCGCGTGCCCGTTGTTCCGGATTGACGATCCCAACATCCGTTAGAAGCTGAATCGTCTTCTTCCAGGCATCCGTCTTCGAGATCCGACGATGGGCTCGAAGTACCCGGACAATCTGATTGCCGACAGTCTCGACAGGATCGAGCAACGCCTTTGCGTTTGTGCCGATAAGTGCGATTTGGCCTCCGCGTAAGGCGCGCCGCTCCTTCACACTCATCTCGTCGAGAGACCGGCCTTCTAAAGCGATATGGCCGTGAGTACGACGCGCGCCCGGAGGAAGGAGATCAATCATGGCTCTCGCCAGAACAGACTTACCGGCGCCGGTTTCCCCGACAATGCCGAGGATTTCGTTGGGAGCAAGGTCGAACGAGACATGTTGAAGAACTAATTTCTCGCTCTCCTGCGCCTCGAAAACGACGGACAGATCCCGAACTCGGAGTAGAGCTTCGTGTGACATTGGCATGCAATCACTCATCGGGCTTCTCCAGAAACGGGGAGAGCTGGGACAGTCGCGTCGGTTTTTCTCCCGGCCTTCATGGGATCCAGGAGATCACGGATTGCGTCGCCGAGAAGCGCGAAGCACAACACGGCGACTACAATGGCAAGGCCAGGAAAGAGGGAGACCCACCAGACGCCCAGGATCATCTGCTGCGCCCCTGACGATACCATCAGCCCCCACTCCGGCGTCGGCATACGAACTCCTGCACCGATGAAGGAAAGACCTGCGGTAAGAAGGATTGCCATGCCGATTGAGATGGAGACCTGCACCATAGCCGGCATCAAGGCATTGGGAAGGAGGTGACGGAACATGATATCGAAATCATTCGCTCCACTACAGCGGGCAGCCGCGACGAACGGACGTTCGCGCAATGAGAGGACCTCAGCACGGATCAGACGGGCAAAGATTGGAATGAAGAGGATCGCCAATACGATCGCAACGTTCCAAATCTCCTGGCCCATGACGGACACCAGCGCCATCCCTAAGACAAAGATCGGGAAGGCCTGCACGAAGTCGAAGATCCGCATTGCAAGATTCGAGGCAAAGCCGCGATAATATCCTATGAGGAGGCCGAGCGGGACGCCGACCGCGAACGCAAGGACGACTGACGAGACGCTGATCAGGAGGTTGATCCGTGTCGCGAAAATGACTCGCGACAGGACATCCATGCCTGTGATGTCTGTTCCAAACCAGTGCGCCAGCGAGGGCGGTTGTAGGGCCGAGAGCGGGTCAGCCTCCACCGGCGAATAGGGACTGAGTGTAGGCGCCAAAACAATCAAGACAATTTGCAGGACGAGCAGTGCCAGACCAACAACTGCTGCCGGTCGACGGAGTGCGTGGGGCAGACGGATCATATCTTTATCCTCGGATCGGCGAGTTCATAGAGGATGTCCACGATGAGGTAGACAATCAGGATGAAGGCGGCAGCTACCAGAATGAAACCCTGCAGTGCAGGATAGTCGCTGCTCATGACTGCCTGAACTGCATACTGTCCAAGCCCGCCCCACGAGAAAATAGTTTCGACGAGAACGGCTGCGCCAAGGAGAAAGCCGACGAGGAAGCCTACGATCGTAATGATCGGCGGCAGGCTGTTGCGAAGCGCAGCTCGTACGATGACGTTTTCCGGAACGCCGCAGGCGCGAGCATGCCGAACAAAATCGCTCCGCCAAACGCTGGAAAAGATGCTCTGTGTCATCTTCATCAAGGCACCGGCGTTGACCGTAGCTATCGTGATCACCGGCAGAAGTAGCCGTCCCGCTGCGGACATAAAGGTCTCCAGATCACCAGCCAAGAGCGCATCGACAGTGTAGAATCCGGTGACGTAAGGTGGCGCGGAGAGTAGTGCATCGATGCGGCCGAATGGGGCGGCGGCCCATCCGAGGAGTGTAAAGAAGACGTAGATCAGAATGAGCCCGATCCAGAAATCGGGAATTGCGCCTGCGGCGAGACCATAGATCCGCGAACCGATGTCGACAGCGCCACCGGCACGGACGACCGAGATGATTGCAATTAGGACGCCAAGGACCACAGTGAGGATCATCGCATAGAAGATGAGTTCAAGTGTGGCGGGCGCGCGGTCCATAAGGTCGACCGTTACCGGATTAGAAGTGAAGATTGAGATGCCGAGGTCGCCTCGCAGAACGTTGCTGCAATAGGCCACGAACTGTGCCCAGATGCTGTCATTAAGACCTAATCGATCACGCAATTGTGCCACAGCCTCCGGTGTCGCCATATTGCCAAGGAGCAGAGTTGCGGGATCGCCAGGCAGCAGTCGGATTAAAAAAAAGGTGACGAAAAGGACACCAAACATTTGAGGGACGACGAGCGCGAGGCGCGACAGAATGATCTGAAGGCTTCGCGGGAGCGTCTGCCACCCCCGTCGAACTGCTGTGATCATGTATGATCTCCACGATCGAGAATGGATGAATAAGCGACGTTATAGGTTGGATCGGGGCGCTTGCGCCCCTAATCCCGCGTTCGGGCAAACGAATTGTGCAGGGTGAGATGCACCACGCGTTCGGTTACTTTTTGCTGAAATCGTACCAGTTGTTGCTGTTTGGCGTATACCAGGAGAAGCCACTTACCTTGGAACCGACGGCAAGCTGATACCCTGGATTGAAGAGGAATACCCAGGGTGCTTCCTGAATGACAATGTCCTGGACGCGTTTCATATCAGCCACCCGAGAGGCCTCGTCGGTGGATGTCAGTGCATTGTTGATTAACTTATCGACTTCTTCGTTATTGTACTTTGCGAAGTTGACCATCGACTTGCTGTTAATGAAGAGGTTTGCAACGTAGGCCGCATCCGGAACGATCGCCATATCACGGATGAAGTACATTGGCATCGTGCCTTTGGTGTAGCGCTCCACGAGACTTGAGGCCGGCAGTTTGACAAGGTCCACTTGGACGCCCGCTCGTGCGAAAGCTGTCTTCAGGATGACGGCGATCTGCTCCTCAATGGGCTCTCCTGTGCGATAACCGAGCTCAGTCTTGAAACCTTCGGGATAGCCGGCCTTTGCCAAGAGTTCCTTCGCCTTGCTGGCATTATCCTCATAGGTGAACTTTTCTTCGGTGTAGGCTGGATAGATCTCCGATACTACGCTCTTGGTAGGCCGAGCAGTGTTCATGTAGACGCTCGACTCGATCTCGCGGCGAGGCACCAGATAATTCAAGGCTTGGCGGACCTCGACTTTAGAGAATGGAGGCACGGTATTGTTCATTTCCAGGCGGTGCGTGTAGTTGCCGAAGACCTGCCAGACCTTAATCGACGGGACCTTGGATGCCAGTGCGATCTCACGTGGTGTAAGCCATTCCGCTACATCGATAGATCCCGCTTGGAGAGCCGCAAGCCGATTGGAGGAGGTCGGCATTTCGCGGAAGATAACCTTCTTCAGCTTGGCTGCACCGCGGTAGTAGTTGGGGTTCGCTTCGTAGATCACTTCCTGTCCCGGAGCGAACCGAGTGATATGGTAAGGCGCAAAGGACGCCGAGTCAGTCGAGAGGAACCGTCCCGCCCATGGATCGTCAGGCGTCACATGCTTTTTTGCTTCAGCGGAGTCAATGATGCCGAGGTCGTTGTTAACCCAAAGACGAGCCAGAAGCAGCGAAGGATTGGGAATTGTCACCTTTACCGTATAGTCGTCGATCTTCTGGAACGCGTCGAAACTTTCAATCTTCAAGATCTGTGTCATGTACCAGTGGAAGGTGGCTTTCATGTTCCAGCCGCGTTCAAAGGTCCACATGACGTCGTTCGCCGTCATCTCGTTGCCGGCCGCGCTTTTGACGCCTTTGCGAAGATGAAAAGTGATGGACTTGTTATCAGGGGAGAGTTCGTAGCTTTCCGCCAATGCGCCTTCGATTTTAGAGAAATCCTCGAGCATGGCGCCGCTGTCATCCTTTTTCATGCCATAAACCAGGAGTCGCTCGAAGATATTGCGGCGCGCCTCGTGCCCGGCTTCCGTCGGAGGATATTCTTGATCCAGAGACTCCGGTGTCCGTGGTCCAGCCACAATCAATGTCTCGCTGGCGCTTTGCGCCGAGACGGTAGATGTCGTCGTCAGAATTGCGACACCAAGGGCGGAAAGCGTAAGTGACCATCTCTTTAAGCTCATCACAGTGTCTCCTGTTGAGAGTTGGATCTCAGATAAGCCGGCTTGCCGCCGGTGGTGTTGCCCAACGTAGTTGGGAACGTCGCACTACAGCCGTATTTCGACTGGGGAAATTTCAATGAATTCACAATCGCCGGCCGATCCATCCCTGTGGATGTGCATAGCGAACAGACCCGTTCCTCCGAGAGTAGTCATTGGAATGTGCCAAGTGTCAGCGTGGTATTGTATGATGGCGGTTCCCGGCACGCGGAACGCGTGCAGCGTCGAAAGATCCGGTCTCCCATCCTTGGTCCCTGTCGCAACCACGACAAGATAGGAGCTGACCTGAAGGGGAAAGAACGCTTGCGTTGAATGCTGGTGGCGTTCCATTAATGCCACGATGTGGCGATCTCCGTTCGAAGGTCCTTTTGCGGTAAGTAGTTCAAGAACTGCTGCGGCACCCGGCCGACCATTCCGTGGTGTCACACTAGACGGTGCATCGAAAATCACGTCCCCAAATGCTTGGAACTTGTCCACACTGATGGGCTCGGTAACTACCTCATGCATCGTTGGCCCCTTCCCGCTGGATCCAAGCTCTCGCGATATCGGCCCGTGTCGCGAACCAGACGTCGGTATACTGCCTTGCATAATCGAAGAAGCGCTTGAGGGATCGAATGCGGCCGGGCCGCCCGATCATGCGCGGATGTAGACCAATCGACATCATGCGCGGTCCTTTGGCCGATTCCGCGTAGAGAACTTCAAAAGTCTCTTTCATGTATGCGAAAAAGTCTTCGGCTTGGGACAGACCCGGCGAGTTCCAGAAGCGGATATCGTTGACGTCACAGGTATAGGGAACAATAAGGCGTCGCTGGCCTTCCACCATTTGGAAGTAAGGAACATCATCGTTGTAGGCGTCGGAATCATAGAGGAAGCCGCCTTCCTCTGCGATGAGACGGCGAGTCCGAACGCTGGCTCCATATCGGCAGTACCATCCGATGGGGCGCGTACCGCACGTTTTCTCGAATGACTCGACGGCGAGCTGAATATGCCTCCGCTCCTCTTCTTCCGTCAGACGGAAAACTTCCTCCCATCGGTAGCCATGGCTACAGACTTCGTGGCCTGCCTTGACTACGGCACGGGCCACTGCTGGATTTTGCTCAAAGGCGACAGCGCAAGCGAAGAAAGTTGCAGGAATTTGGGCGTCGGATAAGGAATTAAGGATTCTCCAGACACCAACCCGTGAACCGTACTCGTACATGGATTCCATCGCGAGGTTCCGGATGTCTTTTGGAAAAGCATAGCTGCCCCATTCTGTCATCGGCTCTTGATCTGGATCCCCCATCGCGAAAGAGCGCTCGGAGCCTTCCTCGTAGTTAACGACCACATTGATTGCGAGGCGTGCGCCGTTTGGCCATAGTCCGGTCGGCGGTCTCTCTCCGTACCCGACAAGATCGCGTTCCGGCCAAGACGGTGATAGTAGCGGCATTTCACACCTTCATCAAAATTGTGCGCAAAATTGCGTGCACTTTGAGTGTGCTCTCATGATTTGGTTCCCGTCAAGCCATCCTCAACGCTTATATTCTTAAGTCTATATGCCTTGTTGTCCGCCTACTCTGAAGACCACGCCCACATCTGCCAAAAGGCCTTTTCGTCACCACGGCATCGCTATTGAGTGGGATAAGAGAGCGATTTGGATATGCCAAAGTGACTTGACTGAGTGAAATGGGACCAGGCTGATTGAGAGAATGGATCTAGAATCAAGGAGTTACCAATGCCGAAGAAGAGGTTCGGTTCGGAGCAGGCCATCGCCAAGTTGCACCCGATCGGGGTGCACTTCGCCCAAGGCAAGACTTTCGCGCTCGCCTGAAAGGGGGCTACGATCTCGGAGCCGAGTTCCGGGACCAGCGCTTGAGGCTGGAGGTCTTATAGAGCTTCGAGGGGGCTCAGGTGATCATCGGCGCCTGGCGAGAGTACTACAATCGCGTGCAGCCACAGTCATCTTTAGGCTACCGGCCGCCCACACCCGTCATACTGGAAGTTGTCGCACAACAACTTCCCACGTCCACAATCATGCAGTAGGATCTACAGAGGCTACTCGCCGGCCTCGTGAATGTACCTGTTACGCAATGCGTAAGCTCGTGATCATTTGGCATCGCAGCTCCGTCAAAGCCCTAGGAATGTATTGAGTGGACGGACCGCCCTCGACGGCTGGTAGAGATCGCACCAATTCTGATCGGTAGCGCCTGGGAAGCCGCCGAGTGGGCCTCAAGTCTGAAGAAATTCGTAGACATCGACCTCTAGGCGCCGATTCTCAGACAGCTCGAGACTGGAAATAATATGCTCGAAGTGATGAGCCATTTCTGCAGCGGCTTCGTCCGGACGGTTATTTGCAATATGCTCAACTAGGGTTGAATGCTCATGCGTTAGGCAGAGAACGCGATTATTTCGCTCATACACCGATTGGATTAGGATGCCCCGACGGATGAGGACAGACAGCATTCTCTCAAACACTGGATTGCCAGCTATTTCTGCAATCAGAAAGTGGAAATTACCCGCTATACGGTACGATCTGGGATCGCGCTCGAGGTATGCTTTGCGCTCCTCCTCCAGATGAAGGCGCAAACGCGCGATGTCATTTGGAGTCGCGCGCTGGCAAGCTAATCTAACGACAATACACTCGAGTTCGCGACGCGCCTCAAGAACATGGTGGGCATCCTCAACTGTCGGACGGCAAACGAAAGCTCCACGGTTAAGCTCGAAGACCACAACGTCCTCGTCGCGAAGGCGCTCAAGAACTCGCCGGACTCGTGATCGGGGCACTCCATAGGCTTCAGCAAGCTTCACCTCGTTAAGGTGTTCTCCAGGGCGGAGATGCTTATCGGTAATCGCATCGATAAAACGGTCGTAAATGAGATCCTCAATCGGATGCTTCCCTCGCGTCCTTATGTTCATTTCCTTGACTGTCATAGATGTCTCAAGTGCGCCCATCGTTCGTTTAGGTAAGGATTCCATAGATCACAATGTATTAATGCTCAGCCGCATGCAAATATGTAATGTGATCATAATACACATAACAAGCAAAATATCATAGCTAATTTCTCGCGGAATCACACGCGCGTCGTTACATTTGCAGTCGAAAATGAGGACCCCTCGATGGATTGGGAGGCTGCCCGGGTTCAGTCGCAGATGGCCACACGTGGTAGCTATACTGTTGCCAAGCTGCTTAAGGGCTTTCTCAATGTGCCGGTAACCCTTTGAAAGGTACCGTCAACGACGTGGTGGAACGATCGGCCATTGCTGCTGGAGAAGCACCCGACAGCCTCAGCTCGCCTCAGATATGAACTACATCGTTAATAAGGAGATGGACACCTATGTAGCGAACTCGTCGCGGAGCATGGGCCGTGCGTTCCATCGGTTGCGTTCCGTGTTGTTGACACCAAGGCAGCCGGCATATCCATTGCCCCACAGCGGGTTCTCAACGTAGCAAGCCGTACATGCTGTTGAGGCGGGCCAGCCCGCGGTCTCGCCGCCTTCGGGCCGTCTTGAGGAAGCTCTCAAGATCCGCTGAAGAAGGGTTGAAAGGTATCAGTCACTCTGCCTCCTCCCAGTACGGTCTTCGGTAGAGCCTATGCAGGAAGTCGACGAATGACTTTACCTTTATTGGAATGAACTCCGCTTGGGGATAAATCGCATAAACACCCACCTTCGCCGAGGCATGATACTCGGGGAGCACCACCTCCAGGGCACCGGATGCCAGCTCTGACCCGACATCCCAAGTGGATCGAAGAGCAATACCCAGTCCCGCAATTACTGCTTCGCGCACAACTTCGCTCGAATTGGTCTGGAGAGGCCCCTTCACGGGAATCGAAACCGCTCCCTCCGGTCCCTGCAGACGCAGAGGGCTCTGGTGTTTGGTGGCTAGGCAAATGTGTTGGGTAAGGTCACCGATCGTTGCGGGACGTCCTGCCTGGTCCAGATAGGTGGGCGCAGCGCAGAGCACACGCCGGACCGGCGCCAGCCGTCGTGCAATGAGCCGGGAGTCCTTGAGCTCACCAATCCGGATGGCTAAGTCGTATTGTCCAGCTAGGATGTCCACGAACTCGTCCGAAAGCTCAAGATCGATATTCAGGCCGGGATGGCCTCTGACAAAATCGCATAGATGCGGCGCCACATGCATTCTGCCAAACGAGGTCGGCGCCGAAAGGCGAAGTGTTCCGCGGGGCAGCCGCATTCCCTGTGAAGCGGCAGCTTCGGCATCGCGGATCGAGTCTACGATGGGTGCGATGCGCAGATAGAACTCTCGCCCGGTCTCTGTTGGGGCAACGTGGCGGGTCGTGCGGTGGAGAAGCTGGGCTCCTAACCGGTTCTCCAGCCGTTTGAGGCGCTTCGAAACGACGGCTGTCGACAGCCCGAGTTCCCGGCCGGCCAGGGTCATGCTCTGGGTGCGGACAACGCTCTCATAAATCTCCAGATCGCTTTGATCGTGCATTGTCAATTTTGCGGAGAAAGTGTTTCGGGTCTTTGTCCATTCATTTCACAAGACTGGCAGGGTAGCAATGACGTGGAAAAACCAACCTGTGCTTGGAAGTTGGGTGCCGGAGACAACAATGAGTCATCAATCGCCCCTCAACAGCTCACCGTCCTACAACCCGCTCGCTGATCTTTCGGTGGCTCGCCCGCTCCACGGCTTCATTGAACAGGAGGCCCTGCCCGGCACAGGCATTGGGGCCGAGGCCTTCTGGACAGGCCTGGCCGACCTCGTCAGGGACTTCGCGCCGCGCGACCGCGAGCTCCTGGCCATCCGTGACAAGCTCCAGGCGCAGATCGATGACTATCACCGCGCCCGCGCCGGACAGCCCTTCGACCCGGCCGGGTACGAGCGCTTCCTGCGCGAGATCGGCTATGTGCTGCCAGAGCCGGAGGATTTCTCCGTCAGGACGCAGAACGTAGACGACGAGATCGCCCGCATCGCCGGGCCGCAGCTCGTGGTGCCGGTCTCCAATGCCCGCTATGCGCTCAACGCCGCCAACGCCCGCTGGGGCAGCCTGTACGATGCCCTCTACGGCACGGACGCGATTCCCGAGGAGGGCGGCGCCACGCGTTCGGGCGGTTACAACAAGGTGCGCGGAGCCAAGGTGGTCGCCTACGCCCGTGAGCTGCTCGATCAGGCCGCGCCCCTCGCCAATGGCAGCCACAAGGATGCTGCGGGCTATGCGCTTCGCGGCGGCGCTCTCGTGGTGAAGCTCCGGGACGGCAGCGAGACTGGACTGAAGGACCCGGCCCAGCTGGCCGGCTATCAGGGTGACGCGGCCAATCCCTCGTCCGTTCTCCTGCGCCACAACAACCTGCATCTCGACATCCAGATCGACCGCTCGAATCCCATCGGAGCCGAGGATGCGGCAGGTGTCGCCGATCTCGTGATCGAATCGGCCATCTCCACCATCATGGATCTGGAGGACAGCGTCGCTGCCGTGGACGCGGAGGACAAGGTGCAGGTCTACCGCACCTGGCTCGGGCTGATGAAGGGCGACCTCATCGAGAGCTTCGAGAAGGGTGGGCGCGTGATCGAGCGCAAGCTCCATCCGGACCGCGTCTACACCGCTCCCAACGGCGGCGAGGTGCGCCTGCATGGCCGCAGCCTCATGCTGGTGCGCAACGTGGGCCACCACATGTTCACCGATGCGGTTCTGGACGAGGCGGGGCAGGACATTCCCGAGACGATTCTCGATGCGGCGGTCACCGCGCTGATCGCGATTCACGATCTCAAGGGGACGGGCGCGTTCCGCAACAGCCGCACGGGCTCGATCTACATCGTCAAGCCCAAGATGCACGGGCCGGACGAGGTGGCCTTCGCCAGCGACCTGTTCGCCGCCGTCGAGGACATGCTGGGGCTTGCCCGCAATACCCTCAAGATGGGAATCATGGACGAGGAGCGCCGCACCACGGTGAACCTCAAGGCCTGCATCGGGGCAGCCAGCGAGCGGATCTTCTTCATCAATACGGGCTTCCTCGACCGCACGGGCGACGAGATTCACACCTCGATGGAGGCTGGCCCGATGATCCGCAAGAACGACATGAAGTCGACCGCGTGGATCAAGGCCTACGAGGACAACAACGTGGACGTGGGCCTGGCCTGCGGTCTGCCTGGCCATGCGCAGATCGGCAAGGGCATGTGGGCGGCGCCCGACCGGATGGCGGATATGATGGCGCAGAAGATCGGCCATCCGCGGGCGGGAGCGAACACGGCCTGGGTGCCGTCGCCGACCGCCGCGACGTTGCATGCGCTGCACTATCATCAGGTGGACGTGCAGGAGCGTCAGGCCGAACTGAAGTCGCGCGCGCCCGCCAAGCTGTCCGACATCCTCACCATTCCGGTGTCCCAGTCGAACTGGGCGCCTGACGCGGTGCAGCAGGAACTCGACAACAATTGCCAGGGCATTCTCGGCTATGTGGTGCGCTGGATCGACCAGGGGGTCGGCTGCTCGAAGGTGCCGGACATTCACGATGTGGGCCTGATGGAAGACCGCGCGACCTTGCGGATCTCCAGCCAGCACGTCGCCAACTGGCTGCGCCACGGCATCACGACCCAGGATCAGGTGATGGAGACCCTGCGCCGCATGGCGGAAGTGGTGGACCGGCAGAATGCGGGCGATCCGCTCTACCGGCCGATGGCGCCCGGCTTTGACGGCCCGGCCTTCCAGGCGGCCTGCGATCTGGTGTTCAAGGGCGCGGCGCAGCCCAACGGCTATACCGAATGGATTCTCCACGAGCGCCGCCGCGAGGCGAAGGCGGCGGGCGTGACGTAGGACCCGATTGCGACTTTACCGCCTTGACCACCGGCAGGACCTCAACAAGCGCGGCAGAGCTTGGTGACCTAGACCTACGGCCTGTTAGGTCTTGAGCCAGTCGAGAGCAGCGGCGAGACAGAGTATGCCCATGAACGATGAGGCCGTCTTCTCGTAGCGGGTTGCAACTGGTCTTGCTTCGGAACAGATACTGCTGGCGAATTCATTATCCGGTGGAGCGGTTGAGGCGCGGTCAGCGTTGGGGCTGCAGGGGCTTGGGTCCAGATCTGGAGGGTTCCATGTCGCTCCGCCCAACCGTGAGTGGTGATGTTCCGACTTCGACCGCGACCGTCGCCCGTGCAGCCTTTCCCCAGGGCAATCCCTATCTGTGCCTGCGCAACCATCTTCGAACGATCTTCACCGACGCTCAGTTCGCGCCGCTCTTCGCCCAACGCGGACAACCGGCGGAATGCCCGTGGCGGCTGGCGCTGGTGACTCTGCTCCAGTTCGCCGAGAACCTCTCCGACCGGCGGGTGGCCGATGCTGTCCGCGGTCGCATCGACTGGAAGTACCTGCTGGGGTTGGAGCTGACCGATCCTGGCTTCGACGCTTCGGTTCTCAGCGAGTTCCGCGGCCGTCTCGTGGCAGGCGGCGCGGAGGAGCATCTGCTCGACACTCTCCTGACGCTGTGCCGTGACCTGAAGCTACTCAAGGCCCGGGGCCGGCAGCGCACCGACTCCACCCATGTGCTCGGTGCCGTCCGCTTCCTGAACCGCCTCGAATGTGTGACCGAGACGCTGCGGGCTGCCCTGAATGTCTTGGCGACAGTGGCTCCCGAGTGGCTGCGCGCTCAAGCCGAACCTGCCTGGCTGGAGCGATATGACCGGCGAGCTGGCGATCATGAAGTGCCGCAAGGCGAGGCCAAGCGGCGGGCCCATGCCGAGCAGATCGGTCGCGATGGTGATCAGTTGCTTGCGGCCATCATGGCTCCTGACGCGCCGATATGGCTGCGGCAGATCCCGGCCGTTGAGTTGCTGCGGCAGGCGTGGCTCCAGAATTTCTGCCTGATCGACAATGCTCCGGCCACAGGGACTGAGGCGCCACTTCGGATGCGGTGGCGGACTGACCAGGAGGGGTTTCCACCCTCCTTGCTGATGCTCGCCTCGCCCTATGATCCGGAGGTGCACTACGCCAGGAAGCAATCAACGATCTGGATTGGCTACAAAGTGCATCTGACCGAGGCATGCGACGAGGGCGGACCGCACCTGATCACGCATGTGGAGACCACGCCGGCCCCTGTCGTTGATCGCGACGCTCTCGAAGACATCCATGCGGCGCTCGAAGCCAAGGGCCTGTTGCCCGAGACTCATCTGGCCGATGCCGGCTATGTCGCGGCCGACCAGCTTGTGGGCAGCAGGAAGAAAGGCGTCACGCTTTTAGGGCCGGCTCCCAAGGATTATCAGTGGCAGGCCCGTTCAGGAGAAGGCTTCACGGTGCAGGACTTCCTCCTCGATTGGGAGCGGGAAGTCGCGACCTGCCCGGCCGGGCATCAGAGCAAGAGCTGGAGCCCCGACTACCATCAGGGGCGAACCGCGTTCAAAGTCCGCTTCTCGACAACAGATTGTCGACCTTGTCCCTTGAAGACACAGTATACCCGAAGCGGGCGGCGCCTGCTCACGCTCCGACCACGCGAGGAACACGAGACGCTGGAGGCGGCTCGGGATCGTGAAGCACAGCCAAACTTCGCACGAGAATATCAGTGGCGGGCTGGCATCGAGGGCACGATCTCAGCGGGCGTCCGGGTCCTGCATCTGCGGCGCTCGCGCTATCTCGGCCTCGCCAAAACACATCTGCAACACGTACTGACGGCGGCGGCCATGAACCTCATCCGATTAGGGGCCTGGTTCGCTGGCACGCCGCTCGCACGAACCCGGCAATCCGCCTTTACCAGGCTCATGATGGCTCCCGTCCCAGCATGATGAATTCGCCAGCAGTATCAAAAGCGAAGCAACTCCAAGGCCCTGGTGCGCACCTTGCTGGCCTACAAGCGCGGTGAGCCGCGCGTCTGTGCCATGGTCCACGCCCCCACACCTGAGGAGGAGGACCGCCGCCGCGTTGGTCGGGAGCGCCAGACCCTCATTGCCGAACGGGTTCAACACGTCAATCGCATCAAGGGGCTGCTATTCGCGCAGGGTATCCGCGACTACAAACCTCTGCATCGTAACCGCCGCACCCGCCTTGACGATCTGCGGAGCGGAGATGGCCGCCCCTTGCCCAAGCAGCTGAAGGCTCAGATCAGCCGCGAGTTGGATCGCCTTGAACTGACCCTTGAACAGATCAGCGCCGTAGAGGCTGAGCGGGATGTCGTGCTGTCTCCGACGCAGCAGAGCCGTGAGGCTCCCACCGCGACGGCAATGTTGATGGAGTTGAAGGGCTTCGGGGCGGAGTTTGCCCATGTGCTCTGGTCGGAGGGGTTGTTCCGGACGTTTTCCAGTCGCAAGCAGGTCGCCGCTTATGCCGGATTGGCTCCCACGCCGTGGCGGAGTGGGTCTATCAGCCATGAGCAAGGCATTTCGAAAGCGGGCAATCCACGGCTGCGAACGACCATGATCCAGCTGGCCTGGCTCTGGATCCGCCATCAGCCGCACTCCCGGCTGACCCAATGGTTCCAAGCGCGTGTGAAGCTCCAGGGCAGCGGCGGTCGGAAAACGATGATCGTGGCTCTGGCCCGAAAGCTCCTGATCGCGCTGTGGAAGTATGTCACCGCCGGGGTTGCGATTGAGGGCGCGGCCATAAAGACAGCCTAGCTCCCGGTGCTCCCCTTACTCCAATCTTCCGGGTGTGATTGATCCCGGTGGATCCAGGTGGACGAACCGATGTGCGGCTTGGCCTGAAAACGCCGTAGCAAAGAAGGGTCGCGTCCTCCTGAGCCCTCTCCGCCGCAAGCGGGATCGTGGTGCAGCCGACCTGAGCGGCGACCGAATGTGAGGTTGAACTGGACTGGGAGCGGTCCAGATCATGCAAGGGCTTAGACCTGAGATCCAAAACGGACGCTGGAGATCGACGGATGACCTGATTTGAAAAACGTTGACTCACAAATCCCCATGTGAGGCCGCACACATGTCCGCATCTGACCACGCGCTTCATCAAACCTGAAGATTTCTCTTGCGTTTTGCTGGGCGTCCACACATGTCGCAAACCTACCGGTAACTCAGTTCGGTATACGCATCCGGAGGCTCTGGAGGTGCGTGATATTCAAGGGCGGGCATTTTGATCGATCCGTGATCCTGCTCTGCGTCCGATGGTATCTGGACTACAATCTCAGCCTCCGTAATCTGGAGGAGATGATGGCGGAGCCGGGTGTCTCGGTCGACCACGCGTTGGTGCATCGCTGGGTTGTTCGTTACTCGCCCGAATCGCTGGAGCGGTTCAATCGGCGCAAGCGCTCGGTCATCGGCAGGTGGCATATCGACGAAACTTATATCAATGCCCGCGGGTGTTGGACGTATCTCTACCGCGCCATCGACAGCAATGGCGATACGGTCGAGTTCTGGTTCAGCGAGCGGCGCAATCTCACCGCGGCCAAGCATTTCCTGCGCAAGGCGCTCAAGCGCCACGGCCGGCCCGGGCAGATCGTGATCGATGGCAGCCAAACGAACGAGGCGATCCTATCTTGCGATACCACTGACCGGCTCCAGGATCGGTCAAGACGCGGACTGAAGCCAATCCGAATCCGGCAGAGTCGCTACCTCAACAATCGTATCGAACAGGATCATCGCGCTATTAAGCGGCGGGTTCGACCGATGCTCGGATTCAAATCGATGGCGTCCGCTCGGGCGATCTTGGATGGCATTGAGATGGTACACATGATGCGGAAAGGACAGGCGAAGTATACCTGCAGTCCGCAGCCTTCACTGGCAGAGCAGTTCGATTTGCTTGCCGCCTGACCTGTAACGGAGCGTCGGCCATCTTCGCGTCTCTGCTCCAAATTTGCGACGCAACCAGTGCGCAGACGAGAGCACGACGTCTTCCCTGCGCCTCTCACTGGCGATCTGTCAGCCCTTTCTATTCATGCCGGCGCTGTCTTCCTTGCCGCTTTCGATAATTTGTTCCAGCTTCGCGTGCATCGCGCGACCCGCCTGGTCGGCTGCCCTGGCCACCTCGGAAATGTCCAGTGTTTTATGTTTCCCGTCACGGATCACGATGCTGCCGTCGATAATGACAGTCTTCACGTTCCCTGGTCCTCCCGAATATACGAGGGAGTAGTAGGGGTCGATCACCGGCACCATGTTGATGTCGGTCTTTCGGATGAGAATGATGTCAGCCCGCTTACCCGATGTTAACGATCCGATTTCCTGATCGAGCTGAAGAGCTGTCGCCCCGCCAATTGTCGCGATTTCGACGATCCGCTTTGGTTCCAGCGTCCTGTCCACGTCCGACCGCTGCTTATGCGACCACTGCAATGCACGCATAGCGGTGAAGAAATCGTAGTTTGCCGAGGCACTAGAAGCGTCTACAGAGAGACTGAGGTTCGCCCCCAGCTGCTCCAGCTCCGCGAACTGGATGTAGCCGTTCCGGACAGTTGAATACGGGATCTCAATGGCTGGCGACATCGAGAACTGCACGTTTCTGGCGACCATGGTGGCCCGCTCTTCGGGCGTGAACCCTTGGGTGTGGATCATCAGAATGTCCGGACCAAGCAGACCGCGCCGGTCGAGAAAGCTGACGAGCCCGTGTGCGGTGTTGCCATAGTGCAGTGAGATCGGCAGACCGTGCGCTCGCGCAAACTCAATCTCCTCTACAAAGTTGGCATCCTCACCACCTGACATGAGGACTTCCGCTGGAGGAAGTTGAAGATTCACGCCGAGTTTTAAGAGACCGGTCTCCGAGCCCCATTGCTCTTTCACTTTGGCGACACCATCACGATCGAGCTTTTCTCCTCGACCAGGCGTTCCGTAGGAAAAACGAGTTCGCGTGCCGACGTCCATCGATGCGCGGATTTCGGCTTCGGCATGCGCCACGGAGCGGGTGTTGTGCGAGAAGTTGTTGATGCAGGTGACGCCTGAGAGAGCGGCCTCCATGCTCGCGAGCCGAGCTGATGTGTAGGCATCATCAGGCGTGCATAATGGAGCTGCCCTATTGGTGGTGGGAAAGTACCCGCGGATTCTGTCGTCGCCCCTCACAGAACCGCGCAAGAACGCATTCCAGAGATGGGAATGCGTATCGACGAACCCGGGCATGACGATCGTATCCGAGGCATCGATGATCTCGGCGCCGGGTGCATCCAGTCTCGAGCCGACATCGACGATCCGGCCGTCCCGGATGAGCACGTCACCTTGAGCCCAATCCCCGACGGCCGTGTCCATCGAGAGGATATGACCGCCCCGGATGAGGAGTGGACGGCTTGGGTCTCCGCGGCCGACTGTAGAGCCTTGGGCCCGGGTTGCCGAACCCGCAGATACGATCCCGGTTGCGGCGACACCAATTGCGGCTGCGCCGCGCAGGAGATCACGGCGGCCGATGTTCCCTGGGCCGGCTTTCCCGCGCTTACGTGAGATGTCTGCCATCGCTCGTCCTCCCATTATTTTGACCAAACGTTATCTGAAAGGCGGTCTGGCTCATTGCCGGGCCATGACCGCGCTGGATTCGCCAGGCCGCGAGGGTGCCTCTAGCCTTTAGATCCCTGACCGGTAGACGATGTCTCCGCCCACTATAGTCATCAAAGCCTTGGTGTCCCGGATCTCTTGTGGCGGTACGGAGAGGATATCTTGGGACAGAACGGCCAGATCTGCGAGCTTGCCACTTTCTATGGAGCCCCTGTCCTTCTCCACACCCATGACGATGGCGTTGTTGATGGTGTAGAGCTGAAGTGCTTCCCGGGCTGTGATCGCCTGTTCTGGCCCAAGCTGATACCCATTGAGCGTACCACGGGTTGCCATCCACCACATCGACAGGAACGGATCCACAGGAACAACCGGGCCATCGGTTCCACCGCCGACATGCACACCTGCATCGAGCATTGCACGGATTGGGATGGCATAGCCTGATCGTTTGTCGCCCCACCACCGCCGCTGGTTGTGCCCGAGAAGCACCGCGTGGTCCTGTGCGGTCGCCATGATGCCGAACTCATTCATCTTCTTGAGCGCGCTCTCGGTTGGGAGGAAGACATGCATGATCGTCCAGCGCAGGTCCTTGATCGGCATCTCGGAATTAACCCGCTCATAGGAGCGCACGATGACGTCGATCGTCTCGTCACCCACGGCGTGGGTCTGGACCTGGACTTTGGCCGCAGCGGCGAGTTTAAGGCCCTCGACGTATTCATCCTCTCCTCCTGGCGGCAGAAGGAGGACGCCGCGATAGTTGGGGTCCGGCTGTTCCCCCGGCACAATCTGATAGGGCTCATAAAGGCGTGCTCCCTCAACGCCGCCATCGAGCGGATACTTGATTCCAGCAAACCGAAGCATGTCATCGGAGCGAAGTGAGGCTTGTGCGAGACCTTTCTGCACCTGCTCCTTGGTGAGGGCACGATAGAGAAGATCCGTGCGGATTGTCATCGCGCCAGCGTCGCGCAGGTGCGCATAGATCTGGATGGTGCGCTCATCAATTCCGGGCTCGACGACAGAGACAAGACCATAGCTGTTGAGCTCTCGCATGGCCTCCCTGAGAAGGCGTGTGTGCTCGGCGGGCGAGGGAGGCGGCGGGAGAGCACGGCGAGCGAAGTACGCAGCCGTCTCAAGAAGGACGCCAGTGGCCTCACCGGTCGCTGGATCCCGGACGATCACCCCGCCCTTCGGATCAGGAGTGTCTTTTTTGATCCCAGCAAGCTCAAGGGCCTTGCTGTTGACGGTGACAACGTGTCCGCCGCGGGGGATAAACACTGGATTGTTGGGCGAGACCTCATCGAGCTCATAGCGGGTCGGGAGGCGTCCTTCTTTGAGCAGGCTCTCATGCCAACCGGATGAGGCGATCACCCACTGGCCCGGCGGCGTCTGGGCGACGCGCTCGGCAATCAGCTTCCTCACGTCGTCAACCGAGCGAGCCTCCAACAGCTTAACGGCGGGCCGGTTCAAGGCCGCCATCGACATGTGGAGATGAGTATCAATCAGGCCCGGCACGACGGTGCGCCCGTCGAGATCGATGATCTGGGTATTGGGACCGGCCTCCTTGAGCACGGTTGCATTATCGCCAACGGCAACAAAGCGATCGCCGCGGACAGCCACAGCCTCGGTGGTGGTGAAGTTCTTGTCGACGGTGACGATCTTGCCATTGTGAAGGATAAGATCGGCAGGCTGTGCCCAGGCCGATCCAGCGAGCAGGGAGCCGGCAAGCAGAAAGCTGGCGGTCAAGAGGTGACGCGCACGAATGCTGATCATGATGGACGTTCCTGGTCTCTCGAGTAGGAGAACTGTGCAGGCTCAGAGCGTGCGCGTCTTGGCGTCTAACAGGACTACTGTAGCGGCTGGCCCGGTCACCGCGAGTTGGCCCTCAACGAGGACAGGTTCGAAGATCGGCAGAGCGCCTTCGGTGGAAGCGGAACGGATTGTGATCGTCGCACCCGGATCATGGATCGCGCCGCAGAGCTGGCAGGCACCTGGCGAGGATTCGGAGAGGGCGAACTCACGTCCATCGAGGCTTGGTGCCAGATAGCCCCGGATCCTGACTGTCTGGCCTGTCATAGATCGTGCGAGTTCGGAAGCCTGCCCATCGGGTCCAACAAGGTTGGCCAGAGGCAGTTCGTCCTTTGCATGGGCGCTGGCGAGAGGGGTGAGAGTGATGAGACCTGCGAGCCCGGCCAGAACGGCGCGGCGATCGAGTTGAGGCACAACCTCATGGCAGAAAATCTTGGTTGAGCGCAACATGGTGAGACCTCCTGATCCCTTAATTGCACGTGTCCAGTTCTCCAAGCGCCCGACCTGCCCGAATTGGGTTTCGGCTGCACTTGTAAATCGGTATCTCGAACTGCCCCAGCCCCAATATTTTCTGTCTTTCGAGATATTTGAAGCTTTAAGCAAAGCAATGTCAAGCTGCGATCGTAGATTCTGAGAAATACAACATGAGTGTTCTCTGCTCATGTCCGACTTGCATGGCTGGACATACATACAGAGCTGGCCTGGAAGGTCTGGACGGCGGGAGCAGTCGCGCTTCTCTCTGAACTCATTCAGAAAGGCTCGATCCCCGTTTAGACTTCACTTCGGAGGACGCATATCACCCGCTCTCTGAGGGGGCCTTATCATGAGAACGGGTTGAACTTGCCGAGAAGCTAGGAGCTCAGCCCTCTTCAAGCGGCAGCAGCTGCATTCGTCCACTGCTCCGCTGCTGCAGCTCTGAAGAGGCGTAGGGTGCGGCGGGAAATGAGGTAGAGTTGATGGCTGAAGGTTTTGTAGTCCGAGGCATGGACTGAGGGGAGACGCTGGTCCAGTCCGGATCATTTGAAGCCCTCCATCTTCCGCTCGCGTCGTCGCATCACCTCATGCGAGTTCTCTATCCTTTTGTTCTTGCGCAAGCCTTGCTCATGGTGAGCTGTCAAAGCGAGTTCCCGGAGTGCTGCTCGATAGGACGGCAGTTTATCGGTCACGAGCACTTTTGCTGCGAAACCCTGCTTCCTCACCAGTGTGCGCATAGGTTTTAGGGCGGCTGCTTTATCTCCCCCAGACTGTATGAGAATGTCCAGGATCTCGCCCATTGCTATCAATGGCTCGCCAGAGATACATGCACTGCCCCTGAACGGAGACGACAATCTCGTCCAAATATTGCCAAGTGTCTGTCGGACGAGGCCGTAGCCGATGTAAGTTGCGGACGAAGGCAGATCCGAACTTGAGGACCCGCCATCGGACGGTCTCGCACGAAATCTCCAGCCCGCGTTCGGACAGGAGCTCCGCAACATCTGGGTGGCTGATGGTGAATCGCATGTGCAGCTAGACAGCGTGCCGGATGCTCTCGGGTGGAAGTTTGTGACAAGCAGAAGAGACGAGCTGCATTCCGTATGCTACCGCGCATCAATCTTATCTGTCAGCACCTCCCCTAACAGTGCCGATCAAACTGCTCGCAGTATGAAGCTGAGCGAAGTTCGTTACTGCCCTTCAACTTCAGTCAGGATTTACGACAGAACCCTCAAGACATTAAGCTACCAGCGAATCTGGCGCAGACCAGCACCAGGAAGATGCCGAAGGCGACTTCGAGCCGGCGCTTCGAAAGGCGATGAGCGAGCCGCGCGCCCACGGGCGCCATCCAGGTGCTGGTGGGAATGAAGAGAAGAAGACCGATCAGCGATATGTAGCCCAGCGCCAGGGGCGGCTGGAAGGCGACGACGTTCGGGTAATCCGCCATGTGCGGCCAGCCCGCATAGACATAGCCGATCGCACCGGGAATCGAGATCAGGACACCGAGGCCGGACGAGGTCGCCACCGCCTGATGGATAGGCCGGTTGTAGAAGGTCATGAACAGGTTGGAGAGCTGTCCGCCGCCGATCCCCATGAGCGCGGAGAGCACGCCGATGAGCCCGCCATAGGCCACCATGACCGGCTTGGCGGGCATGTCGAGGCCGAGCCGCCAGGTATCCTTGCCGAAGAGCAGGCGAATGGCGGAGATGCCCGCCACCACCACGAACACGCCCTTGAACAGCTCGGCCGGCGCGAACCGCGCGATGAAGCTGCCGGCCACGACCCCCAGCACGACGGGCACGGCCCACACCCTCAGGATCGACATGTCGACCGCGCCCTTGGCGCGGTGCGCATTGAAGGAGCGGATGGAGGTGGGAATGATGATGGCGAGGGACGTGCCGACGCAGAGCGGCATCCGCACCTCGTCCGGCACCCCGAGCATCCGGAACAGCTCATAGAGGATCGGCACCGCGACCGCGCCGCCGCCGACGCCGAATACGCCCGCGAGGAGCCCGGTGAGAGCGCCGGCCGCGAGCAGCGCGACCACGAGCCAGGCCAAGTTGTACAAACTAATGTCGAACACTGGACTTCTCGTCAAATAAACCGCGTTCTTGGGGGTACGGCAGGTTACGGATACGAGTGGAGGCCTGAGTAAACAGCACACTATTTGTGCTCGGCATGGAGCCGAGCAGCAACTCTTTATTGTACCTGTTACGCGGAGCGGACGGGGCCACCGATAGCCCGGATGCTCGCACCGGTCACATAGGAGGCGCGATCACCCTACCCCGGCAGCAACAGGATCTTAAGCGATGGCGCATTGGATCGGCGGAGAAGAATCATCAAGACGATCCTTTCGACGGTGAGCTTCAGATCACCTGCACGAGTTGATCGATGCTGGTTTTGGCGTCGCCGTAGAACATGCGCGTGTTCTCCTTGTAGAACAGCGGGTTCTCGATCCCGGAATAGCCGGTGCCCTGCCCGCGCTTTGAGACGAACACCTGCTTGGCCTTCCACACCTCCAGCACCGGCATGCCGGCGATCGGGCTGTTCGGATCCTCCTGGGCGGCCGGGTTCACGATGTCGTTCGAGCCAATCACGATCACCACGTCGGTGTCAGCGAAGTCGTCGTTGATCTCGTCCATCTCCAGCACGATGTCGTAGGGCACCTTGGCCTCAGCCAGGAGCACGTTCATGTGCCCCGGCAGGCGGCCGGCCACCGGATGGATGGCAAAGCGCACGCTCTTGCCCTTGGCCCGGAGTCGGCGCGTCAGCTCCGACACCGATTGCTGCGCCTGCGCCACGGCCATGCCATAGCCGGGCACGATCACGACACTATCGGCCTCCTCCAGGGCTGTGGCCACGCCATCGGCATCGATGGCGATCTGCTCGCCGGCAATCGCCATCACCGGACCCGTGGTGGCGCCAAACCCGCCCAGGATCACGGAGATGAAGCTGCGGTTCATGGCCTTGCACATGATGTACGACAGGATCGCACCCGAGGAGCCGACCAGAGCACCGGTGACGATCAGCAGGTCATTGCCGAGGGTGAAGCCGATCGCGGCGGCGGCCCAGCCGGAGTAGGAGTTGAGCATCGACACCACCACCGGCATGTCGGCGCCGCCGATGCCCATGATCAGGTGGTAGCCGATGAAGAACGCCAGCAGGGTCATCGCCACCAAAGCCCAGATACCAGCACCGTTGACGTACAGCACCAGCAGGACGAGCGAAGCCAAGACGGCCACTGCATTCAACCCATGGCCGCCAGGCAGCTTGCGAGCCTTGCCATCAACCTTGCCGGCGAGCTTGCTAAACGCAATCACCGAGCCGGTAAACGTCACCGCCCCGATGAACACGCCCAGAAACACCTCCACCCGCAGGATCGCGATCTCCACGCCGGTTTTGTGCGCCAGCACTCCGGCAAAGCCGGTGAGCGCCTGCCGCGAGGCCTCGTCGAGGGCGAGCACGCGGGTGAGCTCGAGGTCGGCGTTGAAGCCGATGAACACGGCCGCGAGACCGACGAAGGAGTGCAATGCTGCCACCAGCTGCGGCATCGCGGTCATCTCGACCTTCTTGGCCACGTACCAGCCCAGGCAGGAGCCGATCACCAGCATGACAGCGATGACCGCGTAGTTGCCGACGCCGGGACCGAGCACGGTCGCGGCCACGGCGAGCGCCATGCCGGCCATGCCGTACCAGACGGCGCGTTTGGCGCTCTCCTGGCCCGACAGGCCACCGAGGGAGAGGATGAACAGGATGGCGGCCGCCACATAGGCGGCGGAGACAAGACCAAAGCTCATCGGGAGAGGATTTGTTGCAAACCCATCAGTAACTGCGTTCGGTCTATGCCTCCGGTCAGCTCCGGAGGTGCACGATGTTCAAAGGACGTCATTTCGACCGCTCAGTGATCTTGCTGTGCGTAAGATGGTATTTCGCTTATAGCCTTAGTCTGCGGGATCTCGAGGAGATGATGGCTGAGCGCGGCATCTCCGTTGACCACACGACCATTCATCGCTGGACCGTCCACTATGCCCCGCTCCTGCTGGAGCAGTTCAATCGGCGCAGGCGCCCGGTCACCAGAAGGTGGCATCTCGACGGTGTGTCACGAACACATTTCTGAAGGAGGAGATGTGGAGCTGTACAAGAGATGAGGGTTGGCCCCTCGAGGTCTGCAGTCAGGTGTCGGCCTCAAACCCCTGCAAGCTGCGGCCGTCAAGAGCGACCGTGGTGAGCGTTGCAGCCAAAGGCGGGGCTGAAGTCCCGTCAGGTACAATCCGGAGAGGCGAGCGAAAGCGAACCGCTGATGACGTGTCGAAATGCCAAAGGTGATGTCAAAACCGGGAAGTCGTCGAGGCCCCGGGATCAGTTCGGGGGCTGTCCTGAAGACCGCCCGAGCGACATCCGGCATGTAGGCGGCGTGAAGCCGGATCAGGCTCTTGTACGGAACGTGAGAACCTGTCGTCCCGCTGCCAAGGGAGACGTCCAAGCGGCAAAAACCGCAAGGACCCGAGTACCGATGCGGGGCACAGGGGCGGAGCAGCCCGTAGTAGGGAGGAAGGTTCTGTAATGGGACTGGACCGAAGGGGCTGCAGTGTTCCGCCGC